>NZ_JAWOQO010000001.1:168937-546338 GCF_033337345.1 Vibrio sp. YT-18 | reverse complement strand
TGCGCAGAGGCCAACAGGTCTAACGCCGCGCGTTTCGTCGGGACAGGTTTGGTATTGAATTTCTTTGCAGTAGAAATCGAGGCTGCGAAATCATTGAGCGCGGCATACGCGCCAGCTGGATTCAGCAATACATCAACATTCCATTTTTTCAGCTCGACTTCAGAGCGATACCAGACAAGACCCGTGTTCGCGAGTTTCTGCTCAAGTGCCTTGTTGTAGATACGCCAGTAAATGCGTGAGGTACGCGAACCAATCGAGTATTGTTCTTTGGTGTAAATCGGTTTGCCGTCTTTGCCGATACTGGCAATGGTCATGTCTTCATGAAGTACAGGACCACGGCCACGTTCAGCAGTGCGGAAACAGTCGTCACGCCACGCCTTGTAAGCGTATTCGCAATCAAAAATGCCGTCGTAATCGTCATAGGCCAAGTCAACACGCGCCAGAGTTTGCACACCAAGTACATTGGTCAGCCAGTCATGCAGCGACCACGCAGGACGACGGGCAAATACATGCTTGCATCCCGTTCCGTTGATTTGGAAATGCACCGTGTCATTGTTACCGCCGATACCAACGAAGCCGCAGAAGTCTTCACCATCTGGCGAAGTCAGCTTCATGGATTCGGTGTAGAACTGAAAACCCAAACCGCGAGGTGCTGACAGCGACAAACCAAGCACTTGATTGGTGAAAATGCGCAAGCAATCTTCTAGGTAGTTGCGGTAACAGATATCAAAGGCTTTGTTGTACGCTTCAATTTCTTCAGACGTCTTAGCGACGGTCGGATTAAACACAGGTGGAGCAGGGAACTTAGGCGCACGACAGTGACGCTGTAACAGCCCTGATTTGGCAAAGCCTTTGTATTCCTCATGCTTGTGCAATCGACGAACCGCATCATGACAATGGCGTAAGTCTTTCACAGCAAACGTAAAACACAGGTAATCAATATGAACGCTTTGCTCATCGAACTTTTTGAGGATGTTAGTTGCAGTAGTCATCAAACACCCCCAAATTGATACGTTGTTCAACAGTCGTGTTGGTGATGGACACCAACTCATAAGAAGTGAACTGAGAGGAAGCCCAAGACTCAAGGTGAGACATGGATTTAAGCAAATCCCATTCGTCGCAACCTTTGACCAACACAGAAACCGTGTAGTCAGGCAGCAAGTCGTAATAGATGATTTGAGCTTGAGATTCCATTAAAACCAATCCAGTTTTGAAGTGAGTAACCAAATTTGGTTATTAGCGTAATCACCAAAATTGGTTAGCGCAAGACACCAAAAATGGTGATTGATAAGCTAAACTGACGGAAACGGAGGAAGCGGTATGTATCAGAACAAACTATTAGATGCCTACAAAAAGGCTCAAAGTTACGTACAAGACAAACAAATTGCAGCGGATATGAATGTACCGCCGCAGAGAATCAGTGATTTCCGCAAAGGAAAGCGTTATATGACTGATACACAAGCAATTTTTCTTGCAGAGCAATCAGGTTTAGACCCTGAGATTGCATTGTTGGGTTGTCACGCTGATCGCAATGATAATCCGCAGATAAAAGCAGTATGGGAAGGAATTGCAAAAAAGTTTAATGGGCTTGGATTGTCAGGAATCTCAATGGCTTGCACTGGATTAGCCTTAGTGATTTCAAGTCCACAGGAACCACTATTACAGTGCGCATTATATGTGTTATGTTAAATTGTATGTCGTCGTACGCTAAATGCTGTCTGAGTATGCTCCTATTCCCCTGCAGATTTTAAATTTAAGGGCCTTACTGTGAGCATTAAACATAATGGTTATTTACCATAAAATAGCTAATATCGATCTATCAATCTACGATTGCTTGCTCTTCAATTAGCAACTTATAAAAAATGGCGTCTATTTCTTTAGACGCCATTTTTGTTTACTGGAAATATTAAATTAGCCACCGGCTAATTTAACTGTCATGCCTTTCTTTTCAAGATGTGCCTTGATCTTGTCTCTAGCATCACCTTGAATCTCGATATTGCCATCTTTTACAGAGCCACCACAGCCACAGACTTTTTTGAGTTCTGCCGCTAATAACTTTAAAGGTGCATCATCCAAGTCTAAACCTGTAACAATGCATACGCCTTTACCTTTACGGCCTTTCGTTTGGCGCTGAATCCGAACAACACCATCGCCTTTAGGGCGAGATACTTTTTCTTCTTCCGGTTTAATTCGACCGGTTTCTGTTGAATATACCAGAGTCATTCTATTGTTTCTTTTGTTGTTGAGCTTGCATCGCTTTTTGCTTTGCAACCAAATAAGCTTCGATATGGCGTTGAATAGCGGCTTTACTGCCCTTAATCAGTTTACCATTAAACATACAGTACCAAGAGTTAGGTTGGCCTGTATCGTTTTGAATAGTATAGCCGTTAAAGACCTCTGATTTTGCAACACCAGTTTGCTGCACTCTTTGTCCGAGTGAAGCAAACTCTTTGGGATCAATAATCGATGCGGTGTCACACCACCAATCAATGCTTTTCTTTACCGCCGTCAAACTGCCCTGTAAAACGTGGTTCTTGATTTTAACCTTCCAAACACTGCCATCTGATCCGACTGACTGCAGGTTAAAACCTCTATAATTTGAAATCGCCATACCACTGAGTCATCTGTTTAATGCGTTGATATAATCATAATTGCTACTGAGCAATATTCAAATACGGCTTGAATAATCCTTGCTCTAGAAAACAACTTGTATCATAAAACGCGTCTCGATAACGTTAATCACTTTGCACTGTTTATACAATCTTCCAAGAACTCATGAAATTTGTGCCCGTTGTTTTGAAGCATTTTAGGGAACATTGAGATCGGAGTCATTCCTGGAAATGTGTTTACTTCGTTTAAGTAAATCTCATCATCTTCCGTTAGGAAAAAGTCGATACGAGATAAATGACGAAGATTCATTTGTTTAAACACCGTCTCTGACGCGTGTTGGATGGAATCTAATTGTATTTGAGTTAGATTCTTCGCCTCAACTTCTGTGAGCGAGTGACTTGAACTGCTGTACTTTTCATCGTACGAGTAAAAAGCACCATCAGGCGCGATGACCTCGCCTGGCTTAGTGATATGTAGTTGGCCATTCATCTCATATGCAGCAACTTCAAGTTCTCGAGGTTTTACTGCTTTCTCAACCAACACTTGGTCAGAAAACCCAAAAGCATCATTTACTGCATTAGAAAGCTTGTCTTTTTCTGTGACACTGTAACAGCCAACGGAAGAACCTTGGCGAGCGGCTTTAACAAAAACTTTTCCCCACTTTTCAAAGGCTTTATGAGCTTGAACGTGAGCTTCTTCATCGTTTCGCGTTAAGAATAAGTATGGCGTATTGGGTATGCCAATAGCGTCGTACCAAAGCTTAGATGTGATTTTATTGAAACTATTGCTACTCGCTTCTGGCCCGCAGCCAAGATAAGGAATACCTGCGATTTCAAACAGAGATTGAATGTCGCCTGTTTCGCCAGGAAAACCATGTATACAAGGCACGATGAAATCAATGGTTTGATTAGATTCACTTGAGCACAACTGCTTGGTATTGAGATCCAAGTAAACCAACTCACCTTGGTTGGTCATCCAACCTTCGTTTTTAATTTCTACGCGTGTAACGTGAACGTCTTCAATAAGATTTAGTTGTTGTTCGACAAAGTTTGCAGACAATAATGAAATCTCGTGCTCAGAAGAGCCACCGCCGCATAGTAAAAGAATATTTTTAATCATGAATCCATCTTTCCGTGACCTACAAAAGATACTATTTATTATGATAAACCTTTGAAGTGTGACGTACAGTAATTTTAATGTGAGGAATGTTGTTCGAATAGGATTTGAGCAAATAAATAAGGGAGCTATTCGCTCCCTTATTTTATGTGTTAATTTAATTTGTTAAGCGTTGGGTAAGCTGAGTTTTTGATTGCATCAATGCTTTTAACAAATGGCCTTAACTGCTGAAATTGAGCTGGCAAAGTCGAAATCGCTTGCTTGGCTTCTGCGCTTGTTGCGTAGTCTCCGTATAAAACTGAGAACCACTTAGTACCGTTTACAACTTTGTAGTTTTCCCAAATTGGCTGACCGTTCTGTGGCAGCTTATTTGCAAACTGATCGACTTTAGCTTGGCTACCCACAGCTGCGACTTGAATGGTATAGCCGAATCGTTGAATGCCAGCTTGCTTTTTACTTGGTGGTACGATCTTAACTGGCTTCGCCTGCTCTTTTGGCGTTAGCTTGACTACTTTCTTTTCTTCAGGCTTTGCCGTCATTTTCACAACAGTTGGTTGTACGTCTTTTTCTACTACAGCGTTTTCAGACGCCATAATTGGTTTAGAGATACGATCTGATTTGTAGTCCTCTCGGTAACTTTCTGAGGTCACATCCGTGATGTAAGTTTCAGATGCACAAGCAGAAAGCAGAACTGACAAGCCGATGATTGCGATTTTTTTCATGAAGTAACAAATGCTCTGGATAAATATTACGATAAATCATGCCGATAGCAGGGCCGTTTATCAAGCATCAAATACAATAATCTGTGATTTTGATGTGATGAATAACACAAACTCCATAAGCATCGTACACATTTTCTGCAATGTCTGGTCTGAAGATGTTTTATCAGTAAATTATTCGTTTATGATTGATATGAAACCGAGAAGCCAACGTGACTTACAAACGGCTAGGAGTCAGCATGAATAAACTAAATAAACTCTTTAAACCCAACTCTGTGGCCGTTATTGGGGCATCTCAAAAAGCATTGCGAGCAGGACATGTTGTGATGCGCAACCTTCTACAAAGTGGATTTGGTGGCGCGATTATGCCAGTAACGCCGCGATATAAAGCCGTATCTGGCGTGATCGCTTACCCTGATGTAGCTTCCCTGCCCTATACGCCAGATATTGCAATTTTGTGTACGAACGTTTCACGTAACGAGCAATTGCTTAAAGAGCTAGATGAGAGAGGCACACCGTTTGCGATTGTTATCTCTGATGACCCTAAGCCTTTAGATATCTCATCATTGAACATTCGAGTTTTAGGCCCAAACAGCTTAGGTATCATTCTTCCTTGGCACAATTTTAACTGCACGTTTTCCCCTGTCGCAGCTAAACCCGGAAAAATTGCTTTCATCTCACAATCCGCGGCGGTTTGTACCACGGTTTTAGACTGGGCAAATGATAAGAACATTGGTTTTTCTTCGTTCATTTCAATTGGGCGTGGACAGGATATCGATTTTGCAGATTTGCTCGACTATTTGAGTATGGATGGAAACACAGAAGCTATTCTGCTTTATGTTGATAATATCCAAGACGCTCGCCGATTTATGTCTGCTGCGCGAGCCGCTTCACGTAACCGACGTATATTGGTGCTAAAAGCGGGCCGCTCTAAAGAGATGAATACTTTTAAGCAGCAAGACGGAGATACACTTGACGTAATTTACGATTCTGCTATTCGCAGAACTGGTATGTTACGAGTCAGCAATACGCATGAGCTTTTTGCCGCGGTTGAAACACTCACGCATTCTGTGCCACTTCGTGGAGAGCGTTTAGCGATCATCACCAATGGCGGCGGCCCTGCTGTTATGTCCGTTGATACTTTGATTGAACGTGGTGGCCAACTCGCAACGCTTGATGACGCTTCCATTGAGCAATTACAAGCAGTACTTCCATCCAACTGGCGTGCTCGAAATCCAATTGATCTGTCTGGTGACGCAACCCAAAAACGCTATATTGATACCATTAACGCACTGATGAATAACGACTGTGCAGATGCGATATTGATTATGCATAGTCCTTCTGCTGTTTCTGATCCTCTTGAAACTGCTCAAGCCGTTATTAATGCAATCAAATCTCACCCTCGGCATAAGCATTTTAATATCTTGACCAACTGGTCAGGAGAACAAACGTCGAGAGAAGCGCGACTGGCATTTACTCAAGCAGGTATTCCAACCTATAGAACACCTGAAAGTGCAGTTGTAGCATACATGCACTTGGTCGAATACAGACGAAACCAGAAACAACTAATGGAAACGCCAACGACGGCAGAGCCATTACATTCTGGAAGTGTGAGTTCAGCAAAAGAGTGGGCAAATGAACGACTACTGGATAAAAATACAGTCACCTTAGATACGCATCAAACCAGCCCATTATTTAAGCTGTTCGGGTTTAACGTTTTGCCTACGTGGATTGCATCTGACGACATTGAAGCTGTTCATATGGCAGAAAATATTGGATATCCTGTTGCGGTAAAATTGCGTTCTCCAGACATTCCTCATAAATCGGATGTTCACGGTGTTGCTCTAAATTTAAGAAACAGTCGAGAAGTTTCCAACGCAGCGCTATCCATTTTAGATACCGTAAAGCTCAGTTACCCTTCCGCCAATGTACATGGGCTGTTGGTACAAGGGATGGCAAAGCTCGGCAGCGCTGAAGAGCTACGGATTAGTATTGCAGTAGATAAAGTCTTTGGACCAGTGATCTTGCTTGGTCAAGGCGGCTCTGAGTGGAATATCGCCCAAGATGCCGTCGCTGCACTTCCTCCTTTGAACATGACGCTTGCGCGCTACCTTGTCGTTGTTGCCCTAAAGTCTGGAAAGATTCGCCTGCAGAAACACAAAGATGCGCTCGATATTACTGAGTTGTCGAAGTTCTTGGTTCGTATCTCCCAAATGGCAGTTGAGTTACCAGAAATACAAAAACTGGATATCCATCCAGTGCTAGTGTCCGGAAGCGATTTAACTATCCTTGATGCAGATGTCACACTGTGTAAATACGAAGGAGACGCCCAAAAACGGCTAGCGATTCGCCCTTTCCCGGCAGAGTTTGTCGAAACTGTAACGCTTCGAGATGGCCAACCTATCCTGCTTCGCCCTATCTTGCCTGAGGATGAGCCGCTGCATGCTCAATTCATTAATAGCGTATCGAAAGAAGATCTCTATAAACGTTTCTTTTCTGAAGTTGGAGAGTTCAACCATGAGGCTTTGGCAAACTTTACTCAAATCGACTACGACCGCGAAATGGCGTTTGTTGCGGTAGCGTTTAATACTGACGGACCGTCTATCATAGGGGTAGCCCGCGCATTGATTACACCAGACAATAGTGACGCTGAGTTTGCTATTTTGGTTCGTTCAGATTTGAAAGGAAAAGGTTTAGGCAAAGTGCTGATGCAGAAAATAATCAGCTATTGCAAAGTTAAAGGCACAAAGCAAATGTCTGGAATGACCATGCCAACAAACAGAGGGATGTTGATGTTGGCTCAGAACTTGGGGTTTGAGATCGATATCCAGTTTGCAGACGGTACGGCAGATATGGTGCTCCCTTTAAATTGAAAAGCGCAGCATTAGCGATGACTTTTACTTCTTACATTCGGTAATCAATGGTAATCTAAGAAGTAAAAGTTACGTTGTTACTTTAGTTTCCAATTCTTTTTTAAGTACTGAATACACCAGGATTTTGCCTCACCCATAGTGTTCCGGCGCCATGCCAAAATAATATTCATCGGCTGTTCTTCAGTGCCTTCGATTCGTTTCAATACACCACTATAAATAAGAGGTTGTGCAATTTGGCTTGGTAATGTACCAATACCTAAACCTGCAGTGAGCGCTTCTACTTTTGCCGTAAAGTTGGTGACGGTCAAGCGAGGCTGTTTTTGAATAATATTAATTGAGAGCGCGGGTTGCTCACGTGCGGTATCTGCAATAGCAATGATCCGATACTTTTCTCGCGCTGCTTCATCAAACTTACCACTACGCTTGTGAACATAGTGATCAGCGGAAGCTACCCAATACATACTCATTTTACCAATTTTTTCTGACTTAACTTCTTGAGGAAGCGTATCCAGTGATGGGCAAATCAGTAAATCAGCTCTCCCCGTATTCAACGACTCCCAGCTACCAGCCAGAATCTCCTCTTGCAGCCTGACTCGAGTTGAGCTGACCTCGGCCAGCGCATCAACCATCGGGAAAAAGTTGGATATAGGAATAATGCCATCGAAGGCAATGGTAATATCCAGTTCCCAGCCATTCGCCAATAACGTTGCATCGTTCACTAACTTTTCACTGGCTTGTAAAATGGCTCTTCCTCTTTCAAGAATAAGCTTACCTGCTTCAGTAAAATGGGCTTTGTGACCAGAGCGATCGAAGATAATAATGTCTAAGTCTTGCTCGAGTTTCTGGACTTGATAGCTCAGCGATGACGGGGCTCTGTCTAACTCATTCGCAGCAGAAGCAAAGCTCCCTCTTCGATCAATAGCATCTAGAATATGGAGTGCTTCTAACGTAATTGGACTCTGCACATGGCCTCTCTTAATGTGATATTCATCACATTCGTTGTATTTGGATGAACTTATCAAGAACTAACGACAAATAATATAACATATTGATAAATAAAGACTAGGAATGCTCATAGCCTAAGAATAAGATTCAATACAAATCAATAAATGACAATGGTAATGATAGTAATTACCATTTAGATCCATTAATATCCGCGTGTTGTTACCTATTATGGATCTAAGGTATTGAAGCCAATGTATAAAAAATCAATTTTGTCAGCCTCCATTTTAGTTGCCCTTTCCCATACTGCTTATGCGGAAGAAGCTTCTAAGTTTGAAGAAGTCGTTGTGTCGGCCACCCGTACCAACCAAACCATAAACACTGTTGCTGCTTCTGTTGCTGTTGTATCAGAGAAAGACATCGAAGAAAACATGGTAAAGGACTTGAATGATCTATTCGAGTATACGCCAGGGGTTACTGTTAATGGCACTCAACGCCAAGGCGTCCAAAGTATTAACATTCGCGGGATGGAAGGTAAACGAGTTAAAATCTTAGTAGACGGTGCATCTCAACCAGGTGTATTCAGCGGTGGACCATATTCGTTTATCAATTCTAGTGCCGTTACTGTCGACCCCGATATGCTAAAGAGTGTCGAAATTGTTAAAGGAGCAGCTTCTAGCCTACATGGTAGTGATGCAATTGGCGGTGTTGTCGCATTCGAAACAAAAGATCCGAAGGATTTCCTCAAAGATGGTAAAGACTTTGGTGGTCAAGCTAAACTCTCTTATTCATCGGAAGATAACTCTTTTAGTGAGCATGTAGCTTTAGCAAAGCGTTTCGGTAATACAGAAGCACTTATAGCCTTTACACGCCGTGATGGTGCAGAGCTACAAAATTTCTCTAAGGCGCCTTACGATAACTATTCTGTGGACAACCAAGATTATTACAAAAACGATCTATTGGTAAAACTTCAATCTCAATTGAATGACGCTCATCGCTTGGAGTTCTTGGGAGAAGTTATTTACAACGAGACTGACTCAGAGATCGCACATAAAAGTTACAAAAACTTCAACGCTGAAGACACAACCAAGCAAAATCGCATTGGGCTCAAGCACATTTGGTTTGCAGATGCAGCTATCTCGGATACGATCACGTCCAAGCTTACATGGATTGGTAAAGAAGAAAACGGCGTGTCTAATCGCTTTATCGAAGCCAGCCCAGGTTACCCACCTTACGTACCGCCTAGTGGTGACAACCAACAGAAAAAAGATTACGAATATACTGAAGACAAATTTGAATTCGAAACTCAGTTAGATAAAGAGATTCAAAATCACTATATTGTTTACGGAATATCGTACAAACATAGTGACATCAGTAATACCAATCGCGAGTTTAATTCCGATCCTGGCACGCCAGATACTGTTTACGTTTACACACCGGATGCAAAAGAAGAAAGCTTTGGTTTATTCTTGCAAGATGAAATTTCGCTTCTTAATGACAAGCTAATTCTGACTCCAGGTGTGCGTTACGATTACTTCTCTACTAATCCTTCAAATACTTCTGAAGAGTCATTCGAGAAGTTTAGCGACTCTGCATTAACTGGTCGTTTAGGAGCAACTTACTCTGTATCGCAACCTGGCACGATCTTCGCGCAAGTGAGCCAAGGGTTCCGAGCGCCATCGTTCGACGAGCTTTACTACACCTACGATAATCCGGCTCATGGCTATACCAACCGCCCTAACCCAAATTTGGGATCTGAAAAGAGTTTGTCTTATGAACTTGGTTACCGTCATAACACTGCAGCGTCTGCAACTGAAGTAGCGTTCTACTACAGTGATTACAGTGACTTTATTGAGCAAACGTCATCAAACAATGGTGGTTTAACTGAATTCACAAATATCAATATTAGTGAAGCAAACATTAAAGGGGTTGAGCTCTCTAACCGTCTTGATTGGCATGCCATTGCTGGTCTTCCATCAGGCGTGACAACTCGCTTTGTTGCAGCATACACAGAAGGTGAAGATGGTGATGGTAATCCTTTGAACAGTGTAAACCCATGGAATGCCGTAGCTGCTGTAAATTACGATTCACCAAATGCACTTTGGGGGACAAGCCTAAAAGTAAACTACACGGCTAAGAAATCGAACAGTGATATCAACTCTGATGGTGATAAAGGCGGAATCAAAGACCAAGTTGCTTTGCCGTCTGCGACAGTCGTTGACTTAACGGCGTACTACAAACCAATGAAAGATATAACCATTCGTGCTGGTGTTATGAATCTAACGAATGAAGAATACCATCTTTGGAACGATGTTCGCGGTAAGACTGAGTTAAGTCGAGACAAAACGCAAGCTGAGCGTAATTACAACATTAGTGTTAAATACGAGTTCTAAACTTTAAAAACACAAAAGCCAGCGTAATGCTGGCTTTTTTATGGCTTTCATTTCAAAAATGTAAAGAAAAGTATGAAAAATGAAAGTTTACTGTTTTGCCATCTCTTTTTTCACCATTACTGCTGCTGCAATGATGAAAGTGATGATCAGACCGAGTTCCATGAACTACCCCAATAGCTACGAGAAAATTTATAACCCAAATTAAGAGTCGGGCATAGTTTAACAGCTCTATATATACTTGCTACCTTTTAACCAGTAATTTACGATTTTTTCCGATTTGGATCAAAAAAGACGCAATTATGCGCCTTTTTGTTACTATTATGTAAATTAAAGATTAGGCATCTGGATAACCTTGAGGGTTAGTAGACTGCCAGCGCCATGTATCGCCAGTCATTTCTTCTAGAGTACGAGTTGCTTTCCAACCTAACTCATTCATCGCTTTTGATGGATCCGCCCAACACTCTGCAATATCACCTGGACGACGCTCAACAAGTTGGTATGGGACATCTTTACCACTTGCGGCTTCAAATGCTTTCACCATGTCCAGTACACTGTAGCCGTTACCAGTACCGAGGTTATAGATATGAAGGCCAGCTTTGCTACCTACTTTTTCTAATGCAGCAACGTGACCATCGGATAAGTCCATTACATGAATATAATCACGTACGCCTGTGCCATCTTTGGTCGGATAATCACTACCAAACACAGAAAGGAACTCTCTGCGCCCTACCGCAACTTGAGAAACAAACGGCATTAAGTTGTTGGGAATACCTTGAGGATCTTCACCTAGCTCGCCTGTTGGATGTGAACCTACCGGGTTAAAGTAACGAAGAAGTGTAATGCTCCAGTCAGGGTTCGCATTTTGGAAGTCGGTTAAACACTCTTCTACCATTAATTTGCTGCGCCCATATGGGTTAGTTGCGCTAGTTGGAAAGTCCTCAGTGATGGGTACAGATGCAGGATCACCGTATACAGTCGCTGATGAACTAAATACCAACGATTTAACTCCGGCTTCACGCATTGCATCAACCAATACTAAAGTGCCATTAACGTTGTTGTCGTAATACTCTAAAGGTTTTGCTACAGACTCACCGACGGCCTTTAAACCTGCAAAATGGATAACAGCTTCAATATTGTGCGACTTTAGTGCTTCTACCATCGCCAATTTATCTCTGATATCGGCTTTAATGAAGGTTGGCTTTACACCACATACCTTTTCAATTCGATCTAATACCGTAGATTTACTGTTGTACAGGTTGTCTAGAATCACTGGCGTCATGCCAGCTTCGATCATTTGAATACACGTATGACTACCGATATAGCCCATACCACCCGTAACGAGTACTTTCATTTTATTATTCCTTCTGACGCGAATTGGGTTAGTTTAAAGCTTTGACGTTACGATTTAAACTGTCTCTTGTAATTCGCATCCCATTAATATTGCTTGGCCTTTTCCGGCTTTCTTTGCTTGATACATTGCCGTATCCGCACTTTTTAAAACTCGAGTAGCATCGCGCTCATTTACGCCGACTAATTTTACGCCGATACTAACGCCAACTTTGAGTAAGTGACCTTTGTACTCAATTGGAGCACATATGCTCTCGAGCAACTGTTCTGCTATTCGGGTGACCACTTTTTGATTGGCGGGATTTACCAACATGACAAATTCATCACCAGAAAGTCTTGCGATTAAATCACTATGTCTCGTCGCAGATGTTAGACGCTCGGAAACTTTTTTCAAAACTTCATCACCTGCATCATGACCGTAGGTATCGTTAACTTCTTTAAATCCATCCAGATCGAGGTACAAAACTGCAAATTCGTCACGCAAGTATCCAGAGCGTTGTACTAGTTGTTCCAACTCTAAATGGAACTTAGATCGATTGGCTAACCCCGTTAAAGCATCGTGATGAGCTAAATGCTCTAATCGTTCCATCTCTTTTGCGCCGGAAAGGTCGGTAAGAACAATAACCAGATCATAGAAACCATAGTCTTCACACTTAACGATACGATTGACTCGAGCAAACATCGGTACAAACTGACCAATATGGTTCTTCTCGATAACTTCACCTTGCCAAACGCCATAATTTTCTATCGACTCGATGATACTAGGCATCATTTCCTGTAACTTGCGCCACTTTAGCGTTTGGATGAATGACTTCCCAATAAGCTGATCCACCTCTAAGCCGACTAACTTAGTGACGGCAGGGTTTGCCATCGTAATGACACCGCGATGATTAAGAACAATGAGACCATCTTGGCTGCTTTCAAAAACACGTCCCGCAACACGTTGCCGGTTTATGGCTTCTTCAATTTCGGTGATATCTTGAATCGAAAACAGTAAGTATTCATGTGTCGAGAGGCGACGACTGGTTAGGCTCAACTGCTGTTCGTTATCTGCATTTTTGAGGTGAATATCATCGCACTCTAGGCCTCGACTCAGGATCTGACTCAGCTCATTCGGTATTTTGGTTTTAATTAGATCACGAATATTGGCGTATTTAAGTTCATCTAATTTTTTTTGAAATATTTGCTGGGTCGCCGTATTACAATGAATAACACGTCCGGAATTGTCTGTAATAACTAATGCATGCTGAACAGATTCGATAACCTCTTCTGAAAATGCGCGCTTTTGTTCTAGTGTGTCTAGCGAATGTTGCCGCTGCTTCTCACGTACTGTTAACCTATTCATCATTTGATTGAAAGATCTCGCGAGCTCTCCAATTTCATCGTTGGCGTAATAGCGTGCTTGATTTTCCGTGCTTCGTCCGTGTGTCACATTCTCTATTACGCGGCTAAGCTCCATAACGGGCTTGAGAACAAGCCTCTCGATACTTATGTAAAAAACAGTGCCACCAGCGATCAGAAACAGAAGAAGTAAAGCGCTATCTTGAAGTAAAGATTGCATGGCTTCTACGATTGGACGATGAGAAAGCGTGACTCTAATGCTACCAATGACATAGCCATCATGGATAATCGGCTCTAGAACATAAAGAAATTTGGTTGATAAGGCATAGCCTAGAGCGTGCAACCTACTTCTTTCGGTTTGACTGGGAACGGGTGCTAGTGCCCCACTTATCTCCATAACAGCGAATGGTTGGTCATCTTGGTCATAAAGTTTGACCCGCGTTACATTTGGCTGGTTTAAAAAGTTGGCGAGAATAGTTTGAGCTTTTTGCTTGTCCTTTGTCGTCAGCGCATCTTTAATTGAGAAAGAAACGTTGTTAATCAACTTTCTTGTCTGCTCGACCAGTTCATGCTTAGACGATTGGTATACAGTATACGAGGTGTAACCTTTTGAGATAACAAAGATAGCCGTTAAAAAGACCAGAAGAGGCCAAATAAGCTTCGCTCGTAATGACATATATATTCCTGTCGCAGACAACCACAAAAATGACAGAAGAACCATTATGCAATCTATCACCCATGAAGGGCAACAAGATTAACACGATGCTAATGCAAAATAACCTTAAATTCTCAAAAATTGGATGGAAAAGAAACGAAATACCTTAAAATTCGGATCAACTCAAATAACGGCAACATCTTTATGGACTAACGTGATCTTTTTCGTCAGCTATCTGCTCAAAAAGCTTCGTTTTCATGATAGAAGAATGAAGTGAGTCACTGAACCTAGATGCATTTTCCTGCATCGTAAACCCATTGCTTGTGTAGAAATAAAACGTATGACATTGAATAAACAGCAACTTACATTGAACTGTGATATGGGCGAGAGCTTTGGCTCTTGGAGTATGGGCGCAGATGAAGACGTGATGCCCCATGTTGATATGGCGAACATCGCGTGTGGTTTTCATGCCTCCGACCCTAATGTCATGCACGACACCATCACCCTAGCGAATGACAACGATGTTGATATTGGCGCACACCCAGGTTACGCCGACCTACAAGGCTTTGGCAGACGAAGCATAAGCATGACGGGTGATGAAATTACGAACATGGTTATATATCAGGTTGGTGCTTTACAAGCATTATGCCGGGCGCAATACACAGACATCAGTTACATAAAGCCTCATGGTGCTCTATACAACGACATGATGAAAAGTGATGCGATATTTAGAGCGGTAGTAAAGGCGGCAGCACTGTTCAAAGTACCGTTAATGATCCTAGCTTCACAGGAAAACGAAAAATACTTAGAAATCGCAGACGATTATGA
Organism: Vibrio sp. YT-18; assembly: GCF_033337345.1. Classification (NCBI taxonomy): domain Bacteria; kingdom Pseudomonadati; phylum Pseudomonadota; class Gammaproteobacteria; order Vibrionales; family Vibrionaceae; genus Vibrio; species Vibrio sp. YT-18. Next base: position 531,514 of record NZ_JAWOQO010000001.1, on the reverse strand, counting down.
TGTTCCCTTGCTATTTGAAGCATTTGCAGATCGTTTATACCAAGATGACGGCTTACTGACTCCTAGAACACAGCCCAATGCCGTGTTAAAAAGCGAGCACGCGATACTTGAGCAAGTCCGGACCTTAGCTGACTCTGGGCGTGTCAAAACCGCTTCAGGCGGTTACATATTATTGGAAGCCGATACAATTTGTGTTCATGGTGACAATGAAGAGTCGATCGCGCTGCTCCAAAAGATCCGCCAAAGCCTATACGCTGGAGGAAATTAATGCATAAAGAGAAATTTAATATCTCTTTGATCTCCGAGTGCAGTATTTTCATTAAGTTTGATGAGAGTATTTCTGAAAATGCAGTCGGAGAGCTTGCTCGCAGCATAAGAGAAACTTTCGCTTCAATTGTTATGAACGTTGTCCCCTCCTATCAAACTATTCTCATTGATTACTTACCTTTTCGAATCAACGAAAAGAACTTAGTCAATGAGCTGCAACAAATCGTGAGCCAGTTTGATACTCAATCACTTAAGCTTTCCCAGCCGAATCACATTACTATCCCTGTATATTACTCTGAAGAAACCGCGTTAGATCTATCTCGTTTTAAAAAGCGAGGTCTGTCATTAGACGATCTTATTACCCTGCATACGAAAACCGAGTACGCGGTTTCTGCAATTGGCTTTGCTCCAGGCTTTGCATTTCTCTCTGACGTTGATACTCAATTGCACATGGCAAGGCTTGCCACACCAAGAACTCACGTGCCGGCCGGAAGTGTCGGAATCGCAGACTCTAAAACGGCCGTCTATCCATCAGATAGTCCTGGCGGATGGAACATTATTGGTAAAAGCCCGCTTGCGCTCTTCTCCGACTCTCCTCCTTTTATACCGTTTGAAGTGGGTGACAAGGTCACCTTTAATGCTATTTCAAAACAAGAGTTTATCGATTTAGGAGGCGTACTATGAGTTACGGTGGATTACTGGTGGAAAAGCCAGGACCGCTCTCTTTAGTTCAAGACTTTGGTCGTTTTGGCTTGGCGCATGTCGGTGTGACTCAAGGTGGCCCGGTCGACGACTATGCTTACAGTTGGGCCAACCATTTGCTTGGTAACGTAGTCAATTGCGTTGCGATTGAAATTACTTTGGGTAACGCTTGTTTTATTGCCTTGCATAACTGCCACCTTGCTATATGTGGCGGTGATTTAAATGCAAAAATAGATGGTGAACCTATTTCAAATTGGTCTGACTTTACGTTGAAAAAAGGACAGAAGCTTCAGTTCGGAGTCGCAAGGAATGGGCTTCGCTCCTACCTAGCGGTTAAAGGTGGATTCAATGTTGCTCAGCACTTAGGAAGCGCATCGACCGTCTTGCGAGAATCTCTAGGTGGTTATGATTCAAATGGTGGCGCTTTGAAAGCTGGCGATATTCTTCCCTTTGTCCCTCATAACTTACCGAAACGTAAACCAAGGCAAATGACGTTTCGCTTTAAGCCAGATTACAACTTACCCATTAAGCTGAGAGTGATTGAAGGCTATCAGAACGAGGACTTTGATGAAGACGCTCGCCAAGTATTTTACAACAAAGCATTCATCATCTCCCCCAATTCGAATCGCATGGGCTACCGTCTTGAGGGCAATAACATTCGTCCACCTTACGAAGGCGTCCTATCAGAGGGAATTGCATTAGGTTCAATTCAAGTACCTAGCGATGGTAACCCTATTGTGCTGCTCAACGATCACCAGACTATTGGCGGGTATCCTAAATTTGGCTGCGTAGCCCGTATTGACTTACCTAGACTGGCACAGGCGAAGCCCGGACAAAAAGTCAATTTTGTGAAAGGAGATAGGCTAGGCTTGCAAGAAGTATGGTGCCAATGGGCTCAGTTTTTTGGGTACTAATACAACCACTGAGCCCAAACACAGCCGATTATGTAGGCATACCATAACGCACTGCTAAAGCTTGTGGATAGCCTCGCTCTTGAGTGAGTTTAATCGCGTACTGCTCGACCTCTTGTTCAGACCACTTTACAGCGACCGGATGCTGTGTTTCCACATTTTGGTTAGGATCGATGTCAAACCAGAATTGAAGCATTTTTTGCGCTGCGAGTAGTGTCGATGACGCTTTTACCACCTCTATTCTCGCATAGTGGTTATCTTCAAAAGTCACATCTGCCGCTCTGAGTACTGGGTCTGTTCCGGGAATTTGCTGAGCGCCAAACAATGCTTTTCCTCCTTTTACAGCAGAGTGATAGTCGGGAATAAACTGCGCCATGTGTTTGATGGCATTGTTCGTTCGCTCTTCTAACACTTCTTCTCTCCAGCCGTTACGGATCTTCGAGAGTAAAGGCATAGGCAGTTCAGGTTGAGCAGATGAGTTCGTGCTCTCCACTAAACCATCTTCAAACAGCGTGATTCCTTTTGTCATACCATGAAGTTGAAAGTAACCATCGCCATAAGGCGTCAATTGAGCCATTCCTTTATCGGTTCCACGCGGGCCATGAAAAATAACTTCTGGCCATTGTTGTTGACAGTCTGCCCACCTCGTAACGTAAGCGGCTTTAAACTCCACCAACCTGTCACGCTTGGCACCAACTGTGTTGTCAATTGAGCCTGTTTCAAAGCCACACGCGTTAACCAAGTAGTCGCATGTCATCAGGTAATCGATACCTTCACGTTCATAGCCAAGTTGCCAGTGTTCCCCCATCCAATCGGCTTGCTTAAACGTTGCTTGTGTGAAGACCGAAGCATTAGGAAGCGTATCTAGTGTTAAGTTGGCAATTGCGGCGAGGCGAAAAACACTCCAACCATATTCTTGAACTGCGACAACAGGATACTTTAGCGCTTCAAGATCAGCATGTTGAGCAAAAGGAATGCACCACTCATCGAAGTTTGTAGGATGACTTGGTTGAGTACGTTGCGCGAGAGCTTCTAGCTCCGCTTTTGAATACAGTTTGTAGTATTCGCTTGGCTCGCCGAGCACTTTATTACTCTCATCTTTATCAACGAGCGTCTGATAAGCACTTTTCACAACCTCTAATCGCGGAACTAGTGTGGATGGGTCTCCACCATCGGAATGAGGAACCGCGATGATTGTCGGACGAATATTCAGTGAAAGCGGATACAGGCGAACAGTATCGATAGATTGTGCTAACAAGTCTAAGCATTGTTGCTCGGAAATCTCTCGATATAAATTACCACCAGCATGCAAATGACAAATGGGTGGACCATTTACTAGTGATACGCCCTTCTCTATTACGGAAACTTTAAAACCCAGCTCCGCAAAATGAATTGCTGCTGTTGCACCTGCTACACCGCCACCAACAACAGCGATATGCTTATCTTTATAACTTGGAAACTCAGACTTCATTGCTTCACTAAAAATTTTATAAGGAAAATTCTTTACTAACGGTGGATTCTACTCGTGTTTGGACTTGATTAAAATCACAAAAAGTTCATGGGTTTGCGAAATATCCAACAGCGCCTGTAAAGTGCATTAAAGTAGAAAAAATTTGCGAAAAAGTACTTGACGACATGGTTAAGAAGACACTTTTTTGTGTCTATGTGAATAAGAATTTCACTGTAAGACCCATGGCGCAAAGCCTGCAGAAACACCCCACTTTTTACCCCATTTAGTTATCCCAAAAGTTATCCACTGTTTTTGTGGATAACTAAAATAAAAGTGTCATGGAGTGTTCCAAACTTGATAACACTCGCTGCGATTAAGTGTTTACTGGCGTTAACAATCTTTTCAACAAACTCATCACTACAAGTGCCAACGTAACAAATGTTGCAAGCGGTAAAGCTATCCACAATTCGGGGTGAATTTGTGCATTGAGATCGAATCCATATGTCATGACTGCGGCCACACAAACTTCCGCAGCGAATACCGCAACACCACTAGCAATCAACGCCATAATTCCGTACTCGGCCCACAGGGTTGTGTTGATCCGTTTCTTACTTGAACCTAATGTGCGATACAAACGAATCTCTTGTTGGCGTTGGGACAAGCTTAACCTCAGTAGCGTAAAGATGAGCAGCAGACCAGCAACAACGCCTAAAAGAGCAAGGATGGTGATTGCTGATACGATTTGCTGAATCAAAGCCTGAATTTTCTCGCCCATAGTTCGGATATCTAAAACAGAGACCGTTGGGTGAGCACGTGACATTGACGTCAACAACGCTTCATTTCCTTCTTCAATCCTATAACTGATGAGGTAAGAACCAGGTAAATTAGCCATCACGTCAGATGAGAAAATAAAATAAAAGTTAGGCTTCATGTCACGCCATTCGACATAACGGATGGTATCTACTACTGCATCGTAATTCTGACTGTTTATTACAAAGCGCAGCGTATCACCGAGTTTGATGCCTAAGTCATTTGCTACATCCGCTTCTACAGATACACTCCCTTTGTTTGTCCATTCACCCGAAAGCACATCATTATATTCTGGTAGGCTATCTCCCCATGTCAGGTTTAGCTCTCGACGTATCGCGTCAGAACCTTCTCCTTCGTAATCAATCTCCTTGACGTTTTGACCGTTGATCTCTGTTAGTCGTCCACGAATTATTGGATAAGCTTGTGACCGCGTAACTCCATTTTTATCTAGGGTTTCTAGGTAGTTATCGAGTTCATAATCACCAATGTTCAATGCGAACACATTTGGCGCATCTGCAGGTAAGGTTCTCTCCCAATCAGCGAGAATATCGCTGCGCACAAGCCAAATGATAGACAGCAACATTAAAGATAATGCCAAAGCACCAAACTGTAGACCGCTGGTTACTGGCGTCCGGTTGATACGACTCAACGCAAGCTTCATTGCAGGATGGGTTGAAACACGTGCAAACAGCTTTGTGAGTATGACGCTAACTGCTGCGAGTACCACAAACAGTACCGCTATACCAGTGAGCACGATCCAAACTAAGGTGTTATCTGCATACAGTAAAAGCAGTGGAACAACGGGAACTAGAACAAGTAACATTCGCTTCCAAGAACGTTGCGCTTTACCCTGCTGTAGCACTTCTAACGCGGGAGTTTTAATCAAGCCTAACAATGGTATACCGAGAGCAGGCACCGTAATCAAGACTGCTGAGATAAATGCCACCAAAAATGGTGTGACACCGTAACCAGGGAGTGGATCGGGTAATAAGTCTTTGAGTGGAATGCGTAATAAATATTCCAGCCCGCTCCCTAACAATAGACCGACGACACTGGCACTAATGAGAAGGATTGTGACTTGAATAAATATCCACTTTTCAATCCATCGGCGGCTCGCACCAAGACTTTTCAACATCGCAATAGTTTGTGTCCGGCTGTTCACGTAATTTTGACAAGTAAGAACCAATGTTGTCGCCGCCATAATGATGACAATCGCTACGGTCAAAGACAGATACTGCGTCGTGCGTTCAAAAACCTCATTACTACGACTGGCAGTATCTTGCGTGCGCCAGCGATCGCTCGGAGAAAGCTGCGTATCATCTTGTAAGCTCTTTAGTATTTTATCATCGGCTTGTAAAAACAGACGGTATTGAACTCGGCTCCCAACTTGAATTGCTCCTGTTTTATCTACGTCACTTTGATGAATGTATGCAGAAGGCATTTGCCGAAATGGATTAAAGCTCAAGCCAGGTTCCATCAATACTGCGCCTGATACAGTAAACTCGGCATCGCCTATCGTGACACTGTCACCTGGCTTTACGTTTAGTTGAGTCATAATCCGCTCATCAAGCCAGAGTTGGTTCTCTTTAACGCGACCGGCCGGATTATTTTCGAGAACGAGCTCTCCCATTAAAGGGTAATTATCATCCACCGCCCTTACCGAAATAAGCTGCATACCATTATCGCTAAATGCCATAGTGGCAAATCGCGTCATCATCGAACGTTCAAGGCTTTCAGTCGAGGCTAACAACGTGTCCGGAATGGGATTAGCAGACACAAACACCGCATCTGCCGTTAATGCGTCCTTCCCTTGCTTGACGATCACCTGCTCCATTCGTTCTGCTAATGCAGAAAGCGCAAAGATACTCGCAATCACGAGAATAAGAGCAACGCTAATAGGCCAAAGGTTCCCCTGCCTTATTTCGCCGAAACTCCAACGTATCAAACTTTTATTCGGCGAGTGCTGTGTTGTACTGTTTTGTTCTGTGGATGTTGCTTCACTTGATGATACTGCAGACATTATATCTCCTCCTTAAGCTCACCCGCCTCCATACGATAGATACGGTCACATCGGCTTGCTAGATGACCATCGTGTGTTACTAAAATCAGAGTTGTCCCGTGCTGTTCATTAAGATCGAATAGCAGCTCAATCACTTTGTCTGCGGTTTGATGGTCAAGATTGCCGGTAGGCTCGTCTGCGAACAACAGCTCAGGCTGTGTCATAAATGCACGCGCTAGCGCAACTCGCTGTTGTTCACCACCAGATAACTGGCTTGGTAGATGGTCGACACGTTTTTCTAACCCAACAGCAGCTAACAATTCCGCTGCTCTTGCTTCATCTTCGGCTTCACCACGTAAAAGACAAGGAAGCGTGACATTACGTAATGCACTCAAACTCGGGATTAACAGGAAACTTTGGAAAACGAAACCTAAAGAGTCAGCCCGAATTTTCGCACGTGCTTCATCGTCCAGTTTTGATAATTCATGACCTAATAAAGTAATTTCGCCTGATGTCGGCGTATCAAGACCAGCTAGCAACGTCATCAATGTTGACTTACCTGCACCGGAAGTTCCGACGATGGCGATTTTTTCTCCTTTTCGGATGTCAACATTTACGTCTTTGAGGATTGTTAATTGTTCTTGATTAGTAGAGACTTGTTTAGAAACCAAATTGGCTTGAACAATAGGTGCATTAAGTACAGGTGTTTGCATGATTCGTATACTTTCCTTAGTTCTATTTTTTTGTTTTTCCGCTACTTCACATGCGAGCGAAAAGCTACTTGTCTTGGGTGATAGCTTGAGTGCAGGCTATCAGATGCCGATCGAAGAGAGTTGGCCTAGCTTACTCCCTGATGCGTTGTCAGAACATGGTCAAGATGTAACAGTTATTAATGCCAGCATTTCTGGCGATACAACCGGCAATGGCTTAGCACGGTTACCTCAGTTGCTAACTCAGCATAGCCCTGACATGGTACTTATTGAGTTAGGTGCCAACGATGGCCTAAGAGGCTTCCCTCCTAAACTTATTACGTCGAATCTTTCAAAAATGATTACCATGATAAAAGATTCTGGTGCGGACGTTGTCATGATGCAAATTCGGGTTCCACCTAATTATGGTAAGCGCTATAGCGATATGTTTTACGATATCTACCCTAAGCTTGCACAGCATCAACAAGTTGCCTTGATGCCATTCTTCTTAGAGCATGTTGTCACCAAACCAGAATGGATGATGGATGATGGCCTTCACCCAAAACCAGATGCACAACCTTGGATCGCTGATTTCGTTGCTCAAGAATTAATTAAACATCTCTAATTTTAATGGTCTAGCTCAATAAGTTTTACGTAACTTTACGTTAATCTATTTTCAATTCCACTCATCGAGGATAGATAACAACATGCGAATAGAACCGTTAATTCAAGGTGTTGTTGCTCGCTCTGCGCACCCCAAAGGGTGTCATGCATCTATTAAAGAGCAAATTGAATACGTAAAGCACGCCCCACAGATCAAAAAAGGCCCAAAACGGGTTTTGATTATTGGTGCCTCCTCTGGTTTCGGCCTAGCGGCACGAATAGCCCTAACGTTCGGTGGCGCTAACGCCGATACCATTGGCGTCTCATTTGAGCGTGGCCCTTCAGAGAAAGGGGTTGGGAGTGCGGGTTGGTATAACAACGTCTTTTTTAAGCAAGAAGCAAATCAAGCCGGGCGTACCGCAATAAATATTGTTGGCGATGCATTCTCTGGTTCGGTGCGCAATCAAGTGATTGAAGCCATTGAAACGTACTTTGAGGGTGAAGTTGACTTAGTCATCTATAGCTTGGCAACCGGTGTTCGACCTAAACCTGAATCTGATGAGTTTTGGCGCAGTGTCATTAAACCTATTGGTGAACCTGTCACTGGCGCTTCTATCATGCTGGAGAACGATAAGTGGATAGAAACCACCTTAACGCCTGCAACAGAAGAGGAAGCCAATGCCACCATTAAAGTAATGGGAGGCGAAGACTGGGAAAGCTGGATTGACACACTCATCAATAACGACTCTATCGCAAACGGCTGCAAAACCATCGCCTTTTCTTACATGGGCCCTGACATTACGCACCCAATTTATCTCGATGGTACGTTAGGTCGAGCGAAAATCGATTTACACCAAACCAGTCATTCATTAAACCTCAAACTCGCCAACTTTGACGGCGGTGCTTACGCAACCGTGTGTAAGGCGTTGGTGACGAAAGCCAGTGTATTCATCCCTGCGCTAAGTCCCTACCTGTTAGCGCTTTATAGAGTGATGAAGGAAAAAGGTACTCACGAACGCTGTATTGAACAAATGCAGCGGCTGTTTACTACGAAGTTATACGATCAAGAGAAAGTGCCAGTTGACGGCGAACGCTTGATTCGAATAGATGACTTGGAACTTGAACCGCAAGTTCAACAAGAAGTCCACGCTCTTTTAGAACAGATGAATGCTGAAAACTTTAAAGAGATTGGTGATTACCAAGGTTTTAAAGATGAGTTTATGAAGCTCAATGGCTTTAACTTTGAAGATGTCGACTATTCGCAAGACATTTCTATTGAATCGTTAATGTCGCTTAAGCCTTGATACTTGTTACCTGTTTCAAGGATGAGATATGTGACAACTATTCCTAGTCCTGAACACTTTTCAGGACTTTTTTTTGTTTCGAGCCCTAGCCACCCTATACTTAATTAAAAAGCGAGAACAAAATAGAGCAGTCTGCATTTTTAATTCACAGGAAGTGAAACCACGTAAAGGATGACCTATATGGGGAGATTGCAAACATTAGACTACGAAATCCCTGAGTCTATGCGAAGAAGTTGGCAGGAAATCGTCAACTTACTGGCTCAAATAACACACGTACCCACCACATTAATTATGCGTATCCATCCGGATCGCATAGAAGTAAATACATCTAGCGAAACTCTAGGTAATCCTTATCGTACTGGCGATGCAGAGCTGCTTGGTAACGGTTTGTATTGCGAGCAAGTTATAGAACAGAAAGGCGAGCTTGTAATCCCCAATGCGCTTGAAGATGAAGAATGGCAAAATAACCCAGACATCAAACTAGGCATGATTTCTTATTGCGGCTTACCGCTATTCTGGCCAAATGGGGAGACATTTGGAACAATCTGTATGCTTGACTCTGAGAGAAACGAGTACAACGATAGTTACCGTCAGTTGCTTGAAACTTTCAAAGATTCAATCGAAGCACAGCTTTCAGTTGTGTACCAACAACATAAACTTCAGCGACTTAACACCGAGCTAAAGAGTCGAATTGAAAATCGTACCACGGATTTAGCCCAGTTAAGTTACTCCTTAACACAAGAAATTGATCGCCGTAAAGCCGCGGAAAAACAAGTGAGCTACCAAAAAACACATGATCAGGGGACTGGGTTTCTAAATCGCTCTGCACTTGAGAACATTGTCCAATACACCTTACAGTCCCTTGATAGTGATCAGCAATCGCTTGTGGTCATCAACATTGGTTTTAGTAACGCTCGCAGTATTCAGACCAGGCACGGGTTCGAGGTCTTTGACAACATTTTAAAAGAATTTCACTCCAGATTAACCAGACACGGTGCTAGCGGATTTATCACTGGTAGACCAAGTTCGAATGACATGGTTTTATTGATTTGGGGAGAGGATATTGAAGCTCGGTTAAATCAACTATTAGATGATATCACTAAAATTAGCGTAGATGGATTTGTCTTCAACAAAACAGAAATACATTTGCACACGTATATCGGTATAGTTCAAGCTTACAAAGATTGCAGCAATGCTAAGCGTATCCTTCAACATGCATGTTACGCGATGCTTCTATGTAAAGAATCCGGCGAACCTTTTAGTTATTTTAGAGAAAATCATTCGGCGGATCTCAATAGTCACAATGAACTGGAAAGTTACCTTTTACAAGCAGTGCGTAACGACGATTTAGTGTTGTACTTTCAACCTCAAGTAGACTCCAAAACACGTAAATGGATTGGCGCAGAAGCCTTGCTTCGCTGGAGACATCCAATACTTGGCGACGTTTCCAACGAAGCATTGATACATATGGCCGAACAAAACGGGCTTATCTTTGAAGTTGGCTCTTTTGTTCTGCGTACCGCGATAGACAAAGCGAAACAATGGTCTGAGTTAATCGATAACTTCAAAATTGCCGTCAACGTTTCTCCCATTCAATTACAAAACGTAAATTTTGCAGAACAAGTGCAACACCTACTCGACACTTTCCATTTGCCAGCACACTTTCTCGAACTCGAAGTAACCGAGAGCGCTCTAATTGCCGATGAAATAGTAGCACGCACAACGTTAAATAAGTTGCACAAACTAGGTGTGACATTGTCACTTGATGATTTTGGTACAGGATATGCCTCGTTCAGCTATTTAAAGAAATATCCGTTTGATGCCATCAAAATTGATAAAAGCTTCGTCCAGCAAATGGAAAAGTCAGATGATGATCGCGAGATCATTTGTTCAATCATACACATTGCAAAAAAACTGGAACTCCAAGTAGTGATCGAGGGCATTGAATCCCACCAACAAGAGCAGTTTCTTATTGGTGAGGGTTGTGATATCGGACAAGGTTTTCTTTATGGTAAACCTATGCCTTGTAATGAATTTGAGCAAAGTTTGTTTAATCAGCGCCTTTCTGGCGGGCAATACGCCTACTCTTCCTAAGCATTCTCTTTACTATGAGGGCGGTGGTTTCTATAATCGCCGCCCGCTTCTATTAAAAGGCCAATATCTTCATGGATCAGTTGACTGCCACGCTTAAGAAAATTGAAAAGCAGAACTACCGAGCTTATCAGCAAATCAAAGGTCAATACGACTTCACTGATTTCACTTTGTTTATCGATCATGTACAGGGTGACCCTTATGCATCGGCGTCACGTTTTCGTGCGACTCGCGCATGGTCTTTGACTGGTCTTGAGTGGCTAAGAGACGAGTCTCCTGCATTTCAAAGAGCTGCACGTGATTTTATTGCGCGTAGTTTTGAACAGTTTGCTAAACAAGAAAACTCAGTATCAATTTCACTGACAGGCCAAACTGTACTGGATAGCACCGCGGTGTTGTTTACTGAAGAAGGTATTGAACTGCGTTTTCGAGTTAACTTACCAGCCGAGGGTCGTTCAGTATTGGGGAAAAAAGCCAACAACATACTGACTTTCCACCTGCCTAAGTTTATCCGTCGAGCAACTTTAGAGCGTGAACTCGACAAAGCCGCTTTAATTAAGCACTGCCAAGTTGTTGAAGACCAAGATGCCCTACGAGAACAGTTAGAGGCCAATAACTTAGTCGCGTTTGTCGCAAACGGCAGTATTCTTCCTCGAATTGCAGGTAATTGCGACCTTCCAATGAAAGAAGCCGTTGAGTTTAAAGCCCCTGAATCTCTACAAGTCACTTTACATGCGCCAAACAAGGGCCATGTCACAGGATTAGGAATTCCAAAAGGTATCACACTGATTGTAGGTGGTGGCTTCCACGGTAAATCTACCTTATTAAATGCAATAGAGCGTTCAATTTACGATCATATTCCAGGAGATGGTCGCGAATACATTGTTGCCGATAACAAGGCTATGAAGATTCGTGCCGAAGATGGCCGATGCGTACACCACTTGAACCTGTCAAACTACATCAACCATTTACCGATGGGTAAAGATACGGCGGACTTTTCTACTCAAGACGCATCAGGCTCAACGTCGCAAGCCGCTTGGCTTCAAGAGTCTATTGAAGCGGGTGCAAGCACATTATTGATTGATGAAGATACTTCTGCTACCAACTTCATGATTAGAGATGAGCGTATGCAGGCATTGGTGGCAAAAGGTGATGAGCCAATTACTCCTCTCGTCGACCGCATTGGTCAATTACGAGATGATCTTGATATCTCTACCATTATCGTTATGGGTGGGTCGGGCGACTACTTAGACGTTGCCGATACCGTCATTCAAATGCACGACTACCAAGCCGTTGATGTGACTGAAAAAGCGAAAGAAGTTATCGCTCAGCACCCTACTCAACGCCATAACGAGTCAGAAGAACGTTTACAGACCTTCCCACCTCGAGCACTGAACCGCGTTGCGTTGATGAATATTCTTACTGACGGCAAGTTCCGTGTGAATGCGAAAGGCAAAGAGTCACTTCGATTTGGTAAAGAGTTTACTGATCTTAGCGCTTTGGAACAGATAGAGTCAGCCGATGAAGTCAACACAATTGGCTGGTTATGGTTCCAAATTGCTCAACTTCCAGGTTGGTGTAATCATCCGGCGAAGGAGATTGAAGAAATGCTGTCTGGTGAGTGGCATGCCGCTCTTCCTAAGCAAGGCGACTTAGCCAAACCACGCACACTAGACGTTATGGCTGCCCTCAACCGCATGCGAAAATCTCAGTTTAAGTCATCATGCTAGTTTTGATACGCTGACAGAGACAGTTCAATCAAAAGGCAGCTATAGTTAGCTGCCTTCCTTTATCTTTATTCTTAGCGAATCATTCGTTTCTCAGTACATTCCACGCTTCACAAAGAACTCTAAATCTTTCTGCATCGCCATTTTCTCGATCAGGATGCCAACGAAGCGCGAGTTTTCGCCATTGTTTTCTAATTTCCGCAGGCGTAGCGTCAGTGTTAAGTTCAAATAGTGACAGTGCCTTTGTCTTATCTACGCTGGCTACTGACGAACCACCGATGAACTTTTGATAAGTTGTCCAAAATTCATTCAACAGTCGACGCACTTCATCTTCGTCCGCTTCGTAATTGCGCCAATCTAAGTAATACTCACGCAAAGGATCATGAATATCGATCTTATGCCTCAAAGCTTCCATCGAAGACATGAGCTGAATATCCATGGCTTCGACTTGAAGCCAGCTATCCGGATACAGAGTGTCTTGCAGTTGATATAATGCATTCATGATCAGGAAATTTCTTTTGAATAAATCCTTATCGGGAGAGTCGTCCAGCTTTGAAATATAACCTTGTTCACCCAACGAGCTTGCCAAGGTGTGCACTTTCCAATTAGAGGGCTGTTTTCTCAGAATTTCTAACATTGGCCAAAGCAGCGGATTTTCTATTGCATGAGGCTCAATACTATTGACAGTACGTTGTCCTTCCATTCATCCTCTCTGACACGAGTTTAGGGCCCCATTCACGGCACAAAAAACATAATTTCCACTTTGTAGCATAAATGCAAAAAGGCCGATAGTCATTCACCATCGGCCTTTGTAAGGAGATCACGTAAAGGTTAAATAACCCCTAGCTCACGTAAACGTTCCATAAGGTAGCTATGTGCAGTGTAGCGTTCAGATAACACCACTTCCGGCTTTGGATGCAGGAACAACGGTAATGAAATACGTGACTTTTCTTGACGGCCACCCGTAGGGTTGATTACACGGTGAGTCGTTGAAGGGAAATAACCACCTGACGCTTCTTGAAGCATATCACCAATATTGATGATTAAGTTTCCGAAGTCACATGGTACATCGATCCAATCACCCTCTTTACTCTTTACTTGCAGTCCAGGCTCATTAGCAGCAGGCAAAACCGTTAACAGGTTAATGTCTTCATGCGCAGCAGCACGAATAGCGCCTGGCTCTTCTTCGCCTGTCATCGGTGGATAGTGAAGCACGCGTAGTAATGTTTTGTCACTGTTATTGATCATTTCTGACAACGCGATAGAGAACTTCTCTTGAACGTCCTTAGGTGCGTACGCTTCAACCCAACCTAATAGCTCTTGAGCAAATGCATTGGCACGCTCGTAGTACTCTAAGATTTCAGCTTTAAGCTGCTCTGGGATCTGACCCCAAGGGTAAACATGAAAGTACTCTTTGATGTCTTTCACTTTGTGCCCTTTCGCCACTTCAGACACAGAAGGTGGGAAGTAGCCATCTTGGGTGTCTACGTTAAAGTGAAAATCATTCTTTTGTTCTGAACAGAAAAACTCATGCCAGTTTTTGTAAATTGACTCTACAAGCTCTTGTGGAATCGGGTGGTTTTTCAACACACCGAACCCCGTTTCGCGTAGAGAGGTAACGAACTGTTGAGCAGCATCGTCAGCAAGATAATCGACAGTTTCCAGTTTCATGGCTTTACTTCTTTTTTATTAGACTGAATCATGGATTCTATGGATGGGCATGTTGTAAATCAAACTTTAATGAAAAGTGCACGCGCAAACGTTTTAATGTTGAGCAGTTTGCCAATAAATCAACATTTTCAGTGATCAAAAAACCCATTAAAATATCAATTGCACACCGTTCAATTAAGTGCAATCATTAACACAATCTATGGAGTCCCACTGTAAGATAAATTGAAGGATCAAATAACTCTATGAAAAGCACCTCGACACTCTTAGGATTAACGATTTTTTATGCCATCGTGTTTTTATTTTCTGCGTTGGAACCTAACTCACGTGCAGTTTGGTTTGCGGAGATTATCCCGGCGATTGGTATTCTTGTTGCTATTTGGGCGATTTCGATTCGCTATCAGTTCAGTAATACGGCTTACTTTTTAATGTTCATCTGGCTCTGTTTGCACACTATCGGTGCGAAATATACGTTCTCCGAAGTGCCGTTTGACTGGTTTAACGACATGATTGGTTCAGAGCGAAATAATTTTGACCGCATTGCGCACTTTTCAATTGGCCTTTACGCATATCCGATCGCTGAATACTTGATAAACAAAAAACGGTTCAACAAAGCGTTCTCTTGCTGGTTTGCTTTGTTTGCTATCATGTCACTTGCTGCTGGCTATGAGATTATCGAATGGTGGTATGCGGAGTTGGCTGGTGGCGATGAGGGAATTGCCTTTCTGGGCTCGCAAGGTGACATATGGGACGCCCAGAAAGATATGTTGTGCGATACCGTTGGTGCAGTGTTGTCGTTATTCTTAATGTCGGCTCAACGTCGATTCTCTCAACCATTCTAAATAAGGGTTAAACCCATCAACAATTG
Source organism: Vibrio sp. YT-18 (assembly GCF_033337345.1). Classification (NCBI taxonomy): domain Bacteria; kingdom Pseudomonadati; phylum Pseudomonadota; class Gammaproteobacteria; order Vibrionales; family Vibrionaceae; genus Vibrio; species Vibrio sp. YT-18. The sequence continues at coordinate 516,425 of NZ_JAWOQO010000001.1, read as the reverse complement.
GAACCTGTACGATTTGAGCTACCTCGTATTCGTGCAGGTTTTCTATTTTCTCTTCCACCAATTCATAAAGTTCTCGACGAGTTTTGATCACCAGCAACCATTCGTTGTCAGTACAAATCTCCCCTTTCCACACATAGTGACTTTCAATAGGCATCGTTTGAATACACGCGGCTAATTGAGCATCTAGCAAACCTTTAATGATCTGATCTCGATTTTTTTCATTACTGGTTGTACTTAAAACCATGCAATAGTCATGTTTCATACTCATTTTCTAGCCCTTTATTATTTCATCGTCACTTTGCCGCCAATCATTTTGTAAGCGGGGGTTCCTCTTACTAAAGTGTCTCTTGCAAACTCTTGTCCGCAAGCGGGGCAAATACATGGGGTTTGTGTGAAATCGTCAACAATGCGCTCTTTGAAGCATTTAACCAGTGCGCCTTTCCCGCCTTTACGGTACTTAAATAGTTGAGTTTTACATTTAGAGCAAAAGATATCGACGGTTTTCGTCGGTTGTTTTTTATTCGGTTTCGCCATGGTTACTTTCTATATCCGGTTTGACCCATACATTATTAAAATCAAACCAACCTAAGGCATTACACTTTGCATTTTGTAACGCACCGCTGTGGTCTTTATTCACGCCTAGCCAGCAGTGAAACATAGGAATCACCTGACAGCTTTTTACTAATTGTCGTCCTAGCTCACGCGCAGGAAAGTCTGTGTGCATGCCGGCACGCCATTGATCGACAAGTTTAGCCCATTCACTAAAATCGTAACCTGAACTGAACTTCTCAATATCACTGTAATCCAGGAGCCAGCCCGCCAACGCGTCATTTCGGTTCGTTGCAATGCCCATAGCTTTCATCCAGATATCCACTTCCTCCGGTGCGGGCGGTTGAGAATCATAACGAATAAACTCAACCTCTATACCGTGCGGTTTTAAGAGTGTCTTGATGGCCTTGGCAACTACTGGAAACATCGGATGCTTTTTCTGATACGCTACGGAAATTACCTTATTAGCCTGTGGTACGCTGCCCGCTTCCGCTGGCCTGAGATCAATCCAACCGGGCTTAAGGCCAAAGGCTTGCAATACTCCCAGTTCCATCACTTTATCTTGTGGAACATGCGCGTAAATCTGGTGACTGTTGAGGGTTTGCGAGAGGAACTCTGCCCAACGTGGATCTTTTGCAATCCCAGTGTTTTTGTTTAGTAATAGGAATGTACAGCCAGGGTCCAGCTCGACTTCATCGGATGAACCTTGTTTATCCATCTTCGGCTTTGACAGGCTTGGATAAACCATTGAAGAATAGGCTTCATCGATTACCCACACCTCCACTTGGTCAAGTAAAGGGCGAAAACCAAAGTAGCCATCAAAAGCAGTCAAAATAAGACGCTTATCATCATTCATTTTAACTTGGAACGGCCCTGTCCCTATCGGTTGTCTATCGAAGCTTTCAGAACGCAAAGCACTCGGTAGCAAAATTTTTGCTTGCGACTCACTCAGAGCCAGAGGAAGGTAGCGATCAGGACGGACGAGCTCAATATCAACGGTCCACTCTTGTGGCGAAGACACCCGCTTTATGTGAGAAAACAAGTTCAAGCTATTTAACGCAAGCACACTTTCAAGAACACAACTGGTTGTTAACGGTTCACCATTATGAAAGCGTACTCCACGACGAAGATAAAAACGCCAATGTGTATCAGAAATTGCTTCCCACGTGTGGGCTAAATCTGGTTGAAGTTGTTCATTTTCATCAAGGCGAGTGAGTCCGCTAAAAATTTGTCTGGCGATGTGCTGTTCAGAACGCCGCATCGGTTTCTGCGGGTTTAACATCGACAATGGTCGATAATAAGGCAAACGCACGACCTGCTCGCCCTGCCGATGTTGAAGCCCTAAATAACCTTGGATAACCTGCGTCAATCGTGCCGCATCGTTATCAAGCGCATCTAGAGCCTGACCGATTTTCCCTTCATCGAGATAACGCCTGGCGAGGTTTTCGCTGACATCGCTTCGATTACGTTTAAAAACGAGTTTCGAAAGTTTTCCTCGACCCGCTGCCGGATGCCACTCAATCCAGCCCTCTTCTTCAAGTTTATTTAGAACAATACGAGCATTACGACGTGTACAAAACAACGCTTCGGTGATGTCTTCGAGCTGAACGTCCGTATCGTGACCGGAAAATTTTTCAAACAGTGTTTCGAACTGAACACGTAAACGAGGGCTACTCATAAAGAGGAAATTCTTATCTTGTTGTCGATAAGCTAAGTTTCCTCATTTTTACCAAAAAGTGCAAACATCACACTATAAATTATTGAATATCGATACCAATTTCTCGCGAAAGTTCAGCCAGTTGTTCCTCGTTGTCTAGCTTGATAGACCATTTACACTCTGCTCCATGAGATAAAACAACGTTCGCTCCTCTACCCAGCAACTGAATTGCATCGGTTTGCGCTTGCAAGGTTACCATTGCACTGCCGGAGAGCTTAATCACTATTTCACGCTGGGTTGCAATGATTTTTCCTAATGAAAACTCAATCACCATCTTAGTTTATACCGACTTTGTTTTGTGTTGTTTCACAGCGATGGTCAAGCGACTGGTACACACTAAACGGCCTCGCTCATCAGTGATATCGATTTGCCACACTTGCGTTGAAATACCCAGATGAAGCGGTTTTGCCGTACCAATCACATGACCACTTCGCATGGCTCGCACATGGTTCGCGTTAATATCTAAACCGACGCAGTAGCTGCCCTCATCGACAGAGAAGTTTGCAGCTAATGAGCCTAATGTTTCTGCGAGCACGACTGATGCACCACCGTGAAGCATTCCTAAAGGTTGATGAGTAAAGCTGCATACGGGCATGGTTGCTGTAAGGGAGTCGTCAGTGAAATCTGTATATTTAATTTGTAGGTGCTCGATCAGGGTATTTTTTGACGTGGCATTCAGAATCTCTATGCTTACGGGCTTTTTCCATATACTCATTGTTTTACTCTTAGTTTCACAAACTGGTTTGTTAGGTTGTAACGATGTGCTAGGAAGCTAGCATAGACGCTACTTGGGCATAACTTCAAGACGTAACATCTCACCTTCTTTATTAATCAGATGAATAACTTGATCCATGCATCATGTTACTATTTGGGTATATACTATTGCTTCAAAACAAAAAATTAAATGGAGCCTGTTATGAAGGTATGGATGAAAGCCTCTGCTCTTTTAACTATCGCGGGTTTAACGGCGTGTAGCGCATCACCGACGGGTCGCAACCAGATCCTGATGTTTTCAGATCAGGAAATGTCATCGCTTGGCGCTAAATCTTTCGAACAAATGAAGAAAGATATCCCAATCAGCAAAGATCGCAAAACGAATGCCTACGTTCAATGCGTTGCCAAACACATCACTGACACCATTCCCGCTCAATCTGGATTTAAAGACTGGGAAGTCGTTGTTTTTGATAGTGAACAAGTCAATGCGTTTGCTCTACCAGGTGGGAAGATCGGCGTGTATACCGGGCTTTTAGATGTCGCGAAAAACCAAGATCAGTTGGCAACAGTCATTGGTCACGAAGTCGCTCACGTCCTCGCTGACCACAGTAATGAACGTCTCTCACAAAGTCAGTTAGCAAATGCCGGGTTGTCTCTAGCAAACGTTGCCATTGGAGCTTCCGAGTACAAACAGTATCAACAAATGACGATGGCGGCACTTGGTGTCGGTGTTCAATACGGTGTTATCTTGCCATACGGTCGTACTCAGGAATCCGAGGCTGATATTGTCGGGCTGGAATTCATGGCAAAAGCAGGTTTCGACCCACGTCAAAGTGTCGATTTATGGAAAAATATGAGTGCTGCATCAGGTGGTTCTCAACCACCTGAATTCTTCTCAACCCACCCATCGCACAGTACGCGCATTAAAGATTTACAAGCAACCATAAATAAGCTGCCTGCGTATAACGCGAAAGCACCAAGATGTGGCTAATTCATTGCTACTATCGTCTACTATACTTAAGCTTGCCAAATAAAAAAGCTCCCTAGGGAGCTTTTAATGATTCTAATCAAGTGCCCAATATCTGTAGCGGCAAACTTAACAAACTATCTCCGAGAGTGGCAAAATACCAGATGATAGAAACAAAACCTCCGACAGAGACCAAGTACCAAGTCAGTGAGAATAGCTGCCCATAACGGGTTAATGGCAATAAATGGCTTTGATGTCGAGCTCTCCATTCCATCACCACTTCCAACATTCCCATTAACAATAAAAACCCTAGCAACGTCAGACCGAAATAGTAACTGATAAAAATGCCTAATAAAGCGGTCGCAATACTGCCAACTAACCCGACCCAAGTATTCATTGAGAAGGTAATACTTTTGAGCACATGGCCACCATCTAATGGTAAAATAGGCAGCAGATTAAATAGGTTTAGCAAGGCGTTAAACACAGCAAGCCCAGCGAAGATCACCTCACCAGTCATCCAATAAAGCAAAGTAAAAACAATACTAAGTACTAAACCGAAAAATGGTCCCATGATTGAGATAACCACATCCTGCCAGCGCGTGTTTATCTTTTCGTCACTTAGCGCCAAACCACCTAGGAATGGAATCAAATAGATTCCTTTGGTCTTCATTCCAAAATACTTCATCGCTCTAATGTGACCATATTCATGGAAAACCAAACAAGCGATCAACGCTAGCGCGAACTCGATGGAAAATAGCCAAGAATATGCAGCGAGACTTGCAGACGCTAACGCCACTTTAATAACTTTCGCACTTTTAAGTGCTTTCATCCCAAGAGATACGAGGCCTATTACACTTAAACGCTTTTCGGATGGTGGCGTAACTTCTGGCACTTGGCGCTCGATGTCTTTTTCATTTCGACAACCTTCATTGATGAGCTCACCGTTAATTGTGACCTTGTAACTCAATTCAAACGGTTGCCATGTTAAAGAACACTCCAAATGACAGTTCAGGATTTCCTCACCCGCAGAGAGCTTAAACTGGTGTAGACAAGTCTCTGCGGTATTGTCACTGGCATCGATTTGAGACACCAACGTATTATCCCAATATAACTGCTGCCACCCAGCCATCGATCCTTCGAGCCTTAGCGAACGACCTAAAAATTCAACATTCAGTAATTCCAATGCGGTTCCTATTGCGTCTATTGAATAACTACATAGCGAGCGCGAATTATGCCTGTGAAGTGAAGAAACCGCAAAGCGAGCTATCTCTTGATTTGATCGTTATTTAACTATAAAGCTCGCAAAACAATTCTGGTCGTACCATTCTCTTCAAAAATATAACGATAATACATGCCCTTACAAGCCATCGTTTGACCTATGCATCATATTTAAAACGCAAAATACGCTCAAACTTTGACAAGTTATTAAACATACAATTAACATTACATTTACATCACCGTTGTATTTCGCGTATTAACAATTGGTGTAAGTACCACACAACAATTACAAGGACTTCGGTCCAGCATTATGACACCCTAGGAGGGTCAAGGATGAACAAGAAGCACTGCTCTCTGCTTACAATTTCAATATTGTTTGCGTGTAATGCCCACTCAGCGGGCTTCCAGGTAGCTGAACATTCGGCATCTGGTCTTGGTCGAGCATTTTCAGGTGAAGGGGCTGTCGCAGATAATGCCAGCGTCCTTGCCCGTAACCCTGCAGCAATGACACTTTTCAAAGAAGCTCAATTTTCGGGCGCGTTATCTATCATCGACCCTGAAGTCGATGTGTACGACACTGTAAACAATGAACACGCGAAAGATGTCGCTCCTTTACAGATCGTGCCAGCAGGTTATTACATCAGCCCTATCAATGATAACTGGGCTTGGGGTATCGGTATGTTCACAACATACGGTGTTGCTACCGACTATCCAAATGATATTTCCGCAGGTGATATGGCGGGTGACACTTCCCTACTTTCAGTAAACATCAACCCTAATGTCGCTTACCGTATCAACGAGTCTTTCAGTGTCGGTGGTGGTATCAACCTCGTATACGCTGAAGCAGAGCTGACTCGTCACAAAGGCGCACTCGCCGGTATTTTAGGTGGTAATAAGTCCGATAACCTTGTCGGCATGGAAGGCGAAACTTTCGCTTGGGGTTGGAATGTCGGCGCTTTATTTGAGCTAAATGAAAACAACCGTTTTGGCTTTGGCTACCGCTCTAAGGTTGATCTAGATTTTGATGACGGTGAGTTTAGTAGTTACGACTCTGGTCGAGCTTCATCACCAAAAGTTGATGGCCGTTTAAAAATCTCTCTCCCTTCAATTATCGAATTATCGGCTTTCCATCAACTGAATGAACAATGGGCTGTACATTACGGCTGGCAACAAACCGACTGGAGCACATTTAAAGAACTAAAAGCGACCAGTAACGAATGTAATGACGGAGTATGTTTCTTTAAACCTGAGAAATATGAAGACAACAATCGCTACTCCATTGGTGCAACTTACATACTTAATACAGACTGGACATTCCGTGCAGGCTTTGCGTACGACGAACAAGCAGGTGAAGCGACATTGAGTATCCCTGACAGTGACCGTTTTTGGTACAGCGCGGGCCTAACTTACGCAATGAGTGAGAATTTAACTTTCGATGCAGGCTTTGCACTTGTTAAGAGTAAATCAGGCTCTTTCACTGAGACAAATGCTCTGGGTGAAGAGATTAAGTTTGACTCAGAAGGTACTGCTTACATCAGCGCGGTACAGATGAACTACACCTTCAAATAATGGGATTACGGAGTAAACCAATGAAACACACGTTTAAATTATCAATGCTTTGTTCTGCAATCCTTCTTGCTGGTTGTGGTGATGATACCTCCAGCTCTGGTACTTCCGACAAAGCTCAATTTGAAGATGAAGTCCAAGCATTGCTTGATCGCGAAACATCCATCAGTTTTACGCTTCAAGGAGCGAACGCAGATGTACCGGCACCGTCTTACTTATTAATGGACACAAGCGATGGTACGCTTGGTCTGCCAACTGATGGCGATGATGCTTTAACCAACCCTAGAGCCTCAATGAACACGATGGATGGATGGTCAACGTCTATGCCAATCGTTCTTAACTTCAACGGCGACGGTTTTGCAACGGGCATGCTGTCGTCTGGTGTTAAAGTCATCAAGATTAACCAACGCTTAACCGAGTGGGACGGTAAATCTAACCCAATCGAAGAGGTACTCGTTCAGAATCAGGACTACGTAGTTCAAGCAAAAGGTAGCTCTCTATACATCCAGTTCTTGGCTGCACTTGATGAGTCAAGCGAGTACATTTTTGCGGTTACACAAGATGTTACTGACGTGAATGGTGAGCCAATTGGTACATCAGCAAGTTATGCGACTGGTAAATCGAAAGAAATCGTTTATGAAACTGGCGACCTTGCTTCTGTTCAAGCAGTCACTCAGGCGGTTGAAGGCATTTTTGGTCTAGCTCAAGTTAATCCTAACGACATCGTTTACTCCTCATGGTTCAGTACCCAGTCTGTAGGTGATACGTTAGCGGCAGTCAAAGGAGTAACCGCTACTGGTTTTTCTACTGGCGCAAACACACTAAATACCGTTTACAAAAATGACTCAAACGAAGGTTCAGTAGACTTATCAACGGCCTACACAATAACGCTCGGTGAAACCCAAGACTTTAGCACTGCGCTAGACTCTGACGATGACTTTAGTAAATACATTAGCGATCTAGACGCAGCTAAAACGGCAATTAAAGGCCTTTACATGCAATCAGGTGCCGATGTAAGCGTGACACAAGGTGTGGTAAGACTGCCTCATTACTTGGAAAAAGGCGCAAGCTGGAACATGCAACCAATGGTATCTGCGATGCCAAGCCTAGCGAAGCTAAGCGCAGCATTAGCGGATCCGAACGAGCAAGCAAACATGGTTCAGCAGCTATCAACAGGCGTTTTTGCAAATGATCCTGTTGATGTGACAAAGCTTGCTACAGATCCTACAGAGCAGCTAAAACTTGTTGGAGCTAAGCTTACTCTTACCGATGGTACCCAGCTTGATAGTGAGCGTATTATTACTCGCTACTCGCCTGTTCCCGTAGTGAAATCGGTTGAAGATGTCGAAGTACTGGTCTTCACACCTAAATCTGGCGTCGCGACAGACGTTGTGATTTATCAACACGGCATCACCTCAGCGAAAGAGAATGCGTACGCGTTCGCGTTCAATATGGTAAAAGCTGGTGTGGCAGTTATCGCTATTGACTTACCTATTCATGGTACGCGCAGCTTAGATGAACAACGTTCCGCAAATGCGAATGTACTGGCTTATCTAAATCTTTCCAACTTAGCCGTTGCGCGTGACAACCTACGTCAAAGTGTTCTGGATGTGTTAGGTTTGCGCGCTAGCTTGGTAGTATCTGCTCAAGGCGGTCTTTTAGCTGGAGGTCCTCTGCAAGGCTTCAACCCAATGACGGGTTCAAAAGTCAAAATGCTAGGTCATTCACTTGGCGGTATTGTAGCTACATCTGCCGTCGCAGCAGCAAACAATACATTGGGCAGCCCTTCTGCGGATGCGCTGTACACCTTTAGTTCTGCATCAGTACAGAACTCTGGTGGACAAATTGGTAATTTGTTACTGGGTTCAGACAATTACGGCCCTCAGATCAAACATAACCTCGCTTATGCAGCATCAAAAGACTATGCGAATTACGCTGATGCATCATGTGCGGATCTAGAAGATAAAACATGTTACGAAGCTTTTGAGGCTGCGGCAACGGAAGCTCAAGTAGCAGCGCTAGAAGCAGGTTTCTCACAATTTATCTATGCAGCACAGACTACACTAGACACTGTCGATCCGTTCACAAACGCTTCAGATTTAGTGGCATCTGGCTCGCTAACGACACCATTCTTTATGACAGAAGTGGATGGCGATAGCACAGTACCAAACAGCGTTCCAAATGCACCATTCGCGGGTACTGAACCGCTTGCTAATAAGCTAGGGTTGAAGACTGTGAACAGTACGGACACTACTGTGAATGCAACTGCGAGCTTTGTACAGTTTAATGCTACTGCATCGCACAGTACTTTTGCTTCGCCAAATGGCACTTTGTCTGATATTGATCATCATGTAGAGATGCAGATGGAAAACACTGACTTCTTAATGGATGACGCACTAACAGGTGTCACTAACACTTCTGTTTTGAAGTAATCGCAACACCCTTCCTACCAAAGCCCAGTTTCTACTGGGCTTTTTCATTTCAATTGTATTCAAACCCACTCATATTTCCTCTGCTATAGTTAAATCGATGTCTTTGCCTAACTCACTTGTTTAAAAGGAAAACTCTATGCGCGTATTGACTGTTATTGCCACTGTATTACTTCTTGCTGCATGCGGAAGTAGCCAATATCTGATGTCGACAAATGAAGGGAAAATTATTACCTCTTACGGTAAACCAGACCTGAACGAGGAAACGGGTATGTACGAGTATGAAGACATGGATGGTAAAGAAATGAGCATTTCAAAAGAGCAAATTGTCCAGATTGTCGAACGTTAACGACAGGCCCTCTGTAAATTAGAGGGCTATGTTCTAGCCACCCTCTCTCTACATTTACCTCTTTTAGGCTTGTAATCGTTGTAGAAATTGACACAACCAATTCATAAGCCAAAACAATTAATAGTGTCTTTTATACTTCCGTATTATTTATTTAGCGAATATTTTACATCTTCACCTTAATCAGGTTGGAGTATTGTAAAATCTAGTCTTTAATTCGCTAACACCCTTTTATTTCTCAGGATAAAGTGGATAATACCGCCACAAAATAACATTACTAAGGTGAGTCCTTATGTCTATTGAAGCTACTCTGCTTGCGCGCTGCGAGTCAAAATGTGAACTGTGTTCTTCTGAATCTCAACTAACTGCATACGCTGTCCTACCTCACGGTAATGTGACGGTTGATACTGCCATTATGGTTTGTGATAAGTGTCTGGGTGAGATCGATGAGCCAAAAGACATTAACCACTGGCGTTGTCTAAACGAAAGTATGTGGAGCCAGGTTCCTGCTGTACAAGTGACTGCATGGCGCCAACTCACTCGCCTAAACACAGAAAGCTGGGCTCAAGATGCTCTTGACATGATGTACATGGAAGAAGAGCAAATGAACTGGGCAATGAAAGGGATGTCTGCTGACGATAAAACTGTTGACTGTAACGGCACTGAACTTAAGAAAGGTGACGATGTAACAGTAATTAAAGACCTACCAGTAAAAGGCACTAACCAAGTAATCAAACAAGGTACAGTGATTCGTGGCATTAGCCTTGGCGATGATCCAAAGCTAGTTTCGGGTAAGGCAAATGGTGGTCAGTCGATGTACGTGATCGCAGAATACTGCCGCAAGAAGTAATATCGCACTTCAGTCATGTCAAAACGGGGCACCAATGGTGCCCCGTTTTTCTATACAACACTTAATCTACTCTCATGTCTACCTCCTCTAGAGTGTTTCTTTTCTAGGGCGTAGGTTGAGTAGGCATGTTTTACAAATAAAAAAATACCGGCTCATAGGCCGGTATTTCTTACACTATTTCAATATTAACGGTACATACCGATGTCTTTTTGAATATGTGCTGACAAGTCTTCTGCGTAGTAACTGCGTGGCGCAGTGTTATCTACAAATAGAATGTCCAGTAAGTGAGCAATCAGTCCTTTGAAGTTAACCGCGTAGGTTTTCTTATCCATAGAGGTTGGTAAAGCTACATTTGTCATTTGCATTGCTTGTGCCATGATTGCCTCTCTTTAAAAGCAGTAGTCTGTTTAGTTGGTTGTATATTAGTCAGTTTCTTATTGTTTAAGAAATGACAAATTTTACCCATTCAAATTAGAATTTCTAATAAAACAAACTCATTACAAAACTCAAAAATACAAATGAATAATAACGGCATAAATAATCACAATTGCTGTAATTACATTGAATAACTGAACATTACCTGCATAATCGCCCCTTAAGCAACAACATATATTTAACAATATTTTTCGTTATTTCTTTTGATTTTAGTGCTTACTTTATATTTTTTGATTAGTAATATTAACGCTAGTTTGACGCTTCGCTTTATTTTTTAGGAGTGATGCAACCACTGCCGATGTCATCACAACAACTAAAAATGTGAGAGACCATGCTGTCGGAATCTCATATTCTGTTCCAACCAATAGCATTTTTACCCCGATAAACATCATGATTACTGATAATGCTGGTTTTAAGTATACAAACTTGTCTAACATTGCTTGAAGAACAAAGTACAGCGATCGCAAACCCAGTAATGCAAATACGTTCGCGGCTAAGACTAAAAATGGCTCTCGTGTTACCGCGAATATAGCTGGTATAGAATCCAACGCAAACATAACGTCCATTACTGCAATGACACCAACAACGATCAGCATCGGTGTTGCCACCCACTTACCAGCTTGCTTTAAGATTAAGCGATTTCCTTGGTAGTCATCTGTAACTGGCAATACCTTTCGAATCAACTGCTCCGGATATGGATTAACCTCTTCTGCTTCGCCTTTGTCGCGAGCTAGCTTAACACCCGTCCAAATAAGGAAAGCAGCAAATAAGTACAATACCCAGTGATACTGTGAAAGTAACTGAGCACCAACCGCAATCATGACAGCGCGTAAAACTAGCGCACCTATCACCCCCCAAAGCAATGCTCTCGGACGCAAATGCTCCGGCACACTGTATTGTGCAAAGATGATGGCAAACACAAACAAGTTATCCACGCTTAGCGACTTCTCTAGTAAATAACCAGTTAAGAATGAAATCGTTGCTTTGTCGTTCGTATAAGCGCTATGTGGCGCGTAAAAGTCCCAGAATAAATAAATAGAACCTGCAAAAACAAAGGCAAGCAAGAACCAAAAAACACTCCAAACGATGGCTTTTTTCATCGTGATAACGCCACCACGTGTTTGATAGATATCAAGCGTAACAAGAACAAGGGTAAATAAACCAAAAGCACCATACATCGCTAATGATTCTTGAAGAGGCACCGATTGGCTCAATTGGGTGGTATTTTCGATAAGAGACATATTTCCTCCCATGGCGGAAGGACTTCGTTTGGTGACCTTCCGCATACAATAACAACCAACAGCCACATAACGATTATGTGCTGCTAGTCAATGAATGCGTTGGTCTCGTTGAAGTGTTGACGTGAATAAACCACGTAACACCTTTACTTACCGGATAAGCTGATGCTTAACGAGATGACGATAAGTAAACTTGCGCTAACTACTCCCCAAACGTCGACATAATAACGCCGAGCGTCAGGCTTTCCAACAAAAAAACCTTGTCTTATCGAAATAAAATTCTTATTAAAAATCAGGAAGCACTATAAAAAGAAAGAAATGGATTCAACCACCTGAACTTTATTAAACAGACAAAAAGCAGCAAATGGCTCAAGACAAACTCTTCATTGGTTAGAGCCCTAACGGGGAAGATAGATACAAAAAAGGAGCATTACTGCTCCCTTTTGTAACATCCACATTCTTAGCAATTCAAAAGCCGCTTAGAGGCACAAAGTAGACCAGTGTTGACCAAATTGCGATCCAGGCAACCACGACTGCCGTATCTGCCCAATCTTTATTCCACATACTGCCATCCTCATCAACCCATGTAGTAAGTGGAGAGAAGCAAAATCAATACCAGTATCTATTATCGACGTCGCTTTGTGTAAAGTTTGTGACTTTGATTCAAACAGTTTGGCTCATCGGTCAGGAGTTCAATAAAACAATCAGCCATGGACAAACTGGTCACACGCCCTTCTCCTTTCATCTCCTGCAATGCGTCGTACCCCTCTTTCCCTTTCATCGTATAGGCAGAAGAAGTCCCTCGATACCAAACATCATCTTGAACACCTACCCATTGTTTGCCATCAAAAATCACTAATGATTGAACTCTTTCACCTTTTGGGGTATCTGCGTGGTACTCGAAGTTTAAATTGTAAGTGTACGGATAACTGCCAGATCCAGTGCCTTCTACGCCATTGTTGAGTGCATTATTTATCGCGCCTTCAAGTGCACGGCGAATAGCGCTGCCTTTTACATCGTAAAAGCCGATAGGAACGGCAAAAGGCAACAGTCGTCCGGCAATGTCTGCCACTGTGATGTTGCCAGGGTTCAAAGAGGTTCGCACGCCACCCGCATTATGAATTGCAAATTGAACGTCATATCCACGTTTGTTTAAACAGTGCAGAAATGATCGGGCAACGGAGGAAGCCAACTCACTCTCACCAAATTCATCGGGAATTCTCACATGACGCTTTTTGGTGTCAACACTAGCAATGACTTGTGACTGTAACTGCCTAACCTGAGGAATATATTTATCGCTCAGGATAGCTTGAGTTTCCGGGTGTTTCTTACAAACCACGACATTCGGTTGACCATGGATGAAGTCGCACGCGGTTTCGAATACACCTTGGTCGAGCTGTTGGTTTAGCGTCGAGTCCCAAAAAATACGTCGGCCAAGCAACAGTTCATTTTGTCCACTCAACATCGTTGCTTTACCGTGTTCATCAAACTCAATGACGCAGTGCCCCATTGTCAAAGCATGGAAACCCGCTTGCACCACATAGGTATCATTAATTTTGATACCGTAGGGATCGTCTTGTCCTAACCCTATTGATGAAAAATCACCTTGCAACCGGTGGCTGTGTCCACCAACAATTATACCAATACCTGCGACTTGCTCAGCTAACTCTAAATCACCTTCATAACCTAAGTGGCTCAGAAGAATAATATTTTTTATACCTGATGAATGGATTTGTTTTACGGTCGCCTTGGCGGTTTCAATTGCTGAGTGAAAAGGCGTGTCTGCATCAGGGTTTGCGATGTCGCTCATTTTATCTATGGATAATCCGAAAACCGCGACCCGCTCACCATGGAATTCTTTAACAATGTATTGAGCGCTCTGTGTATCCGGTTGGTAACTATATACATCCTTACAATCACTGATACGGTGAGGTTTTTTAAGTGATTCATTGGATAAATCCCAGTTGCCAGCAAGCAATGGGAACTGAGTACGTTGGCAAAACAATGCAACTGGCTCATTCCCCATATCTAATTCATGGTTACCTAACGCCATTGCATCAATCTTTAATGCGTTCAATAAGTCGGCATTGGCTTTGCCTTTAAATAGTGAGAAATACAGCGTGCCTTGGAAGCAATCTCCGGCATGGAGGAACAACATCCCATGACCTTGGCGCTGAGCATCATCTCTTAACTGCTCGACTCTGGTTGCGATACGAGAAAAGCCGCCAGCACTGACATAGGGTTCTAGCGTGAGTTCATTGTTTATCTTAAGCTTTAACTGTAATGACGTTGGTTCAAAGTAGGAATGTGTGTCATTGATGTGTGCCAGTTTGATTCTCACTGGCTTATGATTGTTATTCATCTTCATCTTCTCTTTTTTCATTCCTTATAATAATAAGAAGTGAATCATGACAGAATCATGAATTTTATGAAACTGCGATTTAGGATTTCATGTTTAAGTGATCACGATGCTGTCCCCTGGCTTTGAAAGCAAGCCTCGCTTGTAACGGTCTCTATTCAGTAAGAGGCTCTCGTAATTTTGTGAACTGAGCTTAACTCAAAAATTCCGAATTCATATATGCTTAGGAGTAGCAAAATAACTCTCGATAATTCAAATAATTGCAAGGAGGATTGAGATGAGACTAGAACGCATCGAAATCTCCGGGTTTAGAGGCATCAAACGCCTTTCACTCTCTTTTGACGAACTCACCACGCTTATCGGTGAAAACACGTGGGGCAAATCATCATTACTCGATGCCCTTTCCATCGCATTACCTGCCAATGGCTCATTGTATCAATTCAAACTGAAAGATTTTCACGTTGACTACTCAATTTCTCATCCACAAACACAACACTTACAGATCATTGTTTGTTTTAAAGCACAGGATAAAAACGAAGTAAAAGCGGGACGCTACAGACGCATAAAGCCTACATGGTGCACCAACGAAGATGGTGAGCAAGTCATTTACTATCGTATTAGTGCGTCTCGCGATGAGCACGGCATTAATACAGAGTACGCGTTTTTGGATCATAACGGCAAACCCAAAAAACTTCACCACTCAGAGAAACTCGCTATTGAGTTAATGACACTTCATCCTGTAATCCGACTACGTGACTCCCGACGCTTCCCAGATTTAAACCATGTCAACGGCGATGGTAAAAATGCTCGGATTGAAAAACGAATCAACAACACCTGTCGACGCTTATTGGCTATGCCTGGCCATGTGAATAAAGGTGAGATTCGTAGTAGCCTCGACTCAATGCAAACGCTTGTTGAACACTATTTTGCGTTCAGAAGTGTCAGTAAAGGTAACCCACGCAAACCTCGTGATGGTCTTTTCTATACAAGCCCTTCCTCTGATAAAGGTTTGAGTCAGTTCTTGAAAGAAACCAATGACAAACAAAGCCGTTTGCTTTTAATGGGGTTACTCAATGCCTATCTTCAAGCTAAGGGTCCCACCGATTTAAGGCGCTGTGCGAGACCAATACTGATCATTGAAGATCCAGAAGGTCGACTGCATCCAACTCATCTAGCGAGAGCGTGGTCCTTATTGCAATTGTTGCCAATGCAAAAGATATTAACCACCAACAGTGGCACGTTACTCGGTTCTGTTCCACTGTATTCAATTCGACGTTTAATTCGGCTATCAGACAGAACCATCGCTAAGAGTTTAAACTCAACAAAGTTTGGTCGAGATGAGTTGCGCCGAATTGGTTTCCATATTCGTTTTCATCGTTCAGGAGCATTATTTGCGCGGTGCTGGTTACTTGTTGAGGGCGAAACCGAAGTTTGGCTTTTTCATGAACTGGCTCGTCAATGCGGGTATGACTTGGCTGCCGAAGGGGTTCAAATCGTTGAGTTTGCTCAATCAGGTCTAAAATCACTCATCAAAGTAGCAAAAGAGTTTGGTATTGATTGGCATGTCGTTACTGATGGCGACCCAGCAGGGAAAAAGTACGCGCATGCAGTGCGAGCACAGCTCGACCATGATCAGGAAAGGCATCGACTTACGGAGTTACCCGACCGAGACATCGAGCACTTTCTGTACAACAATGGTTTTGAACTTTTCTTTAAGGACATCATCAAAGTTCCTCATGACCACCCTATCCCTGCTAAAAAAGTCGTAAATCGTGTTTTGAAAAAACATGCAAAACCGGACTTAGCTTTGGCTATTGTTTCTCATTGTGAAGTGAAAGGCATGGAGTGTATTCCTGTTCTTCTGCGCTGGACACTTAAACGCGTTGTTACCATGGCCAACGGCAATACATGAGTTAGGCGTATTTCACACTCAGCGTATTGTCTTGTAATACAAAAAAAGCACACCAATTTGGTGTGCTTGTATCAAACATCATTAATTTTGATTAAGGGTATTGAGAGGGATAAAACTCAATACACAGTGGATACCAATAAGATCGGGGGTTCACTACTGTGCTTGCTCAGCAAGCGAAGAAGAAGTAGCGGTTGATTTCGTATGCAACCATAGCCCTGTCGCTTTCATTAGATAGCCAAACACACCACCTAGCAACAACGATGGAATGACAAGTTGCCAGTTTCCGTCAGCCGCAAATGTTGCGCATGAACCAATAAAAGTACCAGGGATGTACGCGAGCCAAGCCTGTTTAGCTTGAATACACATGAAGAATGCCACAATAGCGGTAATCACATAGCCAATAATTTCCAACCCCACGTAAGTGGAACCGTGAATAATTACCATTGCCCAGAATACGCCTGTCATATTGGTGATTAAGCTGATGCCTAGTCCTTTCAATCCGCTCGTTGGCGCTGCAAAGTAGCTCGTGCAACCTAAAAAACCAGCCCAAGAAAGCAAACCTAAAGAGATGGCGATCCAACCCCATACGCCAGATAAAATTCCAGTAGTAATAGAAATAGCTAAAAGTGTCGTCATGGTAGTCATACCTACTCGGCTATTATCGTACCTATATGGTTCAATAACTGCCTTCATACATTGAAATCAAGGACACATGTTAGATACATCAGCTCAGCTTATCGGTGATATTGATCACAATAAGATATTATTATTTTCACAATTTACATTAAAAGTTTGACGCAACCGATAAATCAACAGATTTAGGGAATAAACCAACTCATCTCGTAGGCATATTTAATCAACCTTTAAAGAACTGAAGGCTTCCCTTTCATCATTCGCAGCCCCTCTCTTTTAATGCAGTCGACTAATGGGTTTTCTGCCATATCTGAACGCCATATAAATGAAAGCGTCCTTTCCATTTTTAACTCAGGTACATTTAATGCCACAAGGTGACCTGCTTCTATATATCGCTCTACATCTAAATACGGTAAGCAAGTAAGGTACTGACCATTAGCAACTAAACTACGTAACACCGGAACGTGTTCGTACTCGCGCCACACATCCAAATCTTCAATAAGGTGGTGAATAGAACTATCAAATGTTTTTCGTGTGCCAGAGCCATGCTCTCTTAGTACCCACTTCGCTTGCTCTAACTGCGCAAGGCTAACAGACTGATTACGCGCAAAAGGATGATGAGAAGCTGCGACAACAGTAAGATGATCACGACACCATACTTCTTGGTGTAAACGGTTATCATCACAGCGCCCTTCAATAATCCCTAAGTCATACTTGTAATCTAATACCCCATCAATCACCCCTTTTGTACTTTGTACACCGAGGGAAATACGCATTTCTGGAAAGTCATTATCAATGATACTAATAAGGTCGGGAACTAAGTGCTCTGCTGGTGTTTGACTCGCTCCCATACGAATCTCACCACTCAATAAATGTTGCTCATAGAAGCCCATTTCAATCTGCAATGCGTCTTGTAGCAAGCGTTTTGCTTTTGGTCGTAACCACATCCCCCAATGGGTTAACGCCATTTGCTTGCCTTGCCTCTCAAACAACGGCCTGCCAAGCATCTTCTCTAATTGCGCAAGCGACATACTCGTCGCTGATTGTGTCAAAGCCAATTTTTCTGCGGCTTGGCTTACACTGCCGGTATCTGCAACTGCGTCGAAAACCGCTAATTGCTTAAGTGAGTAGCGCAAAGTGTCCTCCATTATTAGTGGGTATTTCCCAATCCCCACAATTGTTAAAGCATGCCCCAATAAGCAATAGAGTTCATTTTACCTGGCCCCGTAAAGTTATCAATTAATTTGATGAGGTTTCTAAATATTATCAATTTTACCTTACTAACCGTTCTCCCTATTCTGATTACGCGGTTCGGGAACACCGCAAGCCTCAATGGTTTTGAAACCGAAGTCGTTGAGGCTCTTAATAAAAACAACAATTTCATTTTTGAGTTAATAACCAAGGATTTTTTATGCGATTACAAATTAAGGAGTCAATATGGCGGTGACCAGTTCTCAAAATCACCAGTATTTTTCTCCAAAAGAGATGATGGTTGAAGCGGAAAAATTTGCGTTAAGTAAGGCAAACAAAACCAGCAGTATGACATTAAGCCTCGCGATTATGGCCGGCGCGTTCATCGGGTTAGCATTCTTGTTTTACATCACGGTGACCACCGGCAGTACGGGCGCTGGTTGGGGCTTGAGCCGCCTAGCTGGTGGACTCTCATTTAGCATGGGATTGATCCTCATCGTGATCTGCGGTGGTGAATTATTTACCAGCTCCGTCCTATCCAGTATTTCTTGGGCCAATAAACAAATCTCGTTCGGTAAGATGCTTTCGATCTGGGGCAAAGTTTACGTTGGTAACTTTATTGGTGCGATGTTCCTACTTGCGCTGGTTACTGCTGCTGGTCTTTATCAGATGGATGGCGGTCAATGGGGATTAAATGCGCTTAACATCGCACAACACAAACTTCACCACACTCTCATTCAAGCGTTTGCACTCGGTATTCTCTGTAACCTGTTGGTCTGCCTAGCGATTTGGCTGACATTTAGTTCTGCAAATGCAATGACAAAAGCAGCAATGACAATTTTGCCTGTGGCAATGTTTGTCAGCAGCGGTTTTGAGCACTGTGTTGCGAACATGTTTATGGTTCCACTTGGTATTGTTATCGCGAATTTTGCACCTGAATCTTTTTGGGCATCTGTCGGTGTGCCCGCGTCACAATACACAGACCTAAACATTAGCCACTTTATTACCGCTAACTTAATTCCTGTCACGCTTGGCAACATCGTCGGCGGAGCGGTATTAGTTGGCCTTTCAAACTGGTGTATTTTTCGCCGACCAGAACTAAAAGCAGCGAATATTTCTTCTATCACTACAACTACAACACTGTCGTCAGTTAAGGATTTCACCATGAAAAATGCTTCTTTTGTTAAAGACATTATGAACCAAAAACCAGTCACCATTCGTGCAGAAACGCCAATTGCAGCCGCGCTGGATGTGTTACTTGATAACAACGTAACTAGCGCACCTGTTGTAGACGTACAAAATCGATTAGTTGGCTTCTTCTCTGCTCACGATGTGATGGTAGAACTATGGTGTGAGGACTACATTCCGGTGAAAGACCAAAAAGTCGTAGACATCATGAGCCGAGATGTGGTTGCAATTGACGCTGGTGATCGCCTCGTTGATGTTGTGGAATTCCTATGTATCGATAAAGAGCAGTTGTACCCAGCGAGCAGTATGGGTATTGCCACTCGCTTGACGTCTTTGTCTCTCGAAGAACGCGCTAAAAGTATCAAAGTAAGTAAGCCACAAGTGCTTCCTGTGCTTGAAAATGGGCAGATGGTCGGGGTGGTTACTCGTACTGAAGTATTAAAAGCACTACGCCCGATTTTTGGTGAGCGTTTAAACCTAGTGGAAAAAAGCGAGTTAGAAACAGCGTAATTCGCTAAACATTTACAACGTCTATTGGCTTTCAATCGCTATCACTGACGGGTTTATCGATGTTAGTGATGTGATTAAGATAATAAAAAAGCGCTCTTCAAGTGAAGAGCGCTTTTAGTGTATCTAAAAGGAACTAATTACTTCTTAATACCTTCGATATGAAGTTCCATATCGACGTAGCTTGAAGCACCCATTACTGGGATGTCAAAGTCAGCAAGCTCTAGGCGAGTGTTGCCAACAAAGCCAGCGCGCTCGCCGCCCCATGGGTCACTGCCAGCACCAACGAATTCAGCCTCAATAGTAATAGGCTTAGTAACACCGTGTAGCGTTAGATCACCAGTTACATCTAGTTTGCCATTGCCTTTATCAACCACTTTTGTGCTCGTAAAGGTTGCTTCACTGTATTTACCAGCATCGATGAAGTCACCACTACGAATGTGTTTGTCACGTTCAGCATGGTTTGAATCTAGGCTGGTTGTATCAACAACAACATTTACTTTTGAGTCAGCAATGTTGTTTTCATCAAAAGAAAAGTCACCAGAAAATGTATTGAAACGACCTTTGATGAAACTGTAACCCAAGTGGCTAACTTTAAAGTTGATTGAAGCGTGAGCACCTTTGGTATCGATGACATAATCTGCAGCTTGCGCACCAAATGGCAGTGCCATAGCGATAGCTAATCCTGTAGCGAAAAGTGACTTTTTCATTTTGAAGCTCCTAACATTTTTCTTAATGTGTTGTCTTTATCGATAAAGTGGTGTTTTAGTGCAGCAATAGCATGTAAACCTGCAATCAGGATGACTGCCCAAGCTGCATAGAAGTGAATCTCACCTGCAATATCTGATTGGCCTGGGAATAACTCTCCCGCTCCTGGCACGGTGAACCAATTAAACACTTCGATGCCGCGTCCATCAGACGTTGAAATGAGGTAACCTGAAACAAAGATGGTGACCAATAGTAGGTACATGACACCATGCGCTGCTTTAGCAGCAAGCACTTCGTAACGTTTGCCTTCTACCTTTGGTGACGCCGTCACATGTTTCCATACGATGCGTGCCAAAGTTAAAATAGCGAGTAAAATACCGACAGAGCGATGGTAATGCGGCGCAGTTCGATACCATTCGCTGTAATAGCTAAGATCGACCATCCACAAACCCACTGCAAATAGACCAATAATGCACAGCGCTGATAACCAATGCATCACGCGTGCAGTAAGGTTGTAATTCTTTACCAGTGTATCCATCTCAAGTTCCTAGATATATTCCTAAGTTAATGCTGAGCAAGAAACACTACATTAACCTATTTACGTCATATGAAACAGATTATTTACCATCATTTACATCCAGCCAATGGTGCCGTATCTATCAAGTTGTTCGAATTTTTTGAAGGAACTTTAAATCGTTTGTAAAACTGAAACTTACAGCTTAATTTCTTGTTCTATCTCATACAGCTCTTCGGAAACTTCTAACATTCTGCGTTCAACCAGTAACTTAGCATCTTCAACACCCTTGTTATAATAAATTGGTCCTAGTTTTTCTGTAATAAAATCAATTAGAAACTCACTATCGAACTGGCCAATTTCAACATCTAGCTCGTCTTGCATGTAATCTTGAATGGCGGTGGCCAACGCCTCTTTTTGTGCGCGTTCTAGCTTTATCATTTTTTCCCTTTCAAATTTTTGTTCAACTTCTGCTTCTTTCGTGTTGCTCTATTAAAGATTAGACACGGTCATTTGTGAGAAATTTGGTGTTTAGATCAAGAAGTTGCCGAAGTAAATTAGTCTATTCTCAAAAGACTATGCTAACCTTTTGCAGTTCGTTTTGTAATTATTAAGGGATATTCTTTGCTACTCGACCTAGTTATTCAAAGTGTTAATGATTTTCAAGACGACTGTCTTAAGCTGTGTGAAAAGCATTACCCTGCGGTGCATAACCAAGGCATGAGTGAGCATCATCTTGGTCTCGCGTTTTCAAGAAGGATGGAACATACTTTTCGTCACTTTGGATACAACTGCGTGATAAAGCCAATCGAAGTGTTGGATTCTCCAGACCTTCCCCATCACTATCGAATTTCATCCGACATTGGCACTGTCTGGGTTCTGAGTCACCATATGGTCAGTGCCGGAAAATCTTGCCGGGAAAACTTACTCTCATCAATTACGGAATGGCAGAGTGAATATGGCTATGCCTTACAGCCTAATGACCTACTCTTTTTGGTTTGCGATCATTGGATAAGTCGCAGCAAAACGAGCCGAGAATTGCTTCATTGGTGGATGGGTGAACTACCCGATCAGATCAACGAATACACAGAACAAGGAATCACACTGTACACCAGCGAGTCGCAACTCACGCAATCGTTGGACACTCGATTCGGTATTAGCCCTTGTTACATTAAGTTTGGGCATCCTTTACGGCGTTCGAACAAACAGCAGTTAGTCAGAAAATATTTGCAGTTGTATGCCGTACTGCAATGGTAGCATCAAATTGAAGTGCTGAGATTATCAATTATTTCATCAATTTGTTTGATGTCACTCGACAAACCTACCCATCCATTACCATCGTTCTTGCTTGAGTTAATGAGCACACTTAGATTCATTGCCAATGAAATAGAAAAATTAGCGCGATAACGCTGATGTTGAGACATTGATTTAGGTTGTGGTAACAATGATGAGCATCTCGCAACTACTTAGTTGCATCCGGAAACAAGCCGACGGGCAGTATATTGCGAAATACGCGAACTTCACTCTCCGCAGTGTCTTTCAACCCATATATAAGAACGATATTTCCATCGTTGGCCTTGAAGCACTGGTAAGAATTAGCAATGCCAATGGCAACATGGTTAGGCCAGATCAGTTTTTCCAATCCAAAGCGACTCCCACTCAAGATTTGCTCAATGTTGAACGCTTAAGTCGTCTAATCCATATCAAAAATTTCTCTCAGTCTCGTTTTCACACAAAACAATTGTTTCTCAATGTATTACCGGTAGCGGCAGAGATACTAGTCAAAGACATCACGTATAACCGACTGCTAAAACAAACCATTTATGAATCGCATTTGATGAATGAACAAATCGTCATGGAGTTACTTGAATTGAAGGTGGAGGATGAACTCTCTTTGTCTCAAGCTGCTCGGGAGTTAAGTCTTGAAGGATTTAAATTAGCGATTGACGATTATGGCGTCAATGCATCGACAACTGAGCGAGTGAGAAGCGTTTGCCCAGATATAATCAAGATGGATCGCTCTTTATTGCTAAGGTATGAAAACGGTGATTTTAAAGCGCTTAACGATGCATTATCACTCGCAAAAGCGTTATGCTCTAAAACCGTTATCGAAGGAATTGAAACCGAGCATCAACTTCGCTTAATGAAAAAGCTCGGTTTCGATATGTATCAAGGGTACCTACTTGCTATCCCCCAAACGTTAGACGCCTATGAAGAGGCAAAAACAGCCTGACTATGTAAGAGCAAAAGTTTGCGCGGTTTAGCGAGAGCTACGTGATTTACCACGATTCTTATGAATCGCCAATTTTGCTTTTAGCTTACGCTTCTCAGATGAACGACTACGACGACGCCCACCCCCATTTTGTTCAGGCTCAACTTCTTCTACAAGACTTGGTTCGAAACCTGCCAGCCATTCTTGGGGTAAGCGTTGATCAAGCAGATTCTCGATAGCTTGCAACAAGTACTCCTCATCTCTACTCATCAGAGAAACCGCCAAACCTGACTTTCCTGCTCTTCCAGTGCGGCCAATTCGATGGACATAATCTTCTGCTTTGAATGGCATATCAAAGTTCACGACTTGTTCTAGCTCTTGAATATCTAACCCTCGTGCTGCCACATCGGTTGCAATCAAAGCACGTACCTTACCTTGTTTAAATTCATCCAAAGCTCTTTGGCGGGCACCTTGTGATTTATCGCCGTTGATAGAAACCGCTTTGATGCCATCTAACTTGAGCTCTTTCGCTAACTCATCACTGCCTTGCTTCGTTTTTGTAAATACCAGCACTTGCTGCCAATTCCGCGAGCCAATTAAGTACGCTAGCAATTCACGTTTCCGTTTTTTATCCACTGGATAAACCATTTGTGTTACCGTTTCAGCAGTCGTATTTGCTGGTGAAACTTCGACTTCAACTGGCGATTCCATGAGTTTATACGCAATAGTTTTGATTCGCTTCTCAAATGTCGCAGAGAACAATAGGATCTGTTTCTCTGCAGGTAAACGTCGGAAGATGCGCTGCAAGTCAGGCCAAAATCCCATATCTAACATACGGTCGGCTTCGTCTAACACGAGCATACCGGTTTTAGAGATGTTTACGTTACCATTAAACAGGTGATCCAAAAGGCGGCCTGGCGTGGCAATCAAAATATCAGCGCCCTCTTCTAACTTTCTCTTTTGTACGCCAATGCTTGTACCACCATAAACACACACAATGCGAAGTTCTGTTTCTGCCGAGTACTGATTCAAATTATCAAATACCTGCTGTGCAAGCTCGCGTGTTGGAACCAAAATCAATGCTTGAGGTGTGCCGTTAAGTTTCTTTTGCTGAACGGTTTGTATGATAGGTAAACCAAACGCAGCCGTTTTTCCCGTACCAGTTTGTGCAGCAGCAAGTAAGTTTTTTCCTGCAAGGACGTGTGGAATTGACTTTTCTTGCACTGGTGTTGGCGTCACGATATTTAGATTGCCTAGCGTCTCGATTAGCTTTTGTTCGATGCCTAAATCAGCAAAATTAACTGACATGTGTAACCTCATTATTTTTGGAGCGCAGAGTTTACCAGAGCCCCTAAAGCCATACTACTTTTCTATCTCATTGAGTTGAGTCATTAAGCTGTTGCTGAAAATCATACGACTGGCGCAAAACATCTCGATAAAGTGACGAGAACTTCTCCTCTAATTCGGTGTAATCACTTTCAATCACTTTAAATGTTGTGGTTAAGTCTGCCATTCTAGGGCTTCTTTGCGACATCCGATGTAGTGCAAATTCTATATTGTCTAGATCTTGATAGGATTGAAGCCATCGGCCATGCCACATTCTGCTGTGGAGCACCAAAAAACGTGGCGGCAAATGTTCATGAACCTCTCGGTTTACTCTCTCGTATGCCGTTTTTACAAAGTGTTCGAGAGACACGGAGTGAAAGTCGTTCCAGTGTTTTGCGAGGCAATGATCCCAAAACATATCTAAAGCGATAGGTGCAAAACGTCTCGCAACACCAGTGAAATGAGGCTTACATTCGTTGACGATTGGATGATGGTCAGTAATACGGTCAACAAATCTATGTAATCTGATGCCATTTGAGATATCGCGATCATACAGCTTGCTTGGTTCTCCTTTTACGAAGTCTCCAAGCAAGTTTCCCAATAAATGGCTGTTACTGTGTTCTGCGATATGCAGGTGGGCTAGAAAGTTCATTCGACGCCAGTTTTGGCCTCTAGGGCTTGGTGTGACATGAACCTAGTATAACGTCAATTACGACGAGATGAGAGTGTTCCGCTATTCGGCTTCGTTGTCTGAGCCAACGTATTCCGACAAGATAATGCCAATTTCAAGCGCATCTAGCAGCTCTAGGCTCTCATCGTTTTGGTATTGGTCGCTCATTGTGACCTCCTTTATTTTAAGCTCTCTTGCTTTTACTTGCTGACGGCCTGGCTCTTGCCATATCCACATCAGCAACTCCTTTTTATAGTCTTTATATGACACATTCATGACAGCGAGAAGTAAAGATTTAAAAACCTATGAGCATAATCAAAAGTAAACGATTGCAATTAGGTTTCATATCCACTTAACACTTTAGAGAAATGACTCTTTTATCAACATTCATGTCAATTTAAAGATATAACATACTGTTATAGGCGTCCTTAGATCTCATTTCTTAAACTAAATTTAGTCTTCGTTACATATTTTGCTGATTAACTTCGCATATTTTGTTTCGATATAGCAATAGATTTGGTCAATATCTTTTATCTCTAATGGAGCTTTAAATGAGAGAAGTTGAGTTTAGAACGATAGACAGGCTGTTTATCAAGATGTCTATCAACGACAAAATGTGGGTTATATTCCTACTGTTTTTAGTAGCCCTCACTTCAGTGGCTGGAAGCCGCTACTTCAATGAAATACAACAATTTGAGCAGCAAGCCATCTCGGCGAGCGAAGCGAAGCTTTCTGGTATCGTTGATGCTCAATCAAACCGCGCTACAGAAATTGACGGCGTATCGAAATCGAACCGCGTAAGCGAGAGTTCTTTTGTCGATGGGTCTGTCACCGCTTATGCCAAGTTGCATTCTGGAGAAGTGATTAAGCTGACTCAAAATGTGTCCACACAATACGAATCGTTAAAATCATCAGCTCTATCGTCACTATTACTCAGCTTCTTATGGGTTATTCCTTTTGCCCTATTCTCTTACTGGGTGGCAACGTTTATCGGAGGAGCTCTGTGGGTTTTATATACAACAACCGAAAAAATTGGTGACGGTGACTTAACCTCTCGTCTTGGTTTCCATCCTGGTCGAGATGAATTCGGTACCATCGGCTGTGCGCTAGACAAGTCTATGGATACCTTAAGTGAAATGGTTAATAGTGTTAAAAATAATGCAACGATGTTGAGTGAGACATCTTCTGCATTCGAAAAAGATATGCAGTTGAGTGAAACCCAGATATCTCATCAATATCAAACGCTTGATTCAGTCGCGACGGCAATGGAAGAAATGACAGCCTCTGCAAAGGAGGTATCAAGTATTTCTCAACAAGCAACGACGCAGTCAGACCAAGATGCCCAGAAGATCGAACTAAGCAGAAGCCGTGTACAAAACGTGATTGGCGAGATAGAGACGTTATCTAGCTATATTGAACAAGCCTCTACGTCAGTAACCAATTTAAACGAGAATACGACGCAGATTAATGACGTGATCACAACGATTAACGCCATTTCAGAACAAACTAATCTGTTGGCGCTAAACGCAGCAATCGAAGCAGCCCGTGCTGGTGAACAAGGTCGTGGATTTGCAGTGGTTGCCGATGAAGTACGTACATTAGCAAGCAGAACTCAACAGGCAACAGTAGAGATCCAAGCCATGATTGAGAAGCTTCAAATTGAGAGCCAGAACATTGCTTCAATCACCAACCGAACCGTTCAGCAAGCTCAAACCAGCAGCCAGCTTATTGATGAAATCGGCCATGATGTTACCTCTATTGCCGAGTCAGCACGCTCATTAATGGACATGAGCATTCAGATTTCCACATCTGCTGAAGAACAAAGCGCAGTTGCTAACGATATTGCATCGGAACTTTCAGAAATTCGTAGTCAATCAAGCACAATCAGAGAAGTGGCGGAGCAATCTACCGCTGGCGTCGCTAATCTCACGCAAGCCTCCGTTTCTCTTGGTGAGATATTACAACGCTACCGCACCGCATAACGTTGTGGAACTTATGATCAACAAGGGCTCCTTAAGGAGCCCTTTTCTTTAAGCCGTGTTCAACTATTACCTTCGATATTTTCTACGACATCCAAGTGGATATTTGAAGTGAATCTCAAGTTCTCGCTGTACCGGATGAAATAATGTTCTTAAACAAAGCGTTCCGCTATGCTTGATCTTGCCAATTCCAATTTGCTGCTGGAAAACAATATGAATAATTACAAACACACAAAAGACATAGAGAACCTGAATTGCCCACTCTGCCAAGGAGATGAATATCTCATTTCATCGGATGGCGAGAAATTCACATGCGCTGCTTGCGGATTTCATACAAAAAACTTCTCATCTATCCAATGTCTACATCAAACGCCTTACCTACAGTCTAAACTTAAGCACATCCACAGCTTAAGTCCGGTTTGCCATTAATAGGTCAAACAGAGCAGCCACACAGCTGCTCTTTTAATTCATCTAAATGATGGATGCGAATTACACGCTCGTCATCAACACGATTGATAGCTTCACCATTAAATAACTGCACCGTTTTGATACCGGCGTTTAGTCCCGCCTCAACTCCTTTAGGCGTGTCATCAATATAAAGACAGTCACTTGGTAAAAAGCCCATGCTCATAGCACTGTACATGATTAAATCGGGCTCAGGCTTCCAACTATTCGCATCGAATGCCGAGAACACTTTCCCTCGGAAAGCATCGAGTAAACCGGTTAACTCCAAAGCGTATTCAATTTTATCTTTAGGTCCATTAGACGCCACACAATATTCGATATTATGCGAATCCAAAAACTGAATTAATCGTTTTGCGCCATCCATCGGCTGTAAGTGACGCACAAAAAGAGACTGGACTTCTTCTCGGTATTGCGGCTCTAAAACATCAATTGGGACTTTGATATCTTTCAATTCTTTAGTATCTAAAAGGATGTCAGCGAGCTTTCCTCCTTTAAAGTGAGAAACGCACTCTTCCATCGTTAACGCAGCCCCATGCTGGTTAAATACGTTGACGAGCGCTTGGCAACACAGTCTTTCGCTGTCGACCAACGTACCATCACAGTCAAATATCACGCACTTAATATTGGTAATTGCCATAGCCATCTCCAGACGTCTTAAAGGCTCAAGCCCAAGCTGATTTTAAGAATGTTTGGATTAATCTTATTTGAGTTTGGGATTGTTGAAACGACGAGCTTGGCATTTCATGGAAATAGAAGGGAGCAATTACAGTTTTTCTAAGCAAGATCACCCAACGTCATCTTGCTTTACTTTTTATGCACATTGATGTGTAAGTTAGTCTTCGATAACCACTGAGTCTAACAGTTTTTGCTCGGTGCTTAGTCTTTTAGCCAGATCAGCCACAAACGAGCTTTTGTATTTTGATTCAGAAACAGCAACATCAGAGATGAGTGTATTTCCTTCGAGATGGCTAACAATAGCAGCACCAATTGGGACTCCTGATTTAAAACCAACATATAATTCAAAATCTGGCGTGAGGATAATCTGTGTCAGATATTCAATGATCATATCTTTATCATGCTGCTGTTCCCAGCGCTGAGATTGCAAGATAGAGAACATAATGGTCAGTCGATGAAAATCGACCAGAAAAATGTCGTCGGGGTTAAATTCAGAGTCACTTTCCAGTAGTGTGTCTTTGTCGACTACTTGATACGTTGCTTTTTCTAGCGTTTTGAAATAGACATCGCGCCCTTTCAAACTCTCTGGTGTCGGAAATTCAACTTCGACCAGATCATACAGCCATGTATTTTTACGCTCGATACTGGCTAACTGTTGTTCATTCATCTTGATACCTTCGTTTAGAGCAGTACATTAGCATGAAGCCCGCAACAAACCTAGCGCACATAGACCTTTCCGTGGCTAAATTTTGTTTTAGGTGCAAACCTCTGATAGATTTCATCAATATCTTTCCTAGTTAAGGACAAAAATAATGAAAAAGATGCTGTTAAGTGCATTGCTTGCTACTACTCTAGTTGGTTGTTCAGATAACGATGTTGCTGACGTGGGGCTCGGTTGGTTTACTTTGAAAGACATCAAAGTCGGTGAGTTGAAAGACGAGGTGGTAACAGGTGTCACATGTCACATCGCCTCTATCGAAGCGGATTTCAGCTTAGCAGATCCAAGTGATAGCTCAATATCATGTCGTCAGACTGGCGAAATCACACCGGAAATGATTGCAAAAATAGATAAGAGTAAGTCCGGTGAAATTGTATTTAAGAAGTCAAAAAGCATTTTCTTCAAAACAATGAAGGTTCGCCGTATTTATGATGCCGATAACCAAACCTTACTCTACTTGTCTTATACAACAAAAGAGACCGATGGTAGTTTTAAACATAGCCTTTCGACAGTCCCACTTTGGGGTACCAAGGCTTACGTTGAGCCAACTGAAGTGAAAAAGTAACGCGGGTAAATTTAGTTAGCGCGGAGCAGGCTCTTTCCGGGCGCTGCTGAGCAACAAGTTTAAAAAACAACCCATTGCAATACGACAAGCGTCATAAATTGCAGCTGCTTTGGTTGCTATTTACTCAGCTCGCTGATTTTTTCAGCGAGCAGACTTCTTTGTAATAAATCGCCACGATTTTCATTTTTTTGTGATACAATCCCGCCTCTTTTTTTTCTCACTCAAGAACAAGCATGAAGTTTCCTGGTCAGCGTAAATCTAAACACTACTTCCCAACTCACGCTCGAGATCCATTAGTAAACCAAATCCGACAGGCACCTAAGCTATATCGCCCAACTATTGTTGGTGTCGGTCAAACCATTGTAGATATCGAAGCACGTGTAGATGACGCGTTTTTAGAGAAATACAACCTGAGTAAAGGACATTCGCTCGTTCTTGAAGAAAGCAAAGCAGATGCTCTTTACGAAGAACTGGTTGAGCAAGGCCTGATCACACACCAATACCCAGGTGACACGATTGGCAATACTCTTCACAACTACTCAGTTTTAGCCGATAGCAAATCCGTTTTGCTCGGTGTGATGTCTAAGAACATTCAAGTCGGTTCTTTTGCTTACCGCTACCTTTGCCGTACGTCTTCACGCATGAACCTTAACCATTTACAAACGGTAGATGGCCCTATTGGTCGCTGCTACACCCTAATTTCTCAAGACGGTGAGCGTACATTTGCTATCAACGAAGGTCATATGAATCAACTACTTCCGGAAAGCATTCCTGAAGAGATCTTTGAGAAAGCATCAGCCCTGGTTGTTTCTTCTTACCTAATGCGTGGTAAAGAAGAAGATCCAATGCCTAAAGCGGTACAAAGAGCGATCGACTTTGCTAAGAAGCACGATGTCCCTGTTGTACTTACGTTAGGGACGAAGTACGTTATCGAAGGTAACGCACAGTGGTGGCAAGAATACATTCGCGAAAACATTTCTGTTGTCGCTATGAATGAAGAAGAAGGTGCGGCGCTAACAGGTGAAACAGAGCCGCTAGCAGCTGCTGATAAAGCACTTGAATGGGTTGATCTCGTACTTTGTACGGCAGGACCAAATGGTCTGTACATGGCTGGTTACACCGACGAGAAAGTAAAACGAGAAACCACACACGACATCCTTGAAAGCTCCCTCGAAGCCTTTAACCAGTACGAGTTTAGTCGTGCGATGCGTAAAGAAGACTGTCAAAACCCAATGAAGGTCTACTCTCACATCGGCCCTTACCTTGGTGGACCATTAGAGATTAAGAACACTAATGGTGCAGGTGATGCAGCCCTTTCAGCCTTACTGCATGACATGGCAGCAAACTCTTTCCACCAAAAAGAAGTGCCTAACTCAGAAAAGCACGAAGTACGATGCTTAACCTACTCCTCTCTTTCTCAGATTTGTAAATACGCAAACCGAGTAAGCTATGAAGTGTTGACGCAGCACTCTCCTCGCCTATCGCGAGCGCTTCCTGAACGAGAAGATAGCTTAGAAGAGACTTATTGGGATCGTTAAAACGACAGCTTTAAAGCTGAAAATATATCAAGGTCACCATTTGGTGGCCTTTTTGTTTTTATCTAGCACTGTAACGAGTAGATTTTGTTAGTATGTCGCACAATACGAAGCAGTAAACTCTTTACAAGCCTAACCGAAACAGTACCATCACCAAGCAGACCTTTGCCTCACAATAATACTCGTTATAACTCAGGTAGTTTTTCAACGCTACCTGTGTGCCACTTTGGGGATTCTCCATGCAGTCAGATATCGAAATTTGCCGAAACACACCACTTTCTTCTATTGATGTTATCGCGGAAAAAGTAGGACTATTGCCCGAAGAGTATGACACTCACGGGAAGCACAAAGCCAAAGTCCACCCAAAATGTTTGGAACGACTCAAAGCAAATGATGACGGTAAACTTGTACTCGTCACTGCGATCACGCCGACTCCTCTTGGCGAAGGAAAAACCGTTACGACGATAGGACTGGCGCAAGGTTTAGCAAAGCTTAATCAATCTGTTATTGCATGTATAAGGCAACCTTCGATGGGACCCGTCTTCGGTATTAAAGGTGGCGCAGCGGGCGGCGGTTATTCTCAAGTAGCTCCAATGGAAGAGTTAAACTTACACCTTACTGGTGACATTCACGCAGTGACAGCGGCGCACAACCTTGCTTCAGCCGCTCTTGACGCTCGCTTGTTCCATGAGCAACGCGAGGGTTATGATGCCTTTGAATCACGCACCGGGTTAAGAGCACTTAAAATCGACACGGCAAGTATTACTTGGAAACGAGTGATGGACCATAATGATCGTGCACTACGTAAAGTCAAAATTGGCCTCAATGATGCAGGAAAAACCATCAATGGTTTCGAGCGTGACGAAGGGTTCGATATTTCAGCCGCTTCTGAGTTAATGGCTATCATTGCACTAGCCAAAGATTTAAAAGATTTACGTCAACGTATTGGGAAAATTGTCGTAGCGTACGATTTGAACGGAAACCCCGTCACTACGGAAGATCTACAAGTTGCAGGAGCAATGGCAGTAACACTAAAAGAGGCGATTGCACCAACACTGATGCAAACTCTAGAAGGTGTTCCTACGTTGATCCATGCAGGTCCATTTGCAAACATCGCCCATGGAAATTCATCCATTATCGCGGACGATATTGCGCTAAAACTGTCAGGTTACACGGTAACTGAAGCCGGTTTTGGTTCGGATATGGGATTTGAGAAAGCGTGTAACATTAAAGCTGCTGCCGCCAACAAAGCCCCGGACTGTGTAGTGATCGTAGCAACATTACGCGGCCTCAAAGCGAATTCCGGACACTATGATTTACGACCAGGTATGGCTATTTCAGATTCCATTTTTAATCCGGACCAAGCAGCATTGGAGGCTGGGTTTGAAAATTTAAAATGGCACATAAATAACGTTCATAAATACGGTTTACCTGCTGTCGTTGCCATTAACCAGTTTCCACAAGATTGTGTGAAAGAGCTTAAAGCTCTTGAAGATCTGATTCACCAATTTAATCCCGAAGTTAAAGTAGCCATCAGCACCGCTTTTTCGCAAGGCGGACAAGGCGCAACGGAACTAGCTCAACATGTTATTGATGCGTGTACCACGCCTGTAGAGTTTTGTCCGTTATACAACAAAGAGCAATCATTACTCGAAAAGCTCATGGCAGTATGTGAAGCGGGCTATGGAGCAACCAATATAGAAATGACTCCTATCGCGACTGAACAGCTCAAACATTTTGAGCAATTAGGCTTTAACAACTTAGCGGTTTGCATCGCGAAGACACCACTATCGATAACCACAGACTCCGCAGTCAAAGGCGCACCAACTGGTTTTACCGTCCCAATCCGCGAGCTGCGCTTGTGTGCGGGTGCAGGATTCGTTTATGCATTATCTGGTACCGTGATGACGATGCCAGGCTTACCTGATAAACCCGCATTTATGAACTTAGATCTTGATGATGAAGGAAATATCGTCGGTCTCTCTTAGTGCAGTGATAACGTATCGCTATCAGTGAAGTGAGCATATTCATTGAGTGAGTGGTCTACTTACCTATCCACTCACTCTCAACAACTGTGAAAAGAGTTGTCTCAGGCCTTCTACTCTTGAATCGTTGATACAAAGCTCTCCTGCCTTACATCAACGCGCCTGTTTTAGACCTTTAGAGTTAAGACGCTAACCCTAAGCCTTGTTTGGCCATAGTTATTAAGCTAGAAAACCCTATTTATCTTCTTGTTTTGTCGCCACTTTACATTGTAAATCCATACTTGTTGACTTCTCCTTTCTACAATTTTGCGCCAATTTGATGCACGGGTTATTTAGCACTTCACTAATATGGTGCAGTTGTCTTACAGTGAAATTTTAACCTCCTTGATTTTTAAGGAGATATTCTATGGCTCGATTCTTGTAGTAGACTTTTCACTAATAAGCACATTAGCACATGCTTTTCAAAACCTCTGCGTTGCATACCACCTCCTTCAGGTTAGCACCGTTTTGATGCATGTCAGAAAAGGGAAAGGGAATACTATGGAAGACGCACTCGCCGTAATTTTAGCAGGAGGGATGGGGTCTAGACTCAGCCCACTCACCGATGACAGAACCAAGCCAGCCGTACCTTTTGGCGGAAAATATAGAATTATAGATTTCACACTAACCAATTGTTTACATTCGGGTTTACGCAAGATCCTTGTTTTAACCCAATATAAATCTCATTCACTTCAAAAACACTTACGAGACGGCTGGTCGATATTCAATCCAGAGCTAGGCGAGTACATTACTGCTGTTCCACCACAAATGCGCAAAGGTGGTGCATGGTATGAAGGAACCGCCGATGCGATTTATCACAACATGTGGTTGCTATCGCGAAATGATGCAAAGTATGTGGTTGTGTTATCCGGCGATCATATCTATCGAATGGACTACGCCGCAATGCTTGAAGAGCATAAAGAGAAAGGTGCTAAGCTCACCGTTGCCTGTATGGATGTTCCCGTAGAGGATGCTTCAGCATTCGGTGTAATGGGCACTACAGAAAACGGGCTCGTTACTTCGTTTATAGAGAAACCTGAAACCCCACCTACTCTTCCTGGAAGCGCGACCAGAAGCCTTGTTTCTATGGGAATATATATCTTTGATATGGATGTTTTGAAAGAAGCGCTTGAAGAAGACTCAAAACTCGATTCATCAAGCCATGACTTCGGAAAAGACATCATACCTAAGCTAATTGATACCGAATCCGTTTACGCTTATCAATTCTGTGGCAGTAAAGGGCGCGTCGATAAAGATTGCTATTGGCGCGACGTGGGTACCATTGATTCCTTCTATGAAGCGAATATGGATCTACTAGAACCTGTGCCGCCAATGAACCTTTATCAGTCTAATTGGGCGATTCGTACTTACGAGCCGCAGTTTCCACCAGCTCGTACTGTATCGTCGGCCACGGGTAATGAAGGCATTTTTATTAACTCCATCATTGCTACCGGTGTCATCAATTCCGGAGGCTCGGTACAGCACTCCATTATTTCCTCTAATGTACGCATTCAAGATAGTGCAACGGTAGTCGATTCCATCATTTTTGATGACGTAGAAGTCGGTGAAGGAAGTCAGTTGGTCAACTGCATAGTTGATAAACATGTTCGTATTCCGCCACATACTCAAATTGGCATCAACAAACTTGAAGATGCGAAGCGATTTAAAATCTCAGACAAAGGTATTGTCGTCATACCCGAAAGTTACCAATTTGATTAAACGACAAACTATCACAACAAAAAAGCGCACGATAATCATCATGCGCTTTTGTTTAAGTGCCCGTAAACATTAGGCTATAACAAATAATCCATAATAATTAGATGTTACATACCGTTGACCAGCTACCATCTGTACCCGGTTCAGCCGCTGTCCACCAGTTCGCTTGGTAAACCACACCGTTGTGGATGATCTTATCACCTTGGTTAGCGTGGCTTGGATTACCTGCCCAATCCGTTTGTGGCAGAGCTGGGTATGTCACTAAACCTGTCGTATCACACGTACCTGGTTCAGTGGTACCACCACCCGTGCCCGCATTGAGATCACCAATTGGTAGATCTGGCTGTTCAAACTTAAACGCAAACTCTTTACCACCAGAAATCACTGAGTAGTTAGCCGGACCAGAGATTGGTAGGTAGTAAACCATATCAAGCTCGTAAGTGCCGCCCGCCGGCAAGTCTTTCCATGCTGGTAGAGAGAACGACACACGGTGCATTACGCCATCTAAGCCACCAATGTTGTTTGCTCGAGTATGTCCAGAAGCAATCACTTTCAAACCACCACCTGATTGGTCTTTCGCGTTGTCCGGCGCAGATACTGGGATATCGAATTGGAATTCAGTACCGCCAGGGATCGCTTGACCAGTGTTATTTGTAAACGTGATTTTTGGGTTAATTGGGTAGTTTTGGTCGCCAACTTTGAAGCCGCCAACACTAACAGTAATGTCTACTGCTTCAGTTGGTGTTGGACCAGTCGCTACTTTGTTACCGTAAGGCGTCGCAGACTTAAACTTGTCGTAGATAGCTTTGGTCATAGTGTTACCCATGTGGTATTCACCATT
The DNA here is from genome assembly GCF_033337345.1 of Vibrio sp. YT-18. Taxonomy (NCBI): domain Bacteria; kingdom Pseudomonadati; phylum Pseudomonadota; class Gammaproteobacteria; order Vibrionales; family Vibrionaceae; genus Vibrio; species Vibrio sp. YT-18. Next base: position 480,658 of record NZ_JAWOQO010000001.1, on the reverse strand, counting down.
ACCCGCCGCACAAGCTTGTTCAGTTGCATCTACTTCCGTACGATTACCATTTGCATCCAGTACGTAACAGTTGTAGTCACCGGCTAGTTCCCAGAACATGATACCGCCGATCTCTTTATCGATAACGTAATCGGCTTTCACCTCGATAGAAGCTTTATCTTCCGTAGATAGGAATACGCTCTTCTCCGCGTTCCACAACCAAGGTGCTACAGCAACGCTATCGTAATGACGAGTATAAGTACCAACAAACTTATCTGAAGGATCATTAACTGGGTCAAGACCGTAAGCAGCTGCGTAAGAGCCCCATATACCGTTTTCTAGGTTCTTAGCATGCCACATTGGGTTAGAACCAGCGCCCATTTCGTTTCCTTTAGGGTCGGTATCATGCCACATGTTGTCGATACCAATAGCGCCGTGACCACAGTTGTTCTTCTCACCTTCACCTGTGCCCGGTTGGCACTCTGCTTGGTTTGGTAGTGCTGCTCGGCCCCAAAGGCCATTTTCACCACCAGTAACACCTTGCCAACCACGGGTGTAGTAAGGAACACCAATGTTAATACGACCTGCTGGCATAGAACCACGGAAGTAATGGTAAGCCCAGTCTGTGTTCAAGTAACCGATACCACCGTATGCAGCAGTGCCGTATACGTTCCACTGCGCTAGCTCAGAGTCTTTACCTGTATCGAATAAAGCCGCGTTATGACCAACGTGATCATTCCAAGCCCCATGCAAGTCGTAAGACATGATGTTTACGTAGTCTAGGTACTTAGTTACATCGAAGGTTTCCATCCCACGTAGCAAGTAACCTGAAGATGGTGCTGCGATAGTCAGCATATAATGAATACCATCTTGCGCGGATGCCGCATCAAGTTTCTCACGCAATACTTTCATCAGCTCTTGGTAAGACGCCCATAAATACTGACGACGTGGTTCCATGAAGTCTTTGTCGTAAGGGTTACCAGCACCAGCCATTGACGTCGGGTATTCATAGTCGATATCCAGACCATCGAACTTGTACTGACGCATCATTTCAACGGCAGAAGTTGCGAACTTCTCAATACCAGCATGATTAATAGAACCGTCCGCATTCGTCGTCATGGTGTAGAAGCCACCATCAGCTACACGATCGCCGTTCGTATCGAAGTGACCGCCCGTTTCAGCCCAACCACCAATCGAGATTAGCGTTTTAACATCATGTTTTTGCTTGTAAGTTGCTAGTGCACCAAAATGACCTTTAAAACCAAGAGCAGGATCTACCTCAACGCCTGGCCAAGTTTTACCTGTAGCAGGGTTGTTAGGATCATTTACGTCGCCAACGTTTACTTTGCCGTCAGAACCAATGCTCACAAACGCGTAGTTAATGTGAGTAAGTTGTTCCCAAGGAATGTCTTTAACAAGGTAAGTCGATTGTGGGTCGTCACCTGATCGCCAACTGGTGAAGTAACCGATTACACGACGTGGGTGATCAGCCCCCATTTTCTCACGGCCTTCTTCGTCATAAATAGAACAGTAAGGAACATCTACACCCGTTGTTTGATAAAGACCATCAGGACGACAATTAGATGTCACTGCGCCGCCGTTTACTGTTAACGTCGCAATTGCAGAATCTGCTGTTGCTCCAGCATCATCGGTTGCTCTCGCATAAACACTTAATGAGCCAGCTTGTGAAGGGGTTACATCCAGCGTGTATGGCGCTGTTGTAGCAGTGCCAGCAAGCACACCTGCAACATAAAAATCAACTTTAGCAACGGTACCATCCGCATCCGTAGCATTTGCAGTCAGTGTTACGGAACCACCCAGGTCAATAGAGCTCGCAGAAAGCGCGACATCCACTGTCGGCGCTTCGTTACCAGGTTGCGCTGATGCCACAGTTAACGTCACAACACTTGCCGTACTAACGGCACCTGCATCGTCATAGGCCTTGGTAGAGAACTCGTGCTGTCCTTCAGTTGCTGTCCACGATGCAGCATACGGCGCAGACGTTGCCTGACCAACTAATACACCATCAACAAAGAACTCTACTTTGCTAACAGTCCCATCAGTATCTGCCGCATCTGCAGCTAGGTTAACAACATCACCCGCAGTCACAGAAGCCGACGCAGAAGGCGATGTCAGAGTAACCGTCGGGACTTCATTCTGAGGTGGATCAACCGGTCCAGTGCCATCACAAGCGCCAAGTGTTTCCCACTCGCCCCACTCACCAGATTGCGCTGGATTGTTGTTTTGCGTCCAGTAACGCGCTTTATAAGCATTACCTTCATGCTGAACTTGGTCGCCACCGTTATAAACTTTTGATGATTGCCAAGTTTCTAGAGGGGCACAGTCAACTGCTGCGTAGCTATTGAAGGCCATAAGACAAGAAGCGGTGAGTGTGCTTAGTGTGAACACGTTTTTCACTGCGTTGCCGTTTTTAAGGTGCATAATCGCTCTTCCTTAAGTTATTGTTAAAACAATACTAAATGCGCTAAACGAAGCGCATCTATACTTTTATTTCGACGTAAAATAACTTAAGTACAAGTTGATGATTTCACACTATCTATTTACGAGTTTTCCACACCGCCTCGCAACAATCCACTAAATGATTGCAACAACGTACCTATTATTTGGCACCAGTAACTAATTTTATAACTCAAATAAATATGTCACTCGCAAATTAATAAAAAAGGTAAAAAAAGTCGCCATTTTGAAATAAAGATCACTAAGCCTTTGTTGACCTTGGCGTTTCATTAAAATGCCGCTTGTACTCGCGACTAAACTGTGATGGGCTCGTGTAACCGACCATTCTCGCTGCATCATTAACACGTCTCCCCTCTAACTGGATCAATTCGCGCGCTTTGTTAAGTCGAACTTTCTTAATATATTGCAACGGAGATTCAAGCGTGACATTGCGAAATGCTTGATGGAAAGCAGACACACTCATGTTGGCTTCTTCAGCCAATGCTTGTACGTTCAACTGTTCATGATACGCTTGATGCACGCGATTTAGTGCTTTAGCGACCCTCGCGTAAGAACCTTCTTGATGTGCTAGGTCAAATAAAACATACCCCTCTTTGCTCACCAAAGTACGATACACAATTTCCTCAAGAAGCAGCTCGCCAAGCATGATGACATCAAGCTCGTTACACATTGCTTTCATTAACCGCTTGCACGCATCCAACATACCTTCATTCATACGTACCGACTTAAGGCCGCAACGGGTTGCATCCAGACACTTATTACTGAATTTCTCAGCCTCTAATTTTTTAACGAGTTTATGAAGAAGCGTTGGCGAAATATCTATCGAAATGCCAAGTAAAGGCTCATTGTTTGTCGCAAACGCTTCGCACTCTAATGGCATGGGAACCCCGACAACAAGGTAATCTTCGGGCCCATATTGCACTGGTGTATCACCAATATGAATGTTCTTATGCCCTTGACCCAATACGATGATGCCGGACTGATAGACAAACGGCTGGCGATGATTCCCTTTGCTACTACGATAAAACCATACGCCATCTATCGCTGTTTTCTTCATACCTTCTAGGTCATGCAGCCCCTGCTTTTCAACATATTGCTGCATGATATCTGCGAGAGTGTGCATTAGAGTGCTCCATCAATGACCAACGAGTTTGGTCTCTATTATCGTTTCGAGCACTATACTTCCTCTCGACTTTAACTTTCTAGCTCAAGAGCATTAATTTTGTAGAAATAGGCAAATTATTTGCAGAAATCGACCTGTTAACGATCGTTAATCAGGACTAATATGCATGTATTCAATCTCCTTCACAGGAAGCAAGAGGGCTAATAATGAACTTTTCTTATGTAAACCCAACCAAGATTTTCTTTGGTCAAAAACAAATCGCTGCAATCAAAGAAGCTATCCCATCCGACCAAAAAGTTTTAGTGGTATACGGTGGTGGCTCCATCAAAAAAAATGGCGTGTACGACCAAGTAGCAGAAGCTCTTGAGGCACATGAATGGCTAGAGTTTTCAGGTGTTGAACCAAACCCAACCAAAGAAACACTCGATAAAGCAGTCGCAATGGTAAAAGAGCATGGCGTTGACTTTATTTTAGCGGTAGGTGGTGGTTCAGTCATCGATGGCTCCAAATACGTAGCAGCGGCATCAAAGTATGATGGTGATGGTTGGGATATCATGATTGGTAAGCACCAAGTCACTGAAGCGACGCCTCTAGCTGCAATTTTGACATTGCCAGCAACAGGCTCAGAGTCAAACATGGGCGCAGTTATCACTAAAAAAGAAACTCAAGACAAACTTCCGTTCATGTCTCCAGCAGTGCAGCCAAAATTTGCCGTGTTAGACCCAGATGTAATGAAAACACTGCCAGAACGCCAGCTTATCAACGGCATTGTTGACGCATGGGTGCATGTATGTGAGCAATACTTGACGCTTCCTACCGGTGCAATGGTTCAAGATGGTTACGCAGAAACACTGCTGAAAACCTTAAAAACACTCGGAGAACAGTTTGCGGAACGAGACGACGATATGTGGCGCGCAAACTTAATGTGGTCTGCTAACCAAGCATTGAATGGGTTAATTGGTAGTGGCGTTCCACAAGACTGGGCGACACATATGATCGGCCATGAATTAACCGCTCTATGGGGCGTTGATCATGCGCGTTCTCTTGCAATTGTCCAACCGTCGTTACTTCGTAACCAAATGCAGTTTAAGCGCCCTAAGTTAGAACAAATGGGTCGCAACGTATTTGGTCTTGAAGCAGGTGAGGATTTAGCAGAGCGCACAATCGAATCTATCGAAGCGTTTTATCATCAACTTGATGTCGCAACTAAGCTCGAAAACTATGGTGAGAGCCGTGAACAAGCTATCGATGCCATCATTGATCAACTAAACAAACACGGCATGACTGTTTTAGGTGAAAACCAGGCGATCACACTTGAACGTAGCCGAGAAATCTTAGAGTTAGCTGTCTCATAACTGCAACAATTCTTCACTGCCCTTCCTAGGGTTTAACGGTATTGTGACTTAACAGTCACAATACCGTTTTTTTATGCTATTTTGTAAGCCGCATCACGTTCAAAACGAGGAGGCTTCTAAAAACAACGATTCCCTCCAGACAAAAAATCGGCCGTGTTGGTTAGTAAAGAGACAACTGTCCAGCTTTGCACAAATAAAAATAATTGAGATCAAAGAACGAGTTAACTCGTTAATTAAGTTTTGATTTGTTGTAGTGATGTACTACATAATTTTGTCTGTTCGAGAAAACACTTTATGTGGCTAGTTGTTGTCGTATTAGCATTCATACATATCATCAGTATCCGTAAAGGCTCTAAATGGCTCTTTTACGTTTCTAAACCATTACCAGTGCTCTGTATGCTTGGTATTTTAATTCAGTCTCCGGCTTACCCAATGCCATATGCGCATTGGATTTTGATTGGCTTATCGCTCTCGTTGCTTGGTGACGTGTTATTAATGCTCCCTAGAGACAAGTTCATTACAGGATTAGTGCTCTTTTGCTCTGCCCATCTCTCCTATAGTTATGGTTTTGCCATCATGTCAGCGTGGCATTTTACACCTTGGCTCCCAATTGCCTTGTTCGGACTCGGTATATGCGTCTACTGGTTGTTCCGACCGGATCTCGGTAAAGAAAAACGGCCAGTTACTAGTTATATATTGGTACTGATGACTATGTGCTGGGCTTCGATCGAGTATTATTTGAGTGGGAAAACACAATCCTCCTCTTTTGCAGTGCTCGGAAGCTTTATCTTTATTATCTCTGGCATCGTATTGGCTTTCGAACGCTTTGGAGGACGGTCAATATTTTCACGACAAGTTGTCATGGTGACCTACTATTCTGCACAGACACTAATGGTTATGTCTGTTGTTGCGATTGTTGTTCGTTATCCGTATCTCGTTGAACTGAGTTAGTCATACTCTAGACTACACCAACATTAAAGAAACATGGATGTATCTTGTAAGCGATCTGAATAGAGTCTTAAAATCATCGCCTAAACATTAGCTTATTCTTAATGAAATTACGCGCACAACTTGCTATTGTAAAAGGATATTTTTCCGTTATAGCGTGCCCCTTTGAAAGAGAATACTCCCGTCGTTGAGTTTAGCGACGTAAATAAGTGGTATGGCGATTACCACGCTCTAAAAGACATCAACTTCTCCGTGCATTCTGGCGAGATCGTCGTGGTGTGTGGCCCTTCAGGTTCCGGAAAATCAACGCTCATTCGTTGCATCAATCATCTTGAATCGATTCAAGAAGGCCAGCTTCATGTGTTCGACCAGCCTTCTCACGCAAAATCTCTCAAGCCCGGTAAAATCGGCATGGTGTTCCAACACTTTCACCTTTTTCCTCATTTGACTGTACTGGAAAACCTCACCTTAGCGCCGATTCGCACACACAAATTATCAAAACAAGAAGCTGAAAAACGCGCAAGACATTACCTAAAGCGAGTCAATATTGAAGAGCAAGCGAGTAAGTATCCTATCCAGCTTTCTGGCGGTCAGCAGCAACGCGTCGCGATTGCCCGCTCCTTGTGTATGGAACCGGATTTACTCCTGTTTGACGAGCCAACTTCAGCGCTTGATCCGGAAATGATCAACGAAGTGTTGGATGTCATGGTTGAGCTGGCTCAAAGCGGAATGACGATGATTTGCGTCACACATGAAATGGGATTTGCCAAAAAAGTAGCGAACCGCGTGGTATTTATGGACGAAGGCCAAATCGTGGAAATGAACTCTCCAGTCGCCTTATTTGAGACACCACAGCATCCACGAACCCAAGCATTTTTGAACCAAATTTTAAGTTACTGATGATAGTTCGCGTAATCAAACCTGTCCTTCAAGCTTTACTGCAAATGACGCTCCTCTTCATCGCGATTGTGTGGGTGTTGGACTCTGGTGCCGACGCTATGGGCTATCAATGGCAATGGGAGCGCGTACCTGATTACATCGCTTTTTATGAAGATGGCGAATGGTGGCCGGCAGAACTTATTGATGGGCTATTGGTCACGCTTAACATCTCGGCTATTAGTCTATTTTTTACCTTAGTATTAGGGTTGGTTACCGCGTTACTAAGGCTTAGCGATTCGAAAGTCGGCAATGTTATTGGTACCACTTATGTCGAAGTAATACGTAACACGCCGTTGTTGGTGCAAATCTATTTACTCTACTTCGTGTTTGGCCCCGTGATTGGTTTGGACCGATTCAGTACCGCCGTTTTGGCACTATCCCTTTTCCAAGGTGCCTACACCGCGGAAATATTCCGTGCAGGTTTAAACAGTATTCCTAAAGGGCAATTCGAAGCAGCACAAACTCTCGGAATATCAACGCTTTACACCTACAAAGACGTAATTTTGCCTCAGGTTTTACAGCGCACATTACCGCCATTAACCAATGAAGTGGTTTCTTTGATCAAAAACTCTTCCATTGTAAGCGTGATGGCGATTTTTGATCTAACAACACAGGCACGCAACATCGTCTCAGAGACGGCGATGCCGTTCGAAATTTGGTTTACCGTGGCAGCAATTTATCTTGCTCTCACTCTGTCACTTTCTGGCTTGTCTGCATGGCTAGAACACAAACTCGGAGCCAGTTGGCGCAAATTATAAGGAGATAACATGAAGTTATTCAAAGCGACCATTACTGCATTATTAGGGCTAGCCATCGCTATGCCTACAATCGCGAAAGAAGATGTCGCCACACCCAATGTAGATCAAATCAAAGAACGAGGCACTTTGCGCGTTGGTATGTCAACATTTGTACCTTGGGCAATGCGTAACAAGCAAGGTGAGTTAATCGGTTTTGAAATCGATGTTGCCAAACGCTTAGCACAAGATTCAGGTTTGAAAGTGGAATTCGTACCAACTGCGTGGGATGGCATTATTCCCGCATTACTGGCGAAAAAGTTCGACGTGATCATTGGTGGCATGTCTGTTACGCCTGAACGTTCCAAAAGCGTCTTGTTTACTGCGCCCTACTCGCACTCAGGCGTTCAAGTAGCAGCAAACAAAGAACTCGCCTCTGGTTTTAGCGAATTTTCGGACTTTGACTCACGACGCATAAAAATAGCGGCCCGTCGTGGCGCATTCACCGTTCAAGTCGCCAGAGAAACCTTCCCGAAAGCGAAGATCCTGCAATTTGATGACGACGCGCAAGCGTTCCAAGAGGTACTGAATGGTAACGCCCACGCGGTCATTGCTTCTAGCCCAAAACCAGAACATGAGACAGTGAAACACAGCGACAAACTATTCCTTCCATTCTCTGAGCGACTATCACAAGGCAACGAAGCCTTTGCAGTTCGCTTGGGGGAAGAAGATAAAAAGGCCTTTTTCAATAAATGGATTGAAGCAAGAACCCAAGATGGATGGTTAAAACAACGTTATGAATACTGGTTCTCGACATTAGATTGGCAAGATCAAGTCGCGCAAGGCCAGTAATCTAAATGGCTCGTGGACGCCGCGAGCCTATACTCTCCAATCATCCATTTTACTTTTCCATAACTTATCGGAGTCAAATTTTTGGGCGAACACACTACCACTCGCACAGCACCCGCGAAATCCAGCACAGGCTACCTTTTACCGCAATTAAACACACTAGACTGGGTACTACTTGTTATGTGCGGTATCGGTGGTGTTTGGCTGTACCATCGGTCCGCTGTTGGTGTGCATTATTTGTGGCAGTGGAAAGAGGCGCTTGAATTACTTTTCACGCCTAGAGCAGGTGGTGGTTTGCCCTACTTCTTCCAAGGTTTGATTTCGACGTTAAGGCTCAGTATTTGGGGCATCAGCTTCGCATTAGTGTTTGGCACTTTGTTAGGCTTAGCACGCTTCTCTCGTTCCGTTTGGTTGCGCACACCTGCCAATGCGTTTATCCAGTTAGTGAGAAACATCCCTCCGTTGGTGTTTGTTTTTATTTTCTACTTTTTCATTTCTAACCAATTGATCCCGTTACTCGGTTTGGAAGATCTTCTACGAAACTACAACGGCGAACCAAATGCACTACAGCGCTTTCTGTTTGGGCCTTCAAACCTTTGGGAAAACCTTGCCTCTGGCGTGTTATGCGTCGGCTTACTCTCTTCTGCCTACATTGCAGAAGTTGTGCGCGGTGGTTTACAAAGTATCGACCAAGGTCAGTGGGAAGCGGCTGACTCATTGGGCTTGTCTCGATGGGTGAAATACCGATTTGTTATCGCGCCACAGGTGCTTAAATCAATAACACCTGCACTTGCCGGTCAAACAATCTCTTTGGTGAAAGACACCTCTATTGTTTCACTGATTTCGATACAAGAAATAACGTTTGTTGGGACAGAGATGGCAAATTCATCAGGGTATATATTTGAAATTTGGTTGATTGTCGGCCTTGCTTACTTCTTAATCTGTTTTGGTCTGTCACTTATTTTCCGCCATATTGAAGCAAAATCGGAAGCCATTTCAAATTAACTCAACCGCATATGTAATTAGGCACATTTGATTCTTCAAATCAGAATTGCACCCTGTTACATTGGCAAGATGCTAAATTTTCGGCGTTTTTCATGGAGTTAAAGAATCAATCCGACTACGAGCGATACATAAAACAAGATAATCTTGGTGAATATTACGTAGTTCTCAATCAATTCACTTTTCACAGTGTTTATCAGCCAATTTTTGATAGACGCCAACGTATTATTGGTATGGAAGCCTTACTGCGTATTCGTGGCATTGATGGTTCCCTAATTCGTCCTGACGTGTTTCTGGCCAATAATGGTCTTGATCCCTACTTTCGCTTATGTGTAGAGTTTTTATCCAGAGCAATGCACATTCGAAATTTCGCACGCTATTTCGCAGGGACGCCGATCAAACTGTTTCTTAACGTCATGCCTCAAACGCTACTCACACTAACCAAAGACATGGGCTTTAAAGATAACGGCCTGCTTTACAAACGCCTTTCCGAACTTGGTATGAGCCCATCAGACGTAGTTTTTGAAGTAGTCGAAGAGTCATGCGGAGATACGGATTTATTAATCAAAGCCGTACAGTTAATGAAAGCAAATGGTTTTATCTTTGCTATCGATGATTTTGGCGCCCAACATTCTGATATCGCACGTGTTCAGCAGCTCTGCCCTGACATCATCAAAATCGATCGTTCCTATTTACTAGACTACTGCGCCGGAGAAACCTTTTCCATACATAGCGCCGTTGATCTAGCGGATCATATGGGAGCAAAAGTCATTATAGAAGGGGTTGAAGAAGACGTGCAGCTACAAGCTATGTATCAACTTAATTTGGATTATTACCAAGGCTTTTACTTAGGAAAGCCTTGCGCCATTCATCACTGGACAGATAGCCTAAACATCGAGACGACAGTGCATTAACACTACCCACTTACAGCACAGTGAAACCAAAAAAGCGCCGATATAATATGCTCGGCGCTTTTTAGTTTTACTCAGATGTCACTTATTTAGTTAAGCGTTCATTTCCCTAGAAAAAATCAATAGAATTACGTCCACTCTTCGGATCACGAGTGGCTTGCGGTTTGTCTTCTTTTTTGCCTTTCTTAGCAGACTGAGACAACGCTTCTTTCTGCGCTTTACGCTCTTTATGTGCCGCTTTACGGCCTGTTGATTTAGGCCCAGAGGCTTTAGGTGACTTACTTTGACGAGACTTATCTTTACGAGAAGACTGCGCTTCTTTTTTCGCTTTCTTTTCTGCTTTTTGCTCTGCCGTTTCAGGTTCGGTTACTGGCGCATCGCAAACCACAACATAATATTCCTGGTTAAACTCAAAAAAGTCACCATCATACATCTTGCGGCGCTTACGTGTTTCTAGTTCACCATTCACCGCGACGTAGCCTTCCTCGATGATATGTTTTGCTTCGCCGCCACCGCTGACCAAGTTTGCGATTTTAAAAAGCTTGTACAGTTCGATTGGATGCGCATCAACATCGATGCCAATCGCTTCGATCTCAATCTCTTCGCCTTCTAAATACTCTTCGTGGTCGTAATCTTGGGTCATGTTACTTACTCTTACTATTTGATGCCCTGAAGTTTAAACGCAATGCTTAAAAATAGAAACCTCTGCCGATGTTCAATCACCGATTCGCCTTGGCATTTGAGCACCTCTTAACCCATTTAACTTGTCGCTTGTTAGCTTGTATACCGATGCGTAGCTCAAACGAAGCTGCAATTACGCAACCTGAAGGTATATACTCTCTAAGTTATTGTTGAAAAGAGCGAATACTTTGTCTCAACCAAGTAGAATTACCTTTGTCACTGCGAACTTGTTTAATTTTGTCGCACCGCCTAACGCCTACTATGATTTCGAGAACATATACTCGTTAGAGCAATGGCGAGACAAACTTTCGTGGACGCAACGTCAAGTTGAAAAACTGGAAGGCGACGTGATTGGCTTACAAGAAGTATTCAGTATCGAGAAGACCCAGGCATTCTTTTCAACCATCGGCTACCCCTACTTTGCGACCGTTGACACCCCACATGTTGAGGATGAGTACATTTACTCAAGCCCTGTTGTGGCAATCGCCTCTCGGTTTCCAATAGAAAAAGTACAAGCGGTAGAGTTTGACTTAGCAACGCTTGAGCCTTTTGGAGTAAGTGTTGCTCCAGAGTTCAGTCGCAAACCTATCTATGCCCAAGTAATACATCCTGTACTTGGTCATATCGCCGTTTACGTAACGCACCTGAAATCTCAACGCCCGGCCGACTCAGAACAACCAGAAACGTCTAGCACGATTATTGGGCGCTGGTTATCCACCCAGCAAAGAGGCTGGGAAGCAGCGATGTTAAGAGACGCGATGCAAAAGAGGTATCGAAAAGAACCAATGCCGACAGTGTTAATGGGCGATATGAATCAACCTATTACTCCTATCAGCGTTAACAGCGCATTGGTATCCAATACTGGTGACAGCGTCACTGAATTACAACTCAAAGATGGTTGGTTATTGCAAAGTGACACCCTGAAGGATGAACGCCCAGCCACGCACTATCATTTTTCCACTGGGAATGTACTCGACTATATCTTGCTCTCACAAGAGTTTGATACCTTATCAGATATATCGGTTGCCGAGGTTGTTGACTATCAGGTGTCTAACCAACATCTGATCAACCCGATTTATGACAGAGATAAAAACGCCAGCGACCACGCATTTGTGGCGCTGACTGCTGAAGTAAAGCTTTGAGCAACCTATTTAGTTACTTAGTGACGTTTCACAATTTTACGCGGGATAAGTTCTACACCAGGCTTGTAACGCTTGGCGGAAGCGTTGAGTGCTAACTCCATTGCGCTGTCCGCGATCAACTCAAACTGTTGAGGCAAAGAGTTGATTTTCACAGGCAAGAAGTCCAGCAGTCGATTATCACCAAATGTTGCTAAACGCACCTTTCCCATCAGTTCTGGTTTTTCTAGCATTACATCCAACACACCTTCTAACAGTGTATATGACGTTGTAACAATGGCATCTGGCAATGCGTTCTCTGTTAACCACCTCTCTAAGACTTTCTTGCCTTCTTCCCGGGAGAAGTGTTGTCCATAACCCACTGTTGCCGTTTTACAACCTTGTTGAGAAGCAGATAGAAAACCGAGCTCACGCTCTTTTGAGACTTGAAGATCTTGCAATGCACCGATTAAGCCAATGGACTTTATATCCTCGGACAGTACTGACTGAGTGAGTTCAAGTGCGGCATCAAAATCTTCGCTGATGACACAACAAAAGTGCTCATCATCCATTGGACGGTCTAGCGCGATAACTGGCGTACCAGAATTTTGCAACTTAAGATAATACTCGTTTGCAGTGGGCATACCACTTGCCACAAACAACGCATCAATACGACGACTGACTAATGCTTCCGCCACCTTTTGCTCTGTATCAGGATCATCATCAGAGCAGCCAATCAAAATTTGGTACCCCGCTTTCCGAGAGTTTTGCTCTATCAGCTTTGCAAGACGCGCATAACTGGTGTTCTCTAAGTCTGGGATGATAAGCCCAAATGAGCGTGAATTACCTGCCCGCAAGGAAGACGCCGCATGATCTGGCTTATAATTGTACTCTTCTACAACGGCCATCACCTTTTTCTGAGTCTTCTCGCTGATGCGGTATTTCTGCGCTTTTCCGTTAATCACATAGCTTGCAGTTGTCTTAGAAACACCCGCTAATTTGGCTATTTCATCCAGTGTCATATTCTAAACCTTATTCTGTGCGCGCGATCATATTAATACATCAACGATCTTTCGATAAGTTGAATTATAAGCTGAACCGATTCAGTATAAAAGCTGAAAGGATTCAGCAAAACTTAAAAATTGACGTAAATCACCCGAACACGCAACAAACCAATTTGTGAGCTAGGCTATAGGACAGCGGCAAAGGCTCGTTTGTTAACGTCAGTTTTTAAAACAGTTTTTCTGAGTCTTTTAAAAAATTTACCAACAAGCTGAATCGATTTAGCTTGAAAGATAAAAGGTTTGAGGATTGAGTAAGCGCTCAGAAGAAGCGGCGTTCAAATTCTCACACAGAATACATTTTTAAATTGATACCTTAAGGCTGGAGAAGCACCATGCTTAAGCTAAATAAGAACGACATTACCCTCTCGCAATCAGCGACAGATAAGTTTGAAGCAATAAAGAGTATTGCTCATAGCCTGACTGATAAAGGCCTAGTTGAACACGGTTACGTTGAAGGCATGCTAAACCGTGAAAACCAAAACTCTACGTTTTTGGGGAACGGTATTGCTATCCCACATGGCACGACTGACACTCGCTCAATGGTGAAAACAACGGGTGTTGCTGTGCACCACTTCCCACAAGGTGTCGACTGGGGTGATGGCAATACTGTGTTCGTCGCTATCGGTATCGCAGCTAAATCTGATGAGCACCTTGGCATTCTTAAACAGCTCACCAAAGTGTTAGGCGCAGATGGCGTAGAAGAGCGTCTGCGTAATGCAAAAAACGAAGACGAGATCATCGCCCTACTGCACGGTGATGTTCAGCTTGAAGCAGACTTTGACGCTTCTTTAATTCAACTCATGTTCCCTGCGAGCGACATGCTACAGATGAGTGCTGTTGCTGGTGGTCTGTTAAAAAATACGGGATGTGCTGATAACGAATTCGTTGCTGATCTCGTTACCAAACAACCAACTCACCTAGGTAATGGCCTGTGGTTAATTGGCAGTGACAAACATGTCACTCGCACAGGCGTGTCATTTGTCTCGACGGCAAACGACTGCGAATATGAAGGTCAAAAAGTGCGTGCACTTGTCGCGTTCGCAGCATGTAACAATGCTCACCAATCTATCCTAAAAACGCTTTCTAATATTGTGTTTAACAATGAACACGGCAAGCTTTTAGATGCATCAGTAGAACAGATTCTTGCTTTGTTCAAAGGTGAAGAAGTCACAGCTGCATCTTCAGAAGAAGGCAATACCGCTGTATTTAAAATCAAAAACTCCCACGGCCTACATGCTCGTCCGGGGGCAATGTTAGTCGCAGAAGCGAAAAAGTTTGAATCCACTATACGTGTTGCCAACCTAGACGGAGATGGAAAAGCAGTAAACGCGAAGAGCCTAATGAAAGTCATCGCGCTGGGCGTTAAGCACGGTCACCAACTTCAATTTACAGCAGAAGGCCCTGATGCGCCGCAAGCCTTGGAGTCTATCGGAAATGCAATCGCTTCTGGCCTTGGTGAAGGTTAAGGATCCGATATGACAAAAAAAACAAATAAGGTTGTCACTATTACGCTCAACCCAGCATTGGATTTAACAGGTTCAGTAAATGAACTAAACGTTGGTTCCGTGAGCTTAGTACAGCAAAGCAATCTCCACGCTGCTGGTAAAGGTGTCAACGTAGCAAAAGTATTGAGCGATTTAGGCGCAGACGTCACGGTTACCGGCTTTCTCGGTAAAGATAACCCTGAGCTATTTCATCAGCTTTTCAATGACATCAACGTTAAGAATGAATTTGTGGAAGTAAAGGGTGCCACTCGTATCAACGTTAAGCTGGTTGAGGCCAATGGCAACGTCAGTGATATCAACTTCCCTGGCGTTCAAGTAGCGGCCGACGAAATTACTCGCTTTGAGGAGACACTATTTCGTCTAGCGGAGACGCATGATTACTTTGTACTTGCAGGTAGCTTACCTGGAGGCGTAACCGCCGAACAATGCGCTGCATGGATAGAAGCACTGCATCAACAAGGCAAAAAGGTGTTGTTCGACAGTAGCAAAGCCGCATTGAAGTCAGGTATTGAGGCTCACCCATGGTTGATTAAGCCTAACGATGAAGAACTTGGTGATTTTGTTGGCGAACATCTAGCAACACCTGAACAATGCCAAGCTGCAGCGCAAACACTGAGCGACAAAGGCATAGAAAACATCGTGGTTTCTATGGGACCTGACGGTGTTATGTGGCTCAACCAAGGCGAATGGCTTAGTGCAAAACCGCCTCGAATGAATGTAGTGAGCACCGTTGGCGCAGGCGATACGCTGGTCGCTGGCTTGTGTTGGGGCCACATGCAACTGATGCCTAAAAACGATTTATTGCGCTTCGCTACGGCACTTTCTGCTTTGGCAGTTAGTCAAGTTGGCGTAGGGCTAACCAGTCAGGAAGAACTGGAAAATATCAAGCGACAAACTGAAGTTAGCGCGCTTTACCCTATTACAAACTTAGAACAAAACTAAGGAACAGAAGGTTATTGTATGAATATTGCCATTATTACTGCCTGTCCAAGCGGTGTAGCAAATAGCATCCTTGCGGCAGGATTACTAGAACAAGCCGCCGCAAAATTAAACTGGAATGCCAAAATAGAATGTCAATCAAGTGTGGTTGAACCAACACTATTGACGGAAGCTGACGTTGAACAAGCAGAAGTCATTGTCATTGCGGCAAATACTAGCGTCGACACTTCTCGTTTTGTAGGAAAAAAGGTTTACCAAGCGGAAATTAACGAAATAGCAAAAGACGCAACTGCGTTTCTCCAGCAAGCGGTTGAAAACGCCACTTTACTTGAAAAAGCAACCACACTTGCAGCCCCTATCACTGCAGATACAACATCAGCAGCGAAGAAAATTGTTGCAATCACCGCTTGCCCTACTGGCGTTGCGCATACCTTTATGGCGGCAGAAGCTTTAGAAGAAGAAGGCAAGCGTCGTGGCCATCAAATCAAGGTGGAAACTCGTGGTTCAGTTGGCGCTAAAAACCAACTGACTGAGCAAGAAATTGCAGACGCCGATCTGGTGATCATTGCTGCCGATATTGAAGTGCCACTTGATCGCTTTAACGGCAAAAAGATGTACCGCACGAAAACAGGCCCAGCTCTGAAAAAAACAGCCGAAGAGATGGACAAAGCATTCGAGCAAGCCACTGTGTATCAGCATTCTGGTTCAGCTAACTCTTCATCTACCACCGAAGAGAAAAAAGGCGCTTACAAACACCTAATGACGGGTGTTTCGCACATGCTTCCTGTTGTCGTTGCAGGTGGTTTGATCATCGCACTATCTTTCGTGTTCGGTATTGAAGCATTTAAAGAAGAAGGCACACTAGCAGCAGCCTTGATGAACATTGGTGGTGGCTCTGCATTCGCATTGATGATTCCTGTACTTGCTGGCTATATTGCGTTTTCAATCGCTGACCGTCCTGGTCTGGCTCCTGGTCTTGTTGGTGGTATGCTAGCAAGTTCTACTGGCGCAGGTTTCCTTGGCGGTATCGCGGCTGGTTTCATTGCTGGTTACGCAGCGAAACTCCTCGCAGATAAGGTGAAACTGCCACAATCGATGGAGGCGCTTAAACCGATTCTGATTATTCCATTTGTGGCAACATTGTTCACCGGACTTGTCATGATCTACATCGTAGGCGGCCCAGTTTCAGGCATCATGAACGGCCTGACTGACTTCCTAAACAACATGGGATCTGACAGTGCAGTACTACTGGGTATTATCCTTGGCGCAATGATGTGTTTCGACCTAGGAGGCCCGGTAAACAAAGCCGCTTACGCATTTGGTGTTGGCCTTTTGGCTTCACAAACTTACGCGCCAATGGCGGCAATCATGGCCGCAGGTATGGTTCCTGCGCTAGGTATGGGTTTAGCGACCTTCATTGCGAAGAACAAATTTGAACAAAATGAACGTGAGGCAGGTAAAGCATCATTTGTCTTGGGCCTTTGTTTCATCTCTGAAGGCGCAATTCCATTTGCTGCGAAAGATCCAATGCGCGTGATTCCATCTTGTATGGCAGGTGGCGCGCTTACTGGTGCCCTATCGATGCTATTCGGTGCGAAATTAATGGCACCACACGGCGGTCTATTCGTGCTGCTAATTCCTAACGCAATTTCACCAGTATTAATGTATTTAGTGGCTATTGCAGCAGGTACAGCGGTAACTGGCTTTACTTACGCATTCTTAAAAAGCAAAGCAGAAGCGAAACAAGAAGTCGCAGCTTAATTAGAGCGACTCCGGTTAACAATGCCACCCTCGAATTTGGCATTTAGCACCTCCCTTTAATTCCGGTTAAGGGAGGTGCTTTTTATTCCGCAGCCGGAACGGCTACAATGTCTACTTCCCCACTGCTCATATCCACCGTTGCTTGATAAGCGCTATGCGGGTCACCGTAGTGCTTGAAGGTAAAGTGGTAAACGTTAGCTGGCGTCCACAAGGTTTTTGATTCTGCGGGCAGAATGTCATAGCCGTCTTGCTGATAAAGCTCTGTCGCCATTACATTTGCGATTGCCGCCTGCTGGTTAGCGTCTCGATCCACCTTTGGCTCTAGTGACGGGTTACTTGGATAAGACTCACCGTTGTAACTCATGAGTCGATATGAGCCATTACTCCAAACGATAAAGTCCTGCCAACCATTACTGTAACTGTCGGCTAGTACAATAGGCGTGCGAGTTACCGACATTCGATTAATAACGTTTCCCTCATTATCAAACATATATGCAGAGCAGCCACCACTACCACAGAAATAGCGATCTTGAAGCAACACTATGTGTTCTGCCTTTCCGTCGCTGTTTAGGTCGGCGCTACCCGATAGATAACGTAGATTGTCTTGCTCGAGCGACAGCCCTTCAGGGGCTAAAACCTTACTATCAATCCAACTGGAAATGACTTCAGCACTAACACTGTTGACTTTAGGGGCAGGTTGTTTGGTTTCTGTCGGCATGCTATCCGTCGCGGTGCAGCCAACCAAGGTGAAAGAACCAACGAAGAAGAGTCCGTTTAATATGCGCTTATTCATGTAATCTCAATCTTTGATGTGTCGTTACATCAGTATACGCATGATTTGCATTGTAATCGTAAGAAAATCATTAAAATCAAGCAAATGAATGGTTTGGTATATATTAGTAAGATCAAAAAAGCCCCGAAGAAAACCTTCAGGGCTAGGCAGGAAGCTGGCAAATAGCCAGGAGTCCCTATGCAGTGGTCGGTTTTACCCTAAACAGAATTGCAAACATCACTGGCACCACTATCAGTGTCAGTACAGTAGCAAAACCAAGACCTGCCATAATCGTTATTGCCATCGAGCCAAAGAAGGCGTCGAAGACCAGTGGAATCATCCCCAAGATAGTTGTTAGGGCAGCCATACTTACCGGACGAACGCGGCTTATCGCACTATCGACAATCGCGAGGTAAGGATCTTTACCTGACTCCAACTCAAGGTTAATTTGGTCAAGCAACACAATACCGTTTTTCAAAATCATGCCACTTAGGCTTAACAAACCAAGGAATGCTGTAAAACTGAACGGCATGTTCGTGGTAAGCAAACCAAAAGCAACGCCAATGATCGCTAACGGAACGGTGAACCAAATGACCAACGGCTTTTTGATTGAGTTAAACAGTAAAATAGTAATGATGAACATCAACAAGTAACCCATCGGCAATGAACCGAATAGGCCTTCTTGTGCATCTTTGGATGATTCGTACTCACCACCCCATGTGATTTCGTATCCTTCTGGAACATGCAATGCCATCACTTTAGGCTGTACACGAGCAAATAAGCTTGCTGCCGTGTCGTCACTCAACACATCATGGTCCGCGAGAACGGTTAACGTACGCTTACGGTCACGACGCTGAATTAGCGGCTCACTCCAATCCAGTTGAACGCCATCAATCACTTGATCAACCGGAATATACGTTTGCAACGAAGGACTCCAAATGGTCACGTTTTGTAGTGATTCAAAATCTACGCGTTCTTCTTCAGGAAGGCGTGTCATAATTGGCAACGTATGTGTACCATCACGCAAGTAACCTAAGGTGCTACCACCAAACGCCATTTGCAGTGTGCTTGAAAGATCTTCTTTCGAAATACCTAAGCGACGAGCTTTAGACTCATTGAAAGCGGGTACAAGTTCCTTGGTGCGCTCTCGCCAATCGTGACGAATGTTTCGAGCACCAGGGTCGGTATGAAGGATGTCTTCAACTTGCACCGCCAAGTCACGTAAAACTTGTGGTTCAGGGCCAGTAATACGCGCTTCGATCTTAGACGCTGGTGATGGACCAAATTCCATCAATTTAAACTGGAACGTAGGCGCATCAAATGTTTTCGCCAGATTCGCATCTAACTTATGTAGTAAACCAAACATTTTCTCACGATCAGTCGCGCGAACTTGGAACTGCGCGTACGCTTCGTAACTTTTTTCTGGTTGATAGGTTAAAGCAAAACGCTGTAGGCCCTGCCCAATCGAAGCAGAAACAAAGTCAATATCATCTTGCTGACGAATGTAGCTTTCGACCTCTTCAGCTTTTTTAATCGTTTCACGGATGTCAGTACCCTCTGGCATCCACATATCCACGTAGAACATCGGCGTATTCGATGGTGGGAAGAACTGCTGTTTTACATTACCAAATGCCACGACAGCACCCACTAATAGCGCCACCATGCCAGCAACGGTAAGCCAGCGGAATCGCAATGCAAATTTCAGTGATGCCCCAAATACGACAAACAACCAGCCTTTATAAGGATCATCTTCACTAGTACCCTGCTCTTTGTTTTCCTCTTTCAACAAAAGATCGGCAAGGAAAGGCGTCAGTGTAATAGCGGTAATCCAGCTTAAAAATAGTGAGAAACACAGCACCCAGAATAGAGAGCCCATGAACTCACCTGTCGCATCTTGCGACAAACCGATAGGTGCAAAAGCCGTAATTGCAATAACAGTTGCGCCCAGCAAAGGCCATTGTGTTTGCTTTACAATATCGACAGCCGCTTGAACTTTGGTACGCCCTTTCTTTAGGCCAACCAATATGCCTTCCACGACAACAATCGCGTTATCAACCAGCATACCTAAGGCAATAATTAACGCGCCAAGAGAAATACGATGCAGTTCGATGTTGTTGTAATTCATCAAAATGAAGGTACCAAATACCGTCAATAACAACACAACTCCAATGATGACACCACTGCGTAAACCCATAGTAAACAGCAACACAATGATTACGATCGCCACTGCCTCCGCTAGACTAATTACAAACGCTTTAACAGATTCATCCACCTCATTGGCTTGGTTGTAAAAGTAGTTCATATCGATGCCAGCAGGCTTGATAGACTCAAGGCTCGCGAGCTCCGCATCCAAACGTTCACCAACCTCAACCACGTTCACACCCGATGCAAACGAGATACCGATATTAATCGCTTTTTGACCGTTAAAGAGTACGACGTTGCTTGGCTTCTCTTGAATACCGCGAGAAATCGTTGCTACGTCTTTTAGACGAATTAGATTTCCTGTGTCACGGCCATGAATGATCAGATTTTCTAGTGCTTCTACAGTGTTTAAGGTGCCGCTTGGGCGAATAACAAGGCTTTCGCCATTGACCATCACTTCACCTGCTGAAACCACATTGTTTTGCTGGTTCAACAAGCTCGAAACCACATTCATGTCTAAGTTCAGTGCAGCAAGGCGATCAAGTGAGATCTCAACGAATAGCATTTCTTGCTGATCGCCCGTGATGTCTACCTTACCAACACCATCAACAAGCTCGATTTCACGGGTCAGGTAATCCGCATAACGTTTCAGCTCTACATAGTCGTAATCGTCACCAGTGAGCATTAACATCACGCCATAAACGTCACCGAAATCATCAATGATCTGTAAAGACTGAACACCTTGAGGCAATGATGGTCGTAAATCATTAATTTTACGGCGCATTTCATCCCAAATTTGCGGCAGTTCATCAGGACCATAGTCCATTTCCATGCTCACCGTTATTTGAGACATACCATTAGAAGACGTAGAGGTAATTTTGTCGATATAAGGGAGTTTTCGAATCTCTTTTTCTAGAGGATACGTCAGCTCTTCTTCAACTTCTTTTGACGTCGCGCCAGGGTATGTTGAGATGATCATGGCATCTTTGATCGTAAATGCCGGGTCTTCTAATCGTCCAAGCTCCAAAAATGACGTTAAACCACCAACAGCAAGGATAATAATGAACAACCAGCTGATGACTTTGTTTTTTATTGAATACTCAGCAATGTTCATTATTGGTTATTCTCCACAACATCCACATGTTTACCTTCGCGTAATTTACGCAGATTTGAATTAATCAGAATATCGCCCTGGCTAACACCTGACGACACAATGGCTCCATTGCCATTCACTTGAGAAATCATGACAGGCACTCGTGTGACAATGTCACCTTCTTTTTTCCACACAAAGAACTCATTCCCTTCACTGCCTGCTTGAAGCGCCGTAACAGGAACACTGTAACCATCAATAGAGGTAATGCCCGCCTTCACCATATCGACCAAAACGCTTACGCTGGTTCCCGGCAATATCTCTGTTTTTGGCTGTGGCATCGTCAAGTACATTTCGTAGGTTTGAGTTTCAGCGTTGGGTTCACTTGTGTGCTCTAAATAGTCCAAAGTAAATCTGCCATCGATGCCGGAGAAGGTTGCTCTAGGCTTGTAGCTCATGCTGTCTGAGTTTGGGTCTACCATCGCTAAAACATTGTCGGAAAGCTCAATACGCACGTAAACCAAATCGTTTTGGTATAGGTTTAACACGGGTTCACCAATTGCCACACGCTCAAAACGTTCTTTGAAAACATCGGATACTTTACCGGCGAACGGGGCGAATAAACGGGTGTAATTCAATTGATTGGTCGCGTTATAGAAAGTAGCCTCAGCTAGCTCTTTATTGGCGGTTAGCTCATCAAGTTCCGCTTTTGAAATCATTTGACGTGCATGCAAGTCTTCACCGCGTTTAAGCTGACGAATTGCGAGTGTGTATTGTGCTTCTGCGTCATTCACGGCTTGCTTCTCTTTGCTATCATCTAGCTTTGCGATCATTTGCCCCTGCTTCACAACGTCACCCGCTTTAACCAATACGTGCTGAACTTCCCCAGCGCGGCGAAATGCCATTGGCGTTTGCTCTGCAGGCACTACTATGCCTTTGAACGCGCGATGTTGACTTTGTACTGGTGCATCCACCGAGATAGTCGACACAAAAAGTGGCTGCTTGACGATAGCTTGGTTTTCATTTTTGCACCCTGTTAAAACTGCAAGTGCAATCGCAGAGATCGTAAGTAGAGAACGTTTCATTAAATGCCTCCCTCACGAACCCAAGCTTTCACCACTTGTCCTTCAACCAGTCTCTCAACACCAGCAATAACAACGTAATCATTGTTATCAAGCCCGGCTTTCACACCACCTGCTGCGTCAAGTGACACAGTGACTTTATTGACCTGCTGCGTGCTTCTGTCCATTACCCAAACTTCACCTTGCGTCCCATTTTTGTTGACCCAAGCAGACTGAGGTAACGTCATCGCGTCCGATACATGTTGTTTAGCAATGTGTACCTGCCCAGTCATACCTGTCAGCAAATTGCGATCTTCTGGTCGAGTGATGGTCACGATCGCCTCATAACTATTGGTATCGATGTTTGGCTGCGTCGAAATTTCTTTAAATTGCCCAGGGATACGTTTTCCTGGCTCGCTATCCATCGTCACCCACATATCGGAGTTTTGCAGTGACTCAAGTGATACAGATTCCGCATAACTTACTGGCAAGGTGAAAGATACATCCAACGTCGTGTTATCAATGAGATTCAAGATCTCCTGCTTCTCTGCTACTACTTGAAACGGGTTGACATAGGTATATGACACAATGCCATCAAACGGTGCGTGAATTTTGGTATAGCTCAAATCGGTTTTAGCTTGTTCGTAGTTCGCCAATGCCGCTTTATATTGAGTTTCTTTCTGATCGTACTCATCAGTACTAATGAGTTTTTTTCCGTAAAGGTTTTTCGCGCGGTCCCATTGTGTTTTCGCTAACGCGTACTGCGCTTGAGCGGCATCTAACGCAAGCTGAAGATCTTTAGGGTCTAACGTTGCGAGCACTTCACCTTTTTGGACTTTTTGACCCATGCGTACACGTAATTCATCAACCTCTCCACCAACCTGAAAAGAAAGCTGCGCGCGATGTGTTGCATCAATACGCGCTAAAAAGGCGTGCGAGTCTTCAAGTTCTAGGTCTTTCACCGCCAGTAATTTTACAGGTTTGATTAAAGGTTCAGACGGCTCAGAAATGGCTTTATTACACCCAGTTAGCATCCCAGAAAGACTTAATGTCACCACTGCGCCAACTAAAGTGCGCTTTAAATATTGTTTTCGCACCCGCTTTCTCCGTAGGTTTTATATATTACACAGCCGTGCAGTATAAGCAGAATTTGAAATTGATCAACATATTTTCCAGGTGGATAGCAAATTAATTAGTCAAAGCGTTCGGTTTCTGGTAAAAGTAAGCGCGTGATTAATATTCGGGAAAATTCGAACTATGAATGAAAGAAAGCAGGGGCGTAGAAGTGCTGAAGCAGCAGAACAAACTAAGTGTCTGATCCTTAAAGTGGCAGCAGATATGTTTTGTGAACTTGGTTACGAGCGTGTCTCGCTGCGCAATATCAGTGAAAAGGCTGGTGTTTCACATAGTTTGATCCGTCACCACTTCGGCAGCAAAGAGAAAATCTGGCAAGCGGTTAGCGATGCAATGGACGAGTTCATGCAGTGCTATATGGCTGAACTCATCAATGAAATGCCGGAGAACACACCTTCGAATAGAAAAATTTATCTGTTTATGGTTCGCATGCTAGCATTTGCTCTCGTCAATCCTCATCCAGTACAGATGATCGCCGATGCCATTCGACAAGGCGATGACGGTGCTCTGCTGCAGTATTTCTTAAAGTCAAAAGATGAGTTCGCTGCGATATTTACCGGAATTTTCGAGCAGTACAACAGCGAAAACCCTAATGCACAATTTGATCAGTGGGAATCAAAGTGGCAAATGTTGATCTTCGCACATGGTGCTGTCAGTCTCGCGCCAATGATGCAAGAAACATGGCCGGATATTGCAGATAATCGCGAAAAACTGCTGATCAAGCATTGGGAATTGTTTAATACCATTATGGCCTCTCAATTTGGGATCCCAAAAGAAGAGATGATTCATCCGGAAAAGCTTGAAGATATCGTTATTGATATGTGCTGTACTATTGATGAAGCAGTAAACTAAAAGTAAACAAGCGAAAAGAAGACATAAAAAATGCCGAGCTACAAAGCTCGGCATTTTTGTTTCAATTCGTTTTAACCACGGTAGTAGCGTTGTGGTACGAACGGCATTTTTTCAACTGTCATTGGTAGCATTTTACCACGCACTTCAGCGAACACTTCAGTACCAATCGCCGCCAAATCCGCACGAACATAACCCATTGAGACTGGCTTACCTGCATTCGGACCCGCCGTACCGCTGGTTACAACGCCAATTTTAACGCCGTCAGCATCAAACAGTTCAACACCTTCACGCACTGGCGCTTTGGTTTGACCTACTAGACCCACACGCTTACGCGCCACATCTTTAGTCTCAATCTGCTTAAGAATAATGTCTGCGCCAGGGAAACCACCTTCACGTTCACCACCAATACGACGAACTTTTTGGATACCCCATAGCAAGCTCGCTTCAACAGGTGTTGTTGTTGTGTCTAGGTCATGACCGTATAGACAAAGGCCACACTCAAGACGAAGCGAATCACGAGCACCAAGGCCAATCCATTCAACTTCATCTTCAGCAGTCAGTTTACGTGCTAGCTCTTCCGCTTTGTCAGCAGGAACCGAGATTTCGTAACCGTCTTCGCCTGTATAACCACTACGAGAAACAATGCACTCGGCGCCTAAAATATCGACTTTACGAATATCCATGAACAGCATTTCAGAAACTTCTGGTGCAAAACGCGCCAATACAGCCGCCGCTTTAGGGCCTTGGATTGCAAGTAGAGCTCGGTCTTCGATAATTTCTAGCTCAACACCAGATGGTAAATGCGCTTGTAGGTGTGCGATATCTTGCGCTTTACATGCTGCGTTCACAACCACAAACAGATGATCGCCTAGGTTAGCCACCATCAAGTCGTCCATGATGCCGCCCTCTTCATTAGTGAAAAAAGCGTAACGCTGTTTACCAGACTCAAGATCCACAATATCCACTGGAACTAATGTTTCTAGGAACGCAGCTGCACCGTCACCAATTAGGCGAAGCTGTCCCATGTGAGAAACGTCAAACAGACCTGCCGCATCACGAGTATGTAAGTGTTCCTTCTTTACGCCTAGAGGATACTGAACAGGCATATCGTAACCCGCGAACGGGACCATTTTGGCACCAACTTCAACGTGAAGTGCGTGTAGTGGTGTTTTCAGTAGTTCTTGAGTCATTTTCGTCTCCATTTAGATAGACCCGAGAATGCTATCGGCATTCGATGTGTTTCCAATAATAAACATGGCTCATTCTATTTTGCACGAACAAGACGTAGATCGACTTGCAAAAGTGTGACTCTTAACATTTTAATCACAAAAAATCGTACAAAAAAAGCGCTTTAATGAGCAAGTTCTCATCAAAAAAGCGCCTTTTCATCATAACGACCACCAACAGCAATCGTTTGCTTTCACTATAGGAAATTTACAAGTATTTATCACTATTTGGCTGTCACCCACAAAATGAGCGCATCTTCCTCGCTAACACTGGTCAACATATGTCCCATATTTGCATCGTAATAAACGCTGTCTCCCTCGCTTAAAACAACAGGTTCGTAAAACTCAGAATAGAACATGACCTCACCAGATAAGATAAGCAGAAATTCTTCGCCATCATGACGAACCCAGTCTTTATATTCATCAAAACTACGAGCTCGAATTTGGCTCTTAAACGGCATCATTTTCTTATTGGAAAGTTGTGTCGCGAGCAGTTCATGTTCATAAGTTTGTGTTGGGTGTGGTTTACCTTCATTCTTCTTGGTAACATCCCTACGCCCTGTCGCTACCTTTTTTCTAGGTGGCTCAAATAGTTGTGGCATGTCAATTTGTAAGCCAAGTGCCAATTTTTGCATCGCTTGAAACGTCGGGGAGATCTGCTCATTTTCTATTTTGCTCAGTGTAGATCGAGCAAGCCCGGTTCGCTGACTGGCCTCTTCTAATGTGATACCGAGTTTCGAGCGGATATCCTTAATACGCTGGCCCAGTTTTAACGGCTCGATATTTTGGTCATGTTGCTCTTTTGCCAACGTCATCGATGGGTATTCATCGTAAATACTTTCTGCCATAAATCCCTCTATAGATATCCATATTTTTTGTCTTACTCGCATTGTGCATGAAGCACATAGTGGATAGAAGTCCACCAAGTGAATTAAACCGTGCTCTTGTTAACAAATTTTGAAATCTTGTTTCCTATAGGAAATTTTTGGTTGATTGTTCCCGTCACAGGCGCTATGTTACCAACTTGTTAGATGTAGAGATGCATATTTCCGTAAGAGATTGGTAAAGGAAACACGCAATCCAACGGAGTTTTTGCCCAAATTTAGGGCCGGATGTTCACTCTGTTCTGCTACGCAGTTCAGCTGTTTTTGAGGACAAATGAACCACAACCGCAAATCATAACTCATCTATTGCGGGTTCATTTTCAGATTTGGAAGGTCAACTACCATGAATAAGAGTTACCCTAACCACAGCTTGGAAAACTTTTTCTCTACCAACCTCTCTGCGACAGATGATGCTGTCTTTGCTGGAATTCAAGCGGAATCCGCTCGCCAAAACGAACAAATCGAACTTATCGCTTCTGAGAACATTGTTTCTAAAGCGGTAATGCAAGCTCAAGGCACATGCCTAACAAACAAATACGCTGAAGGTTATCCAGGTCGTCGTTACTATGGTGGTTGTGAGCACGTAGATACAGTGGAAGCCATTGCTATCGAACGCGCAAAAAAACTTTTCAATTGTGAATACGCAAACGTTCAACCACACTCAGGCGCACAAGCAAACGGCGCAGTAAAACTAGCACTGCTTCAACCTGGTGACACCATTCTTGGTATGTCTTTAGACGCAGGTGGTCACCTGACGCACGGTGCACGCCCTGCACTTTCTGGTAAATGGTTTAATGCAGTTCAATACGGTGTTGATCGCGAAACACTGGAAATCAACTACGAAGATGTTCGTGAGCTAGCACTTGAGCACCAACCTAAAATGATCATCGCAGGTGGTAGCGCTATTCCACGTACTATCGACTTTGCAAAATTCCGTGAAATCGCAGACGAAGTAAATGCAATTCTTATGGTCGACATGGCACACATCGCCGGTCTTATCGCAACAGGCGCGCACCCTAGCCCACTGCCACACGCACACGTTGTTACGACTACAACACACAAAACATTGCGTGGCCCTCGCGGCGGTATGATTCTTACTAACCACGAAGACATCATTAAGAAAATCAACTCAGCCGTATTCCCTGGCCTACAAGGTGGCCCACTGATGCACGTTATCGCAGCCAAAGCGGTCGCATTTGGTGAAGCGCTTGGCCCTGAATTTAAAACTTATATTGATTCGGTGATCAATAACGCAAAAGTCCTAGCGGAAGTATTGCAAACTCGCGGTTGCGACATCGTAACTGGTGGCACAGACACGCACCTAATGCTGGTTGACCTTCGTCCGAAAGGGTTGAAAGGCAATAAAGCAGAAGAAGCTCTAGAGCGTGCTGGGATCACATGTAACAAAAATGGCATCCCATTCGATACAGAGAAGCCTATGATTACATCGGGCATCCGTTTAGGAACGCCTGCGGGTACAAGCCGCGGCTTTGGCGCTGAAGAATTCAAACTCATCGGTAATTGGATTGGTGACGTACTGGACGGTTTAGTGAACAACCCTGAAGGTGACGCAGAAGTTGAAAAACGCGTTCGCAAAGAAGTAAAAGAACTTTGCAGTCGCTTTCCTCTATACCAGTAAACGATTTTTTTAAAATCATAATAATTCCTGACAAGTTATTCGGAGATTAAGCAATGGACAAAACACTGAAGTTTGCAGATAGCCACGAGTGGGTACGTGACAACGGTGACGGCACAGTAACAATTGGTATTTCTGAGCATGCACAAGAAATGCTAGGTGACGTGGTATTCGTTGACCTACCAGACGTAGAAGACGAAGTTGAAGCAGGTGAAAGCTTCTCTCTCGTTGAATCTGTAAAAGCAGCGTCAGACATCTACGCACCAATCACTGGTGAAATCGTAGAAATCAATGAAGAACTAGAAGACAGCCCAGAGCTAATTAACGAAGAGCCGTACGAAGGTGGCTGGATCGTAAAAGTGAAGATGTCTGATGTATCTGAACTAGATAACCTGAAAGACGCAGACGAATACCTAAACTCTATCGAAGAAGAGTAATTAGGATGTGACGAAAGCTGTTCCCTAGCCTGTTTAGAGAACAGCTTTTTTTCTAGGTTCGGACGTATAATTTAATTTATCAGTAACGCAAATCCGTTACCCGAACCAAGGAGTAGGTAAAGGACAATGACTGAATTACTTCAAAGCCTCAGCACACAAAACGAGTTCGTTGCTCGCCACAATGGACCAAACAAATCTGACCAACAGAAAATGTTGGAAGCGATCAACGCAGTTAGCCTAGATTCGCTTATCGACGAAACCGTACCAGCACAAATTCGCCTAGAGCAACCAATGAGCTTGGCAGAAGCGAAAAGCGAAGCAGACATGCTGGCAGCAATGCGTAAGTTCGCCGATCAGAACCAAGTTAAACGTACATTCATTGGTCAGGGTTACTACAACACCTTCACGCCGAACGTGATTCTACGCAACGTGATGGAAAACCCGGGCTGGTACACTGCTTACACCCCTTACCAACCAGAAATCTCACAAGGTCGTTTAGAAGCACTTCTAAACTACCAACAAATGGTGATGGATCTTACTGGTATGGAAATCGCGAACGCGTCATTGCTCGATGAAGCAACGGCAGCAGCAGAAGCGATGACACTTTGTAAGCGTGCGGGTAAAAGCAAGAGCAACGTATTCTTCGTTGCTGACGACGTTCACCCACAAACCATCGAAGTGGTAAAAACTCGTGCGAAATTCATCGGCTTTGAAGTCTTGGTTGGTTCTTTAGAATCACTACCAGAGCAAGACGTGTTCGGCGCACTAGTTCAATACCCAAGTA
The DNA here is from genome assembly GCF_033337345.1 of Vibrio sp. YT-18. Lineage (NCBI taxonomy): Bacteria > Pseudomonadati > Pseudomonadota > Gammaproteobacteria > Vibrionales > Vibrionaceae > Vibrio > Vibrio sp. YT-18. The sequence continues at coordinate 451,254 of NZ_JAWOQO010000001.1, read as the reverse complement.
CAACAGGTGAAGTTCGTGACCTAACGGACATCATCGCTAAAGCGCAAGCAAACAAAACACTAGTGACTGTAGCAACGGACCTTCTTGCTTCTACCCTACTTAAACCTGCTGGTGAAATGGGCGCAGACGTAGCAATCGGTTCAGCACAACGTTTTGGCGTGCCGATGGGTTACGGCGGTCCACACGCTGCCTTCATGGCAACACGTGACAAGCACAAGCGTACTATGCCAGGTCGTGTTATCGGTGTTTCTATCGATACTAACGGCAACCAAGCACTGCGCATGGCAATGCAAACGCGTGAACAGCACATCCGTCGTGAAAAAGCGACATCAAACATCTGTACTGCTCAAGCACTGCTAGCGAACATGGCGTCTTTCTACGCGGTTTACCACGGCGCAGAAGGTCTACGCACGATTGCTCGTCGTACGCACCACATGACAGCCATCCTAGCCGCTGGCCTAACTAAAGGCGGCTTCGAGCTTGCTCACAACAGCTTCTTCGACACCATCACTATCAACACAGGTGCACAAACTGAAGACCTATACGCGAAAGCACTAGCCGCAGACATCAACCTACGTAAGTTGGGTACTCAGCTAGGTGTGAGCTTCGACGAAACCACAACCGTGGCAGATGTAGAAGCCCTATTCGCAGTATTCGGTGTGAAAGAAGAAGTCGCAGCACTATCAACTGAAATCGCAGGCAACGAGTTTGCAGCCATTCCAGAAGCATTGCGCCGCACAACAGAATATCTAACACACCCTGTGTTTAACACGCACCACAGCGAAACACAGATGATGCGTTACCTAAAACAGCTAGAGAACAAAGACTTCTCACTCACGCACGGCATGATCCCACTGGGCAGCTGTACGATGAAGCTGAACGCAGCAGCAGAGATGATTCCAGTAACTTGGCCTGAGTTTGGTTCGATCCACCCGTTCGCACCAGCAGAACAAGCAGCTGGTTACGCAGCACTCGCAAAAGATCTTAAAGAAAAGCTATGTGAAATCACTGGCTATGACGCATTCTCACTACAACCAAACTCTGGTGCATCGGGTGAGTACGCAGGTCTTATCGCGATTCAACGCTACCACGAAAGCCGTGGCGAAGGTCACCGCAACGTATGTTTGATCCCAAGCTCTGCGCACGGTACTAACCCTGCGACAGCATCTATGGTGTCAATGAAAGTGGTTGTGGTTAAGTGTGATGAAGAAGGCAACATCGACATCGACGACCTAGCAGCGAAAATCGAGAAACACAAAGACAACCTATCAAGCATTATGATCACTTACCCTTCTACGCACGGCGTTTACGAAGAGAAAGTGAAAGAAGTGTGTGAAATGGTTCATGCCGCTGGCGGTCAGGTTTACCTAGACGGCGCTAACATGAACGCGCAGGTTGGTCTAACATCACCAGGCTTCATCGGTTCAGACGTTTCTCACCTAAACCTACACAAAACCTTCTGCATCCCGCACGGTGGTGGCGGTCCGGGTATGGGTCCTATCGGTGTGAAATCTCACCTAGCTCCTTTCTTACCAGGGCATATTGAAGACGGTGTAGAAGGCGCAGATTTCGCAGTATCAGCAGCAGATATGGGTAGCGCTTCTATCCTACCTATCTCTTGGGCTTACATCGCAATGATGGGCGAACCTGGCCTAACAGATGCAACAAAAGTAGCAATTCTGAACGCAAACTACGTGATGGAAACACTTCGCCAACACTACCCTGTTCTTTACCGTGGCAAAAATGGCCGCGTAGCGCACGAATGTATTATCGACATTCGTCCGCTGAAAGAAGAAACAGGTATCAGCGAAGAAGACATCGCGAAGCGTCTAATGGACTACGGTTTCCACGCACCAACTATGTCGTTCCCTGTAGCGGGCACGCTAATGGTTGAGCCAACGGAATCGGAAGATCTAGAAGAGCTGGACCGCTTCTGTGATGCGATGATCGCTATCCGCGAAGAAATGGAGAAAGTGAAAAACGGTGAATGGCCACTGGATAACAACCCACTTGTTAACGCGCCACACACTCAAGTTGATCTTTCAGCTGAAGATTGGGACCGCCCTTACTCTCGCGAGATTGGCTGCTTCCCGTCTAAAGCGACCAAATCTTGGAAGTACTGGCCAACGGTAAACCGCGTAGATAACGTATACGGCGACCGTAACCTAATCTGTTCATGCCCAAGCATCGATAACTACGAAGATTAATTTTTGTAGTCTCTAAATCGACAAAGGCGAACCGTTTGGTTCGCCTTTGTTTTTGGTGTGCCGCCCTAACATTTGTTGATACATCGAGAAGGAATGATGGCTAGTTATTGTTTGCACAAAAGTGATTTAGAAATACAGTGACTTCTGAGAACCTTTGAATTAGCACTAATATCTCAGAGCCTTAAAAGCTTGTTGGAAACTCCTCATGAACACTATGTTATGCAGGTGCTATGTAGTTTCTAGTTCAGTTGCAGTAAGTCCCATTTATTACCATAGAGATCTTGGAACACCACCACTGTCCCGTATTCTTCCACACGAGGCTCTTCATTAAATACAACACCATTTTTCTTCATCAACTCGTAGTCACGCCAAAAATCATTAGTTTGCAGAAACAGGAAAACACGGCCACCTGTTTGATTTCCTACTGCATGCGTTTGCTCCGGTGTACTCGCTTGAGCTAAAAGTAGGTTTGTACCATTGGAGTTTGGAGGAGAAACTTGAACCCAGCGTTTACCACCACCTAGGTTGGTATCTTCAACCAGAGTGAATTGAAGTTTTTGAGTATAGAATTCGATAGCATCGTCGTAATTTTCAACGACTAGAGCAATGTTTCCGATTTGCTGCTGAACAGTTTTGGCCATGATGATTTCCGCTGTGTCAAAACGCTAATTGTACGCTATTTTGAGACTTTTCTAGAAAGCACGTAACGCCTTGCAAATGTTTAAGGCACACAATACGAATGTTTACACACAGCGCCTTTGCCACTAGAACCTACAAACAATACAGCTACCACAAGTGTCGAATCTTGATTGAGCAACTCATCAAAGCCTTAGCTATAACTCAAGAGCAAATCTCTAACCTAATAACGAAGGCTGCTCGTATACCACGGTATTATAGTTCTTCTAGTTTTCCCTTAGCTAAATCTTCTTGTTGCTTAAGGAACATGAAGAAGTTTGCCTCACTGATAAACGGGTTACCGCTTGTACTGAGCTTCTTCCTATTTTCAAAAAGGAAATTTTTATGTGGATGGTTCGAAAGGTTAACGTTCACAATAGGTGCCTGTAGTGAAATTTTTCGAATTTTCTCCATGCTAGTCAGGAACTGGCCAATAACTTCTGGATCATTGCTACTTACGCTATGCCCACCAACGATAAAAGCACGATATTGTTCGCCATTATCTTCAACAGTGAAGTCTAAGGAATAATCACCTTCCGTGTGGCCAGGTGTGAGATAGAACTTAAACTCATGTCCACCAATAGCCATAGAGCTATCGCTTTTTATCTCTATGTCTAAATTTGGAGGAAGGAACTTGTTCTCACCTTCGCTTTTGTTTGATTGCTGTATAGATAGTTCATGAGCGCTTTTGGTCATCACGACTTTGGAACCATACTTCTCTTGAAGTAACTGGGCGCCCCCAACGTGGTCAGAATGCCCATGAGTTACCAATATGTGCGTTATTGGCTTATCTTTTAGCCCTAGCTTCTCTAGGTTGATAGGTATCCACTCAGAGTAAGGGAAGTCAAGCGTATCAATGATAACGAGTCCGTCGTCTGTAGCAATGGCATATGATGAGACCCACTTGTCTCCTACATAATAGACATTATCAAACATCTGAAATGGTTCTACATAACCGTTCTTATCATTCATTGCTGGAACATATTGACTTAAGGAAGCAAAAGACGAAGCACTGAAAAGTAAACCTACAATAATTTTTTTCACGAAATCACACACAAATATATCCTTAATAATTTCTTATAGAACCTCGCGGATGAGAAAGCTCTAAACGATTTTCAGAGGCAAATACAACTGCAAATACTTTCTACTTAGCTTGAATTTTAGCTGACCGAATCACTTGTAAACTCGAATCCCATTAACTGCCTATGTATTCATGATTCTTTTAGAGGTTAAATAAATGAACTCAATTGAAGCAGAGTCATGAAGCTTCACTTGAGGTTACCGGCACAGCACAATGTGATAAACCTCTTTCAAGCAAACATTTGAATGCGATTTTTCCAATTTAAGACATGTTCAATAAATGCATCAACTCTTGCAGGCCTTTTATCGCGGTCTCGATACATAATGAATACTTCTTTACCCGAGCATTGCCATTCTGGCAACAAAGGCAGCAGGTTATGTTGATCATGATTTAGCTCATGAAAGTAATAGGTTGGAATCCAAGCAATTCCTAAACCATGGATGACGGCGTCTCTAACTAGCAGTACATCATTTGAAGTGAATTGAAACTTTAGCGGATGATCAAATGTTTCATTGGTGATTTGATTAACTAATTTCCATTGGCTGTCGTTGTTTACCGTAATTAGGCGATGATGAACAAGTTGTTCTGGATGGGTAATCGGTTGGTGTTGTTCTAAATAGCTTCGTGATGCACAAAGCGCAAATGGAATCGACCATAATTTCTGAGCAATCCAGTCTTGTTCAATAAGATCACCAAGACGAAAACTAACATCGACACGGTTAGATACAAGATTGATTTTTTCATTCTGTACATCTAAATCGATACATATCTTCGGATGTTGCTCTGCAAATTCATAAACGCACCGCTTTAACCACATCTGTGTCATGTTAATTGGCGCTGATATTTTGATCGTTCCGCTTAAAGACTGACGCTCAGTCGCAATTCTCGATGTCACATTATTTAAGCTAAGAAGTAACGGCTCACAGAGTTGATAATATTTTTCGCCATCAGTTGTTAACGCAAAGTGGTGTGCACTGCGGTTAAATAGTCTGCAATTTAAGTTTGTTTCCAGCCTTTTTAACTTCCGGCTTAGCGTAGCTAACGGGACATTAAGACACTCAGATGCTTGTGTTAGGCTTTGATAGCGAGCAACAGAAACGAATAACAAAAGGTCATCCAAAGAGTGACGTTCCATATTTGGGATTAACCCTCTTAAATTTGGCTATTAAAAATCAAATATGAAATATATAGCATTATCGCGTCAAGTTAATTTTTATCAGGAAGATCTATGTCTAAGCATTTATCAATTTGGTGCGGTGTTGTTGTCGCTATCTTTTTTTGGTCTAGTAACTTTAACGTAATAAAGGCTATTAATAGCGATGTCTCTCCTTTGGATTCAGCGACGTTACGTTTTTCCGTTGCAGCTTTAATACTCTTACTGATAAGAGGTACTAAACGCTCTCCATATGGAGCCAAACTCACACGAAAAAGTATGTTGTCGTTGTTTGTTATAGCAACCGTGGGTGTAACTATCCAAAACTTCTCTATTTTCTCTGCAATGAGATTTACTACCCCAGTTAACGCAGCGGTTGTTCAGGCAAACCTACCACTTGTCACTATCTTGTTGTCGGGCTTTATTCTCAAGACTTCCATTTCGGTTAAAACTATTTTAGGTGCACTAATCAGTTTTTGTGGAGTGGTAATCGCCATTACAGGGGGAAATATTCATTCTATTAGCAGCAATAGTAATATTGGTGATCTATACATGTTATTTGCTTTAATTAGTGGGTGTTTATACACAATTCTAGCGAAGCGTTTAACATCTCATATCCCAGTAACTCAGCAGTTACGTTGGGTGTTAAGTATTGGTGCCATTCAAATGGTCGCTATAGCGATGTACCACGGCGACTTTAGCCGTAGCTTAAATGCCATAACATTTAAAGACCTAGCATTAATAGCTTACATGAGCCTGTTTGGAACTTTGATTGCTTATTACTTTTGGATGAAAGGCGCTATCGTTCTTGGTCCAGATAAGATGTCTCCATTATTTAATATTATGCCGGTATTCACTCTACTGATTTCGTTCATTTCTGGTGAGCAGGCTCAATGGGAAAATGTTTTAGGCGTCTTTATCGTTGCGGCTGGTGTGTATATAGGTAACTCAGCACCTTTTGCTCGTTTACGGAAGGTGGTGGAGTAAAAATAGACGCCAACCTTAAGTCCATTATTTAGAGCAATACTTTGTTAATTGGCATAAGTTTTCTTGGTTTCCAATAGGTACACTTTTCGCTTTCGTCGTTCACTCTTTTATCTAACTTTATTGAGTACATGTCGAAAATCTTCAATCTTTTGCTAAGAGCGTTTTTTACTATGTAAAAAACAGAGGAGAATGACCATGAAGAAACGACTCAACTATATTGAAGTAGCGCCAAAAGCAATAGAAATCCTATACGCTCAGGAGGCTTACTTCCATGAACAATTTAGCCAATCAGAAACCATGAACATGATCATATGGGAACTGGTTAAGTTACGCATATCGCAAATCAATCAATGTGCATTTTGTATCGACATGCATAGTAAAGATGCGCTTCAGTTAGGTGAAAAGCCGGAACGCATATGGGGGCTTAGTGCATGGAAAGATATGCCATTCTACAGCGATGCAGAACACGTTGCACTAGGCTGGGCTGAACTACTAACTGCTGGCCTACCAGTAGATGATGATACCTATCAGCTGACCTTGAATACCTTTGGAGAAGAAGCTATGGTCAACCTAACAATTGCGATCAACGCGATCAATAGTTGGAACCGAATAGTTAAGGCATTTAAGCCAAAGGTTGGAGTCTATAAACCTCGATAATTCTATTTGACGGTTCTTACTTGTAAGCCGCTGCTTATACCTCAACTTAATAGGATGAAAAGTACATGTGTATCACTTTCTCATTTAAGTTGAGGTTAAATAGGATGATTCATTTGAACTTAGAATTTGATATTTTAAAACCTCAAAAGGCTTTAGCTGGCTATGTTCAAGCCATTTGGTCAGCATCCGTCAAACCTGATACGACGCAAACCGTACGTAAACAATTACTCAGTGATGCTGGTACAGGTGTGGTATTCATTTTACAGAATGAAGTACAAATGGATGGTGAGTGGCAAACGCCAGGGGTTGTCCTACTGCCTATAAGCATTCTGGCACATCAGGTCTGCCTACCGCCAGGCGCGGTGATGACTGGCGTACGCTTTCATCCTGCTGTTGGTTATCAACTATTTGGTAAACGTCTAGAACAGCTATTGCGGATTCAAGACGACCACCCTTTGGCTTCTTCTGCGCTAGCAACATTTGAGTCTCTGCAAACAGCGCATTCGCCATATGCAAGGATTTCTACGTTATATCGCTGGGTTCAAACACTGATTGAGGAATATGAACCGCAGTATGTCGGCCACATTATTGACCAACCTACAGGGACCATCAGTCAGCGCCAGAGAGAGCGCAATTTTCAGAAATGGTTGGGGATTACTCCTAAACATTACCAACGCATTAAACGAGTGAAGCACACTTTAGAGCAACTCCGAGCGCAACCCGATCTTACTTTATCGGAGTTGGCGCTGGAGCAAGGTTTTTCCGATCAAGCACACATGACTAGAGAGTGTAAGCAGATTGCGCGCATGACACCGAAGCAGTATGTCCGAAAGAGAAACCTCTAAGCCTTATTAGCTTTCTACATCAAACCCCATTGATTCAGAATCGACCATATACTTGTTACAATGTTCGATCATATATCACCTACTTTTTCGATCGCTCATTCCAGCTTGATATGAGCTGGTTAGCTCGCTTTTGATGCTGCGTGCTGCTCTACCATAAACGCGATCACTTCTTCGTTTAAGCAAGATTTGCTGATGTATTGGCGTTGTTTACCAAGGTGAAGGATAAAGCCCAAATCAGTTTGTTCGAGTTGGTCGATATCATTCCAAGCGAGGCTGCGGTCAACTTTACCGCTTTTGTAGCGTACGCCATCTGCATTCACTTCAAACACCACTTTACTGCCGCGGCTTGAGCTGATGGTTTGACGCCACAGCCACCAAGTTCTTTTGAAGTAAACGCTGCACGCTTCAATCACACTCAATACGATAAAGAACCAACCGACGTAACCGTTAGGTAGCAGTTCAAACTCCAATAAAACCACACCAAAAATTAGAAAGAGGATCCCTTTCAAATACGCTTGCGGGAACTTAACTGGCTGGCTAGTTTGATCATAACACTCAGCAAAAAATGGCTTGTCGAGTGTGTATTCTGTAGTGAATTCGAAATCTTTAGACATGTATGGTTACTTCAAGGCTTCTGTAAATGAGTATTCTTGGTTGCACTCTTGCAACGCGAGCATTGTAGCGCTTCTCTGGCTTTATCTTTAGCCCTTTTGATGCTGTTTTGTAAATCAATGATAACGAAACATTAGAAGGCCTCGGTGCACTTGCCAAGATCAGACAAGGCGAACCACCTGGCTCGCCTTGTGAATTAATGACCTATGTAACTTCTTGAGGTTTTTACTTTAGAGGGTCGTTGTCTGGCAACGCACTGTGTATCCATACTGCCAGTCGGTGTTTGATGCTTGCGCCGTCTAGCTTGCTTTCCGGCAATGGCGTGATCTGTTTTGCATCGACCAAGAATAGGTAAATCGCTTTTACTCTTAGAGGTTGTGGTGACTGAGGAAGGTCAAAACCTTGTAGCTTCGCCATCTTCCCACCAATCTCTAGTGCCTTCTTAACCAGTTTGTCTTCATTGTGAAGCTTGGAGCTTTTTGACATTGATAAATCCTCTTCTTCGCTTCAATTAAGAATACATGAAGTGTCACGTATGGCGTGTTAGTAAGCTCGCATATTGATAAGTTTATGCCTTCTTACCGAGTAACTGATTGAAAAACGACCTTAATTCGTCATCACCAAGATTGAGCAGGTAGTCACCAACATACCATTCAACAATCGATTGATTTGGATGTGCCGTGACTTGCGGGTTACCAAACCAAATGCCCTTTTCCGTGGCAAACGTGTATTGGAGTTCTTTCAACTCTTCACAGCTAAATGGCAGGATAAGGTGCAACATGTTTGCTTGAGGCTGGGTTGGTCTTACCGCCAAAGGTGGGAACTCTTCAATGATCCTGTAGATCTGTTTTGTTCGCTCAAATAGAACCGGCATTTGTGACAACCTTTCATCAAACTGCATTGCCGCAGACACCACATAAGGTGTTCTGTGATACAGGTTGCCACCTTGCCGCTTCATCCACAATGAAGCCAGTTCAATGAACGACTTTGAGCCAAGCAACATAGATCCACCCATGCCGTTGATGCCTTTGTAAAGTGAAACATAGGTCGTATCAAAACCAGCGGCGATCTCGCGGTATTCTTTCTGATAGTAAGCTGCGGTTTCCCAAAGTCTTGCGCCATCCATATGGAGATGAATTTTGTTTTCGGCGCAGTACGCTTTGATTTCTTCCAGTTCTTGCCATGAAGGTAGCTGACCACCAATTTCTCGCATCGGGAGTTCATAAAGAACGGCTGCGATTTCATCCGGCCAAGCAGTGAGATCCTCAAGCTTCCATGTTTGATAAGGGTTCCCTACTGGCAAAATACTAAAGCGATGTTGAAGCTGATAGCCTTGTTTTTCATGCACCGGAATATGGCTAGATGCGTGCATGGCGACAATAGGATTACGCTTTTGTCTTGTGACAATTTCAAGCACCGTTGGCTGCGTCATCGTCCCTGTTACAACAAAAAGCCCTGCCTCGTAACCCAGCAGATCGGCAATCTTTTGCTCGAACGCTTGAATCGTTTCTCCCTCACCGTAGACATCGTGATTTACGTTGTTCTCTTCGCACCACTTTGCCATTTTCGCAAAGTGTTCGGCTGGAGAGTCTTCTTTATTGCCAGGGAGATGGGTATGACAAAGCTGTTTTAGGTGAGCGCTCATTGTTCTGTCCTTTGAATCAAAGCTTCAACAATGTAACTTGTTAAAACGGAGGCGTAAACTGCATTTTCGCGATGTATTTTCTGCGTATGCCTCCGTGCTGAACCTCCGGTTGGACATAGATTTAACTTAAGAGTGATTTACGCAGAACAAAGATCATGCTCACCGTAAACAAGCCATTTAGGTAAATATGCGGCTTCTGGAATCGTCCAGCCATACTTATCGTATGCTAATGCAGCAAGACCAGTCAGTTTCAGAGAAACATTTCCTTTTGGCGAATAGCGAACATCTTCATTTATGTAGAACTGGTAATGCGCCTCTAACGCATCCCTCAGTGCCTCTTGATAATGTGCCTCATCGCCATCGATAATGGCAACAAACACATTCACAAATGGAATAAACAAAGAGTGTACATATGGCACTCTGGTTGATTCTAAGTATTGCGGGGAGGATTTCTCCATCACAGTTTGCAATAACTCTGGTAACGCTGATGAATTGCTAAATACACCGTTAACGAATTCGACCAGCGCAACATTAAACGGCGTCTTTATAGACACTAATGACTCATCCATGATGGTCATCAGCTCTACGCAGCGCCAATCTCTCGCAGCCATCGCTAAACAGATTTCATCCAACCAAGCATCCATTGTTCCTCCTGCAACAGAACGGTTACCCACTTCCGAAAAGTGTCGGTGCCCAACGGAGAATTCAACCACTTGGTCTGAATGATTGCCCAGCAAGTACACGTTATTCAGTAACTCAAGCGCCCTTTTTATATAAGCTGGCGAGGCCTGATGTTGTCCGTATTCTGAAGCAGTGAAGAATGCCTCAAGCGAATCCCAAGCATCGCCTTTCATTCTTTTAAGAGGTTGCTTATAAAAAAATTGTTTTTCATCAAGCATCCTTTCCCAGAAGCTGTAAAAATTTTCGTCTTCTTCACGAAAAATACGCAATTTTCTTTCTTCAGGTATATCTAAATAGTGATTTCTTATTGTTTCCATCGTTCCCTAGCCTCGCATTATAAGTTGTTCTAATTTTTTGCCGTGATGATATTCATCCTCAAAATCAAGCCGTGAATGATGCCGAAGTTGATTTATAAAATCAATTTATAATCAGTATGTTGTATCGAAAGTTAATGCTTAACTGAAATGAATCGAAAAGCCGAAAAACATTTGAAATATAAGGCTACCGCACAAGCCGCGATGGGTAGGCCAGAACGTACCTGTCCATAAACAGTGGACGACGAACACTGACTTTGTGGAGTAAAGATAGACAGATATTCACCATTGTGTTCGCCTTTCTTTTTCTGTCGCTTTCGATAATACTCTTGCGCAATATTACTCAGCTGGAAAATTTTATGCCTCAAGCAAACTCTGTGGTCGTACTCGACTTTGAAACCACAGGTCTCTCTCCTACTTTAGGTGATCGCGCAATAGAAATTGGTGCAGTAAAGTTAGTCAATGGCGAGGTTGTCGATAGTTTTCAGCAACTCATGAATCCCGGTTTCAGAGTGAGTTCTTTCATTGAGAACTACACCGGCATTACCAACAATATGTTGCGATCGGCACCAAGCTGCGAAGAGGTAATGGCGTCATTTAGTGAGTTCATTGCTGGCGAGAACCTTATCGCTCATAACGCTTCATTTGATAAACGATTTTTAGATGCAGAACTTGAGCGAATCAACTGTGGTTATTCAGGTGAGTTTGCTTGCTCCTTACTGGTGGCAAGACGGCTCATTCAAGATGCCCCATCGCACAAACTAGGAGAACTTGTTCGCTATAAAAATATCGACAACGACGGTGTTTTTCACCGCGCACTAGCCGATGCGCAAATGACGGCCAAGCTTTGGCTCTTAATGGTCGAAGGATTAGAAAACTCAGGTATCGTTAAGCCAAGTTTTCAGTTGATGCAAACGGTTAGTAAAACAGCAAAAGGAAAGGTCGACCTGCTACTCGCCAAAAGCCGTGCTTAACTCCCTCCTCACTCAAAGTTCATTTTTGACTCTTAGACATTTAAGCAAGTTTCGATATACATAAGATATTGTGCATCCCAGTGAACTTCCTACTCCGAAAGCGGCAGTTCGCTGGTCTCCCCTACAAAACTGGCTTACTATGCCAGTTACCTAAAACGCTTTGTGAGCCACTCATGAGCAGAAAAAATAACAAAAATCTCAGCATTCTTCTTAAACTCAACACCTTTATTGCACCGTATAAATGGCGGGTTGCGGCGGCCTTGGTTGCCCTTGTTGCGACAGCAAGTTTGACGTTATCCGTTGGCTATGGAGTACGCATACTTATCGACCAAGGCTTTGCTCAGCAATCATTGCAAGAGCTTACCAATGCGATTCAGTTTATTGTCGGTGTCACATTGTGTATTGCCATTGGGACTTTCTTTCGCTTTTACCTTGTCTCTTCCGTAGGTGAGCGCGTTAGTGCGGATATTCGCCTTGCGGTGTTTAACCATGTGATTACGCTGCATCCGAGCTATTTTGAGACCAACAGTAGTGGCGACATTATGTCGCGCCTGACTACCGATACCACATTGCTGCAAAGCATTATTGGTTCATCGTTCTCGATGGCGATGCGTAGCGCTTTGATGTGCTTTGGGGCCATCATAATGTTGTTTGCCACTAACGTTAAGCTCACGCTGATTGTGCTTGCTTCTGTGCCTTTGGTTTTGGTACCAATTTTGTTTTATGGACGACGCGTGCGTGCGCTCTCTCGCCAAAGTCAGGACTCAATGGCCGATGTCGGAAGCTACGCTGGAGAAGCGATAGAGCATATTAAAACCGTGCAAAGTTTTAGCTCAGAGTCGCATGAACGAGCGGCTTTTGCTGTCGAGGTGGAAAAAGCTTATGAAGTAGGCAGACAGAGAGTAAAACAGCGCGCGATCCTGATATCAGGCGTTATTGTGATTGTGTTCAGCGCGATTTCAGGCATGCTTTGGGTAGGCGGCAGCGATGTGATTCACGGAAAAATGTCTGCGGGTGACCTAGCCGCATTTGTGTTTTATGCCATTATGGTTGCCTCATCGACTGCAACCATTTCCGAAGTCATGGGTGAATTGCAAAGAGCCGCAGGTGCTACCGAACGGCTGATTGAGATCCTTCAAGTAGACAGCGATATTAAAGCGCCGAACAACTATTTGCCTGTCCGTTCCGACATGCCTGCTGAGGTTAACTTTAATTCGGTGAGTTTCAACTACCCTTCTCGCCCAAATCAACCAGCAATCAAAGAATTAAATCTAACCGCTGAACAAGGAAAAGTACTGGCGTTGGTCGGCCCTTCTGGTGCAGGTAAAACAACACTATTCGAACTGCTGCAACGATTTTATGACCCACAGCAAGGGCAAGTGTTGTTTGGTGGTGAAGATATTCGACAGTTCGACCCAAACGAGCTTCGACGTCAAATGGCGCTCGTACCACAACAACCAGCGCTGTTTAGCCATGATGTTTTTCATAATATTCGCTACGGTAATCCTGAAGCGACGGATGTACAAGTTATCGAAGCCGCGAAAAAAGCCCATGCCCATGAGTTTATTGAGAAGCTTCCCGAAGGCTATCACAGCTTTTTAGGGGAGCGCGGCGTTAGGCTATCGGGCGGACAAAAGCAGCGTATTGCGATTGCTCGCGCGATTCTAAAAGATCCAAAAATCTTACTGCTAGACGAAGCTACCAGCGCTCTTGATAGTGAAAGTGAACATCACGTTCAACAAGCACTTGAAGCTCTAATGAAAGGACGCACAACGCTGATTATTGCTCATCGTCTTTCGACTATCCAACATGCGGATAAAATTGCGGTGCTCGACAATGGCGAGTTAGTCGATGTTGGTAACCACCAATCATTAATGCAAAGCTGTGAGTTGTATCAGCGACTTGTGGCATTGCAATTTAAGCACTTGGAGTAACGCCTAGTTAAGCGTTCAAAAGTAAGCAAAGGCGGACCAAATAATTTAATAACAGGAGTTTAACGATGTTTTTGTGTCAGTCCAGCGAGCCTTGGCGAGACTAAGAATCTAGCTCTGAGTGGTTAATGAGATAATTTAGACCATGAAGAGCTAGGATAGAAGATCCCACATCATGTCCCATCGTCGCTGTACAAGGTGACGAAATACAAAAGATGCCACTCGCAGTTAAACGAGCGGCATTAAACCAAGCAGCTCGCCTTTTAACAAAGGAATTCCAGTAAGAATCCAGTAACCAGCGTATTCTCCCTTCAACTAGAAACACTCGTTCACAACTACCATATAAAACCCAATCAACTTCATTTGTAACAATTAAGGTTTCAAAAATAGGAAATCATTACTGAAAAAGTTTACCGCGTTTTGTGTTGCTATCTATGGTTACAATGTTTGAGACATCAATGCCTTCAAACCAAGCAACACAAAAGCGGCACCGATATGAACAGCGAAGCGAAACAACTATTTTCTTATCTATGTCAGCGATACGATGCGCTTTCTCAAGAGCTTGAGTCTCGCCCTTTTCCTGAATTTTCTGAGACTATTACTCATCCTCTTGGGCACTGTTTAGTCCGTTGCCCAGCAGGTAGCCAACGCTTTTCTATTGTAGCAGTCAACTTTGCACCCTCCGTTCGCGGGCAAGGCGTGCTTACTGCATTTATCGACTACATCAAAAGCAATCCTTACCACTACCAAGGTGTTGAGGTTGCAATCATTGAAAACAAGAACTTAGCTAAACGGCTTTTGTCTCTTGGCTGGAAGTACAAGTCCCTGTTTGGCAAGATTTTCTTCGCTAGCAAGCCGACCCTAGTAAAGGACTTTCAGTCTGCGTAATAGTTATTACGAAACCGCATCGACATCCAAAGTAAAACCATCACTCAAAATCCGTAAGCATGTTGAAAAAAACTTGGCGATCTTCTGCAGTACTTCCTCGATGAGCAGTGTATTCAACGTGCGCGTCTGCGCTGGCTTTTGGGGATAGATTGATGCCCCATAACGCATTAATTTGGTTTGGTACGATGGAATAACGCATATCAACAATTCGCATTTCATTATTCGGATCCGTCGCTACAAAACCGTTTGAAAACCAACGGAAACGTTCGATGTCTCTTGCTTGTTGCGATTGCGGGTTTAGCCACGGAAATTGCTCTTTTATATTTAACTTTGGAGTTGATTCGCCAGGGTAAATTTTTATTGAACGCCCCACCCTTACGGCATCTACATAGTAGCTCTCTTCCGTTTCATAAATTAGTTTCCAAACCAAAAGATTGCTGAAACTTGGTTTGGCTTTTAATTGTATAGCGTTGTGTTGTCGCTCTTTGACGATTTCCCAACCAGCTACTTCTGCTCTATCTCGTTGTATCGTTCCAAGACTTAGGTAAGCCAGGCACCATAAAAATGCAATGCGGGCATAGTTTGGGCTTCGCTTCAGTGCAACAAACAAAAGCAATATTAAAATAGGGAGTGTGAACGCGGGGTCGATTACCGAAATAGTGTTCCAAGCATAACGCGTGTTGCTTATCGGCCATAGAAGCTGTGTTCCATAACTGGTGCATGCGTCTAATAACGCATGGGTACTATAACCAAGCGCGCAGTAAAACCAACTCTGCCGGAAGCTTAGTCCTCGCTTTTTTGCGAACAATGGATACAACACCAAAGCACAAATGAAACTACCAAACGGGATAAACAAGAGCGAGTGAGTAAATTGGCGATGGTATTCCAAATACAGCAAAGGATCAGTTGAAGAACGGATGAGCACATCTAAATCCGGAGCCATCCCAGAGACCACGCCCAACACGCCAACAACTGCAAGGTTTCGCTTGTTGCTCACGGCCAGTGGCAAAGTTGCACCCAATAAACCTTGCGTTAACGGATCCATCGTTCACTTCCTTTAGATAGATGAAGCTCAGCTGGAAAGCGTACACGCTCAATAGTCGGTTCCAATTTAAAAACCAGAAGGTTCTTCGACATAAATTATCCGCATTTAAGTGGAAAACAATACACGACTTAGTCATGCATTTGCTTGTTTAGCAACAAACACCTTGATTTAGTGTAAGAAGGAATCACGCCGTTCGCTAGTGAACGAACAAATCTGAGTCTAGGCTTGTTTGGTATTTCAAACCCGAAGGTTTATCTGACGCGAAAAAACAAGGCGATCCAAATGGCTCGCCTTGTTTCTAATTTACTGAACGATAAACGACAGGGGTTTAGTCTTGAGGATTCTCTTTCGCGTTGATTTCAGCGTAAGTGTGCAGCAGCTCCGTCAATGTTTTTACCCACGCAAAAACATCCGAAGGTGCATTTTCGATTAGTTTTTCCACTAGAGCACAGTGTGTTTCTAGCGTGATGGCCTCTTCCAAACGGAATGAGAGCGCGTAGAAATGCCAAAGCACCAATCGCGTCATTCGCTCGCTATTTTGCTTTGCGTTGTCTGAGTCATCAAACGCTTGTTGAATTTCACTCAGTGCGATTGCTGTCATGCGTAGCATTGCATCAAGACGTGCAGACAACATGCGGTCTTCACTATCCACTTCTTCTTGATCAAAAGTGAACAGCTCATTCATCACGTCTTCTGGCACCATTTTACTGATCATACGAGCACTAAACTCTTCCAGCTCATGGCGAGGCATAGTTACAAGACAATCGAAGGTGTAATCACGAAGCATAAAATCACTCTAGGTTAGAAATCAATTTCAGCCTCGCATTCTAAATATTGAAATTTCAATTGCCAGTGTTAATTTCTATCCATCTACGAAAAACTACAAAACACCGTTGATTGCAATACCAACACCAATCCGCTGCTGATTATGATCATAGTCGATCAAGCTCTTACCATAACCCGCTGAGTATTGTGCGTACCCCTGAACTTTGCCCCAAATCGGAAATGACACTCCCAGTTCTGCAAAACCCTTATGTGTTTGAAAGTTCTGGCGACCTAAAAAGGTAAACTCGTAACCATTCCACTTGTAAGCACTCGATAGCTCAAAGTGTCCCATATAGTCTTCGATATCCGGGTTATCATCACCTTTGGGATCATTAGGCGATGTCTTTTCATCTTCAGGTATACGCCACCAAGGCTGGATAGAAACCGCAAAATTGTCTTTTGCAAAGGTTACGTTGGCATAGACACGGTTCCAACTGCGCGATAGCTCCTGTCTCTGACCGTTAGACTCATGTTCAATACCAAAACCTAACCAAGTCGAACCATCAAGTGGTTTCCAGTCAGTTGGGGTGTAGTAAAAAAGCTCTGGACGATAATTGGTTTCACGGAATGGACGAGATGCTGCACCCGTATATACCTGCCAAAATGATTTAAGAGTCATTCCAAAAAACAGACCATCGCCATCAAACAACAAGTCATCATAGTTCATTGGTACTTTAAAACTGATTTGGAACTCCGCCTCTTCCTTACGCAGTTCATCGCCGTATTTGGTGTCGGCATACGCGCGTTTATTTACACGATCACTGTATGTAAACGGAAGAATATAGTTAACGCGATGCGCGACCAGACTAAACGGTTCGAACGCGTTTTCTCGTTCTGATTCCAAACGCTTGTCGACCAAACTTTCCTGAAGTTCTTCAGGCTCTTCAATTTCTGGATCAGCGGGCACTGTGCTGGTTACTGTGTCAAGCTCACACTGCGCGCGAATGCTCTTTATGGTTTCTTCACCTTTGCTTTGCTTTATTTTGTCTAGCAAACATAAATCATAAGCACTGGCTGTTTCTCCCATCGCAACTGGCGCTGCCAATAAACTCAGTATTGATATCCCTGCCACTTTTGAAGCCATCTGAAACCCTTAATATTCTTTATGTCAAACCAGATAATTTTAGTTTTTCTTGGTAAACCGCTTGCCATTCTGACGTTAAGGCAATGTTAAATGTCCGCCGACTTTACGTCTTGGATAAATGCAACAGACTTTAGACATATCGGTCAACTATGATCAAAGCGCAAAAAACAACCAAGAGTTGAGCATCATAGATAAAAACCACTCGTTTGCATGATGCTCATGTTCTCTATGCAAAATACTGGCTCGTAACTTTGATTGCAAACCCGGCTATGAATAAACCCAAACCAAAACCCAAATGCGCCAATGTGCTAAGAAAACGGGCTTTCCAAGGTGTTGGGGTTTTACTCGCAGCAAAACCAAATCCTAGACAAGGTTGAATGACCAAAAATGGGAAGATCAACGTTACCACGCCTGTAATTAAGCTGGGCATTAGACTGGGCTCTACCAACCAATGATGACCAAAAACAGTAACGTGAGCCAAAGCGAAAGTAACGCCGATGGCATAATGCAAAAACCAGCCAAGTGACTTTTCTCCCGGCATCGCCTCTGACGCCATAATTGGCGCATGCATAAACTTTCCTTGGGGCATGTACAAAACCCAGCGCGCAACCAACGCATAGTTTAATGAAGGAATACCAAACACTCTCCTTTGTAACCATGCCCATAAATCCATTATCAAAGTGGCACCAATCCCTATTAGCACCGCTTGCAATCCCATTAAAAGCAGCATTTTTCTCTCCTCAAGTTTTTGATTTGTTAAGGTCTTAGTTGCATGCTACAACTTAAAGCCAACTTGAAGTCAATGGGGAATAATATGGATATTGCAGAAGTGGTTAGAAAATCAGGATTGCCGACTTCAACGCTCAGGTATTACGAACAGCTGGGGTTAATTCGCTCGATAGGAAGGAATGGATTGAGACGCCAATATTCACCAGAGGTACTCAATACACTCAATTTAATTAGTTTGGGGCGTATCGCTGGAATATCGCTTAACGAAATGGCAGAAATGTTGAATCAATCAGAATTTTCAAAGCCATATATCGATCGTGACTTACTAACGAAAAAGGCACTTGAGATTGATGAGCAAATAAAACGTTTGAAAGCGGTGCGAGACAGCCTAAACCATGTTGCCTCCTGCCCTCATGAGTCACATATGGACTGTTCTTCATTTCAGAAGCTTATGAAGGTCGTAAAGCGTTATGTCCCCCAAAAACAGAGATAAACCGCTCTCACTACCTTCCTATTCTTGATTTACAAGGAAGTAACTCGCGGTTGTGAGTTACTTCCTTTCATATTACTTAGCTTGCGATTTTACGTACTTCTTCACTTTTTTCATCGCCATTTTTTGCTTTAACGGTGAAAGGTAATCAATGAACAAGTTACCAGATAGGTGATCAATTTCGTGCTGCATCACAATCGCTAAGAACTCATCACTCTCGATTGTAATCGGGTTGCCATCACGGTCTAGTGCAGAAACAACAACTGACGTGTAACGCTCTACATCTGCGTAGTACTCAGGAACAGATAGGCACCCTTCTTGACCAAGTGCTTTGTTTTCTCCGCTCACCACTTCTGGGTTAACCAAGATTAAAGGATCATTGCGTTCGTCAGAGATATCGATGACAACAACCGCCTCTTTTCTGCCCACTTGGGTTGAAGCTAAACCGATACCATTGCCCGTTGCGTAAAGTGTTTCTAGCATATCGTCTATCAGCGTTTGTATTGTCGATACATCAGTGACTTTTTCTGCTTTTACTTTAAGCCTTGGATCAGGAATTGAGAGAATTTCGAGGACTGCCATACTTACCTTTCATATCTATAAATCGTAATTCGTGGCGAATTATACACACGTTTCTCGATACATAAACCTGCTAAGCTATCTTGCGCACAAGGCATAAACCATTAACTCAAACGACAACACAATAAATGGGTTTGCCTTTTAGACAAAAAATCCTACAAACAGGAAACTAAAACGCCAGCACATTATGGCTGACGTCTTGTCATGATCCTAATTGAATCGTTTGTTGTATTTTATCTACTGACTTTCCTTGGCTTTGAGTAATACTCTAATCGCCATTTTCTCACCACTTTTTAAAATTAAGTAGGCGATGCCAATCGTTATTAGCATTATGATAGCAATAAAAATACTTACCCCACCGAGCTCAGATAATAAATAAAACGGAGAAATATCTAACGACATTAAGATAAGAGAGAACACTACCAAACTTGCTAAAGTCCACAGTAAAACAGCATACCATCTTGTTTTTGATGGCATTACATCTCCAGTCTTGTAGCCGAAGTAATAACCAACACTCATGGCTGGGATTAACGTGCTAAGAAAGCCTGTACCACTCATTTCTATCCCAACAATATATTCAATGGCCAACAGCAATGCAGCCCAACAAACGGACGCCAGACACAACAGAGACGCAACAAGAAGTACCGATGGTGGCTGGTTTATTTCTGATTCTGAATAGTTATTTTTTAATTCCACTTTCATTTCCTTCCATTTATTTGAATAAAATAAGCGTTTTAGATCATGCTTCCGCTTGGACAACCTAGAGAAACAACACCGCCATAACTCGTTGTTGGCGTAACTACCATGACTAAATCAACAGGAAGAAACACAACGTCCGTTGCTAACGACAAAGGAATGTCAATCAATGATAGTGGGTATAACGCGATAGAAGTAATATCAGCTCTTAAATAGCAAGGTTGTCGTGCGACTGATAACGCGGTGCCTGAAAACGGCTTTCCGTATCCGCCACCAGCATGCGCATCTATAGACGAACACCCCACCATTAAAGATGCTGACACCACAAGAAATACAACTTGTAGCTTTTTAAATAGTTTTATTTTCATTTAACCTAGATTCCAACTAACTGTTATTTTTTAAAACTAACCCCTCTCTCTCAAATTGTATATTCAATAAGTTTACTCATATGGGCCCAGTGCAACCATGTTAATACGTTCTATGTATCAGAAACAATTCATTTATTTCCAATGACACTAGTGAGATTATGCGACGTGATTGGAATCTCACTTAAGTTTTCATGGACCTATCGCGCTGAAAATTGAAGCCTCTACCTGTCATAGAATAAAAAGCCGTCAAAGCCAGTGGTTCTGACGGCTTTTTGTAAGCGCCCCGTGGGCATTACCTACACCATTATTGCTTGAAGCTTATCTAGTGACAGACCTAGATAGCTAATAGTCGCACTTGCTGTCGGAGGATTTTATTGGCTTTTACGCGGACTTTAACCAACACATCACCATCGACCAACCTAAGGTCGAATATTGGTGAATGTCGCGATGGTGACTCCATCACTTTGTGACGACAACGATTTTACGTCTGCGCTAAAGTAATATGGATTAAGTGGCATTTTGCTCTCTGCTGGTCGCGCGTAGTAAAGCTTGGCGGGCTGTTTTGCCATTTGTTGCGCGTACAAATACCCGACCAACGCATGTTCAAACTGGTGGTAACCATTTCCCCAATGGAACGCTTTGGTTGATTTAGGATTCAGACCAACACCTCCGTACTGATGATCCACCCATACGTCCATAAAAGTGGGTAACGTGTATTGAAGCGTTTCTTTCATCGAACCATCAATAAGGGAAACTGTCATTGCCGCTTGATCGAGCTCTGCCCATTCCCAAGACGAGCTGTAATGCTTGTGCGGTCTTGATTGCCAAGCAGGAATGCTCTCTTGCGTCCATTTACCCTGCCATTCTGGAGAGAAGAGCGCTTTGACTTGCTCAAAGTTTTGCTGGTATTGCGCTTGTTTAAGCGTGTGTTTCATTCCTTTGAAACCAAACTCTGTCCACTTTGAATTTTCCAACAACTGACCTGTCAGATACGTCATCCAATACGCCTTGATGGTGTGTCCAAAATCATTGTGTTTCGCATCTGGCATCATTACCGCTTTGTGGTGTATCGCGCCATAAAAGCGCTGCTCTTTGACGGAATGGTAGTTATCTATCATCACTTGCGTCAGCCATTGCAGATCTTGCTTCCACTTGGCTTGCGCTGGCGGTGGTAAAAGTGGCGCCGTTAACAACAGATAGCCATTGATCTGGTCAAGTTGAGCGACTAGCTCTTGCTGCTTCGCACCTTCCCCATCACCGTCTTTCAAAACCCAAGCCAGACCGCGATCATCGCTTCGTCGGTATTGTTTAAATATAAACGCTTGCTGGTCGATAAGCGCTTGTTCAACCTTTGGATCTTGCGTCAAGTAGTAGTACATCGCCAACCCCACCAAGGCGTAAGCTTGGTCTTGAGAAGTTCGTTGTTGCCACTCCATCCCCGGTTTTCCACCACGCGTAAAGCTCACAAAGCCGCCGTTTTTCTCATCTTGTAGATGATCAATCAGGTAATAAGCCCCTTTCTTTGCCAGCTCTAATGCTTGCTTGTCACCCGTAAGATGAAAAAGCACGCCATAAGCGTAAGTTTGGCGCGATTTCATGCGGGTGTATTCGCGATCGAAGTGCGGGCTAATCCACTCTTTGTTTAATTCTTCACACGGCTTTTGTGGGTCGAGAATGACACCGTTATCACAACGAAAAGTCGGAAAATTCCCCGCAGGTTGTCCATGCGCGCTTTCCATCATCCAATATGGGGCTAGGCCATTCGTCACATGGTTTAACCAATCATCCCCCGAAGGCAGGCCTACATCAGCAAAGCTGCTCATGCTCGTCGTTGCGAGCAATAAGGTAAGATATTTAAAAGACATAACACTCAATTAAGTTATTGAATTTTATCCAGTATAAATAACTCCCTTTACGCATATTGTCGTCGTGGTCACAATCGCCTTACGCATTTGTTTGCATCAATCATCTTTCAGCCTTATTCGATGATTGAGCCGCGAATAAACGCTACTCTGTCTTCGACTGACATTTTGGGCACTTCGATCAATTGATAACCAAATTTGTGATAAGCGTTGACCATCTGTTGATACGTAGCCACCGCTTCAGAAAAATCTTGCTTTCGCTCTTCGTCGTTGCTGAATATCGACGTCCACGGTGGAAAAATGAATACTTGAGAATGATAACGAAGCGTCTGGCAATGCGTGATGAGCTCATGCGAGATTGGCAGTTGTTCCAACTTACTGTAGCCATATACGTCCACAATACTGCGATCAAAAAACACATTCCCTTGGTGGACATTGAAAGCTCGGTAATTGCTCACTTCTACCTTCATCATTTCGTCTCGAAAAGCTTGTTTGTCATTCCAAGGTAATGCTGAACCGTGATTGGCAACCTGCGTTTGTATTATTTGACGGCCGGTTTCTGGCGCGCAGATAAAGCCTTGTGTTTTTAGCTGTTCGATTACCGAAGTTTTCCCTGCACCAGGACCACCAGTGAATACGATGAGTTTATTCAAAATTGTTTCCTTATTTTTTTGTTTGAGTGAAGTAATGCGTGTACAGCCAAGAAAATTGGCATCATCTGGCGTTTGAAATTGGCATTTGGCACGCCAGCGTTAAGCGAGATCGGTAGTGGGAAATTTGGGGGAATAGAACTGGGCAGTGAAGAGATATACAAAGTAAGAACCGAAACGACGTGTTCATCGGTTATGGAAAACGGAGGAATGCTGAGCGAAGCAAGCTCGCCCAAAATACTGGGTTGGGAAATGGTGCGATTGGTTCTGCTGGTTAACGCGTCAATTGGATATCTATATCAAGAAAATGGCACCTAAGCCTAAGAACGCAAAGAAACCAACGACATCGGTAACGGTCGTCAATACTACCGAGCCAGCCACGGCGGGGTCAATGTTAAACTTCTTCAACGTGAATGGTATCAACGTACCCGATGCCGCGGCCGCCAAACTATTGAGGAAAATGGCACAACAGATAATAAGCGCCAATGGCCAAGAGTCAAACACCATGTAGACGACACCCGCGATGACTAATCCCATGATCAAGCCATTAATGGTGGCGATTTTTAATTCCTTATTCACCAATAGCTTCAAGTTACTTTGGTGCAAGTGGTTCAATGCGATACCCCGAATGGCCACCGCTAAGGTTTGGCTACCCGCGATGCCGCCCATGCTCGCCACGACAGGCATTAAGATCGCAAGCGCAACGACTTGCTCGACCACATTATCAAAAAGCCCAATGATGGCGGAGGCTACGAAAGCGGTCAGCAAGTTAATCACCAACCAAAGTGCTCTTAGCCTTGTCGCCACGCTTAATGGTGTGAACAAATCTTCTTCGCTTCGTACGTTTTCTGCCACTACAGCTTGTAGGCTGAGTTCGCGCAACGTAATCGCAATGGTCGCCATCGACAAGACGCCCATAATTTTGCCACCAGCCATGATAGGAAACCAATGTGCTCCACCATCAATCGAGACTTGTTTGCTGACGCTTTGAATCGTTTGAATATCTTCTAGAATTGGCGTAACTACGGTCAAGTCGGTAAGTTTGATATGATTCTCGTGCAGCAACAGGGTTTGCGGCTCTATCGTACCAATCACACCACTTGCATCACGCACAATAATCAACCGCACTGGACTTTGCCCACGTTTTAGCAGCTCGGTTTTGATGCCTCCTACGCTGTTTTTAGGGTTTGCGACCAGAAAGTGAGGCTCGGCATAACGTCCAACTTTGTTGTCTTCATACGACAATGCTTGTTGGATATGCGCGACAGACTCTTCACTTTGATCAATAAGGTATTCATCTACAAATTCGGTCGGTAGAAAGTCCGCAAAGATGATCAGTTCAGAATCAGTTATGTACGCCAAGCGTTCATGTTGTAAGTCTTTATTGAGTGATTGATGAATGTGCTTGGCGGTGTCGTATCGGAGCAAATTTAATACCGTCCAATACTTCTCAGGCGGCACTGCTTCTATGACACGCTTACGGTAAGCAATGTTGACCGATTCCAAAATGTTCGCAATCTGTGCTTCTTGATAGTCTTTCAAAAAGCTCAAGTCTTCGGTCGATTCTATCGCTTTAATGATCTCAGCAAGCAAATGTGGCACTTTGCGGTTAATTTGCAATTGGTTGGAATCTATCATTACTTTTACCTATAGCTTTCACTACCACATTCGCCGCATTGACGATATGTGCTATCCGAAGGCATGAATTCTTGATGTTAAAATTCTAGGCGATAGTTGACTTAATTGCGGAATTTATATTTCGCTCGCAGAAACAAAACGCCTCTGCATCAGTTCATGGTATAGACTTGAATGTGTGTCAGGCTCATTCGCCTTGTTTGATAATGGAGTAATCAATGGCACCTGTATTTTTTCTGACTCAGCAGGCCGCCTTACCAAGTCGTAAGGTGCTTCGTAAAGTGATTCAATTTTCGACAGCGTTGGCTCAGCCTATTGTGGTTTTAGTGGAAGACCATCGCCGAAGTGAAGATCACGCATTCGCTCATTTTCTCAGTTTCAACTCTGACCATATAGAAAAAAGACAAGCTGAGTTTGAATCTTGGACCTTAAAGTTCAACGCATTAATTGTCGAACTTTGTGAAGAAGAAGAGCTTGAAACGCCAACGCTCTCTTACGAGCATTTCAAAGGGAGTCATTGGGTTGAGCAAGTTACGAAACGGCTTGTTGACCACACTGACTTACTGCTCGTGGGACACTTTAACAAACACGAGATTCAAACGATGCTCACAGAACTAGCACAACAAGATTGCGACTTGTTGCTACTGAGTGAGCGTTCATGGCCTTCTCACGCCAACATGCTTTGTGCAATCGACCCACTTCATCGAGGGGATGAAAAGTCGATAGTAGATAAAGCCATCGTCTCGCGAGGCTCAAAATTGGAACAAACCTTAAGCGGGAAAATGACGCTCGTTTACTGCCGATACGTCGCGCCATACCTCTCTCGCTATCGTGCAGAGATATTAAGCAACCAAAAAGCAGGCATTACGGACTTTATTACTGCGCAAAAGTTAACTCGAGTACCACTACTGCTGCCAGAAGGAAACCCTGAAACGGCGTTACCAAAAGCAGTTAAGCAATCACAAGCAGCGATTTTGATTATGGGGGCATGTAAACGAAGCATGTCATCTCAATTTTGGTCTGGCAGCACTGTAGACACGTTACTTGATCAACCACCTTGTGACCTACTGTTGGTCAACAGTTCCAAGGGCTGACTAGGTATTCCCTATTGACCAACCCTTTCAATACCAAGCGCAGTTATTGGCTCTTTACATCTTCTAACTGCGCGGCTTCATGCTCTGCGTTCAAGGCTTGTTTCTGCTGCTGTTTTATCTCATCCCAACTGCGTCCCGACTCAATCGCAGATACACGCTGATCGTATTTGTTGCAGGCTCTTTCGAGTACTTTCTCAGGATCTATCCCCTTTTCTCTTTCCAGCGCTTTTAATACGTTAAGATAGTTCCACAACACATCGCCTAACTCGTCTTCCAAATGACAAAGGCGATCCTCACGAATCTCTTCGCGGACTTCATCAACTTCTTTGCCAATGGCCTCCAGATAAGTCTCTACGCCTTTAAACCAAGTGTTGGTTTGGTCATATTGAGATTTTCTCGTCGCAATTGCGTACAACTCATCAAATTTCTTCATTATCTCTCCGTAGAACGAGTTTTTATTTACGCCTCTTTAGGACGAATAAACTTCCCTTTTGCCGTCACTCTAACTTCATTATTGACCAGCAATTGAGCCACCAATTGATATATACCGCGGCGTTCACCTTCACAGTGTGCAGTAATCGTGACGTGCTCATCTAACTCAATAGGTGCATGGTAGCGCACATCCAACTGCGCGGTAAGGGCTTGAATGTCTCTAAATAACAAACAGTGCGTCATTGCACCATCGAGCAGCGAACTCGCAATGCCACCATGCAACAGGTCGGTGTAACCCTGATGACGCGGTAAAACGTGAAACTCTCCGACAACAGAGCCATCGGCTAGGTATTGGTAGTTCACGGCCAAAGAGTTCGGATTCACATTAATTGAAGAACAAACCGCACATTGATGATGAGACTCGTGAGTGTAATGACAGTAGCTGTTTGTGGACATGATAGTTACTCGGTTTCTCAAAAGAGTAATTAGCATATGCCAATAATTAAAAAGAAACGGCGAGTAATCTTTGTTTGCATGTTGCAGGGCCAGCAACCTCGCTTTTCATAACACTAAATAATCATTTTAATAATTAACGATAATTTCCAGTTTATTTAGAGTGACGATATGGTTTGCATAGTGATTACGCAACGTTATGAAAAGGCGACTTATGAAGTTTCTCCACACGATGATCCGTGTAGCTGACCTAGACAAATCTATCGAATTTTATACAAAAGTTCTGGGAATGAGTGTTTTGGATCGTTTTGAAAACCAAGAATACCGTTACTCACTGGTGTTTGTTGGTAACCCTGATCAACCAGATGGCGCGACCATCGAGCTAACTTATAACTGGGATACCGACAGTTACGACTTGGGTAACGCATTCGGACACATGGCACTGGGGTCTGAAGATATTTACGCCGCTTGCGAAAAAATTAAAGCGCTTGGTGGCAACGTTACTCGCGAGCCAGGTCCAATGAAAGGCGGAGAAACTCACATCGCGTTCATTAAAGATCCCGATGGTTACCAAATCGAACTCATCCAAACTCAAAAATAACGAGGTTTCCTATGACAGACGCATTATTTCAACCCATTAAACTTGGCTCTCTCTCATTAAAAAACCGTATCGTTATGCCTCCGATGACGCGCTCTCGTGCTTCTCAACCAGGTAATATCGCTAACGACATGATGGCGACCTACTATGCTCAACGTGCTGAAGCGGGCCTAATCGTTGCTGAAGGCACACAAATTTCGCCAATGGGTCAAGGCTATGCATGGACACCAGGCATTTACAGCCCAGAGCAAATTGCTGGCTGGAAAAAAGTAACTGATGCAGTGCACGAGAAAGGCGGCGTTATCTTCGCGCAATTATGGCACGTTGGTCGTGTGACTCACCCTGATAACATTGGCGGTGAGCAACCTATTTCTTCTTCTGCGCTAAAAGCAGAAAACGTGAAAGTATTTGTCGATAACGGCACAGACGAACCGGGTTTTGTCGACGTGGTTGTGCCACGTGAAATGACCAAACAAGACATCAAGAACGTTATTGAAGAGTACCGCCAAGCCGCACTAAACGCGATGGAAGCCGGATTCGATGGTATCGAGCTTCATGCAGCGAATGGCTACTTGGTTAACCAGTTTATCGATTCTGAAGCGAATAACCGCACCGATGAATACGGTGGCTCTATTGAAAACCGTCTGCGTTTTCTTGGTGAAGTGATAGAAGCGATGACGCAAGCTATTGGCGCTGAGCGCGTTGGTGTTCGTCTTGCACCATTCACTTCGTTAAATGGCACCGTTGATAGTACGCCAGTCGAAACCTACACCGCCGCTGCAGCGCTGCTTGATAAACTCAATGTGGTTTACATTCACATTGCAGAAGTGGATTGGGACGACGCGCCAGACACTCCGCACAACTTTAAAACCGCAGTTCGTGAGGCGTACAAAGGTACACTGATTTATGCCGGTCGTTACAACGATGAAAAGGCGCAACACGCGATCGAAAGTGGTTTAGCTGACATGATTGGCTTTGGCCGTCCGTTTGTTGCAAACCCCGACTTACCAAGCCGCATCAAGCATGGCTATCCACTGGCAGAACATGACCCTGCCACATTGTTCGGCGGCGGTGAAAAAGGCTTAGTGGACTACCCTGCGTACCACGCGGGTTAATTCATCTACGTAAAGCTGATTCGCAACTCGCGACAAACCAATAGCGAAACCAAAAGAACCTTGCTCTTCCCCCTGTAACGCCAAGATGCAGGGTTCTTTTTAGGCAAGCCATCAGAATTAACGTCTTTGACAAGATGTACAACCTCGACACGCAGAGCGCGTCTTTTTACTGAGCAAACTGCGTTGTACTTTACAGTAAGCATTCTTTAAAGCACGACGACCTGAAAACCAATCATCCGGTTTAGTGAGGATTAAGTAGCCGTGAAACCTCTTAACCAACTCGGTTCGATTGTTTTCGATAAATCGGCTATCAAACTCGATGTCGAAGTAATTCAAAGCCTCTTCGATACAAGTAAAGCTGGCAATTTTTTCCTGAATCGTATTCTCTGTCATCGTTTCTTTAGCGTAATCATTTTCAATGGAGTCTAAGTGCCTCGCGCTTTACGTTCTTTGATTTAGCGCTTCTTAAGATCATTCTTTATGGGTTTTCCATATTGAAATTCAATTTGGGAATTCGTTAACCCACCTAGCATTTTCATTTTGACAATCACTTTAAGGCACTGATTTAAATAAACATTATTTCTGGTTCATATTTTGCTCTACTTCATTAAACGGAATGTTGGAGCAACACGATATGACTTACAGAGCAGAAGTAGACGGATTAAGGGCGATTGCTGTCACGTTGGTGATTTTGTTTCATGCAGGAGTTGAGCAATTCGCTGGTGGCTTTATTGGCGTCGACGTGTTCTTTGTGATCAGCGGCTATTTGATCACTATCATCGTGATTAACGACTTAGAAAACCAGAAGTTCAGCCTTGGTGATTTTTATGAGCGACGCATTCGTCGCATACTCCCCCTCTTACTGGTGGTGATCGCCGTCAGCTATTTGATGTCTTGGTGGCTATTTTTGCCGCAAGCACACAAAGACGTTGGTCAATTTGCAGTGTCTTCCATTCTTTCCGCATCCAACATTCTTCTGTATTTAAAAGGCCACAATTACTTCGGTTTAGAAGATCAAGCCAACCCGCTGTTCCACACATGGAGCTTGGGCGTTGAAGAACAGTACTACATTGTCACTCCTTTGCTACTCATGCTACTCGCTCGTGGTAAAAACGCGTTTTACCTGACTTTTTTTATCACGGTATTTGTGCTGAGTTTGATGACTATTGTCTACGCGAGCAACGACCCTGATTTCGCCTTCTACATGATCTTCTCTCGCGCTTGGGAACTGGCAAGCGGTTCATTACTCGCATTAGTGATGAGAAAAGTCCAAGTTCAATCTAACGATACTCTAGCAACCATTGGCATCGTTTTGATATTGGCTTCCGCGCTTTTGTTTGAAAAATCGCAAGATGGCGCGGGCATTACGCTGCTGGTGCCGGTCATCGGTAGCGCGTTGGTGATTTTGTTTGCCTCTAAAGACAATGTCTGCGGTAGATTACTGAGCCTAAAGTGGGTCGTGTTCGTCGGCTTAATCAGCTACAGCTTATACTTGTGGCACATTCCATTATTTGTCTTTTACCGCTACATGTTGGACACAACACAAGACGTCAATATCCCGCTTTACGTTATCGCTCTTTTTGTACTGTCTTACTTCACTTGGCGCTTTATTGAAAAGCCGTTCCGTAGCCGAAAAGCCATGAGCATGCGCACTGTGTCCGCGGTTATTGTGTTGTTGACGTTGCCCTTGCTAACGCTCGGCGTTATCGGTCATCAAAACGGTGGTTTTCCAGAAAGAAGCGCATTTTTCGAGGCCATGCGCGTTAACAACGGTTATGGTTTAGATTGCAACGGCAACACCAACGTTAACGATGTGTGCTCGTCTGCGCCGCAGCCCGCCATCGCTGTGTTAGGCAATAGTCACAGCATGGTTTACGTGAAGCGTCTATCTGAAGTAACACCAACTGGCGTGGTGCAACTTACTCAAGATTCCTGTGCGGTCGGTTATGTCGACACCATCAAAGGTGCTGGCTCAGTTCCTTGCCGACAGTTCTTCAATGAGGCTGTCGATACCATTCTAAGTACCCCTTCCATTCGTCGCGTTGTTATCTCTTCTAATTTCAATAAAGAGCTTTCACAAGCCGATTATGAAGCATCATTAACCAAATTATTGAATGAACTGAAAGGAAAGGAAGTGGTCGTTTTCGGTCCAACCCCTTCTGCACCGTTTGCGGTAGGAGAATGCCTTTGGAAAGCGCGTTTGTTTGGCGAGACAGAAGAGTCTGCCTGCGACTTTTCTCCCAAACAACATCACCCTCAAAACGTGGCGAAGTTAGTGAACTACTTTGAGCAATTTGAGCACGTTGAGTTTGTCGACTTGACCGATGCCATTTGCAGAAATGGCGTATGTCGAATGAGAGTTGGAGCAAACAATGCGATGTATACGGATGACAGCCATTTATCTTACAAAGGTGCTGAGTTGGTGCTTGGGCATTACCTCAACACTACAAATGAAGCGCAACAGTTCACTTACGACCGACAATAACCAAGGAAATAAACTTTTATGCTTCAGCGCTTATCTCAGGTAAGCGCTGAATGCTTTAAAGCAAGACAAAGCTAGGCGTCTATTTGAAAATGCGCGGATCAAACGCGAAATCGAGCTTTTCGGCTTTCTTGATGATCTCTTTCATTTTGGGATGATTTGGGTTCACCACGTAGTTTTTATCACGAGGTGAAATCGTTGAAGGCACTTGCAGCGCGGCAAACTCAGGATGAGGATCATTGAGAAACTGGTCACCAATGTACTGCGTAGACTCGCTCGCCGGTATTGCTCGCCACGTCACAGGGAGATCTTCTTCATCTAAGGTGGCGATGAGGTATTCTGGCATTTCAATACGATATAAATCGTAAAGTTTGGTGATAGCAGGATCGTTGTTTACGTGAACAAACACTTCCAACGAGCAAAGGGATTCCGATTCAGAGAAATAGAGGGCTTCGGTTCCTTTTGAGTTCCATCGCCCTCCAAATAACTTTGCGCCAACGGGGCTGAATGGCGTGTCAGCAAATTTCTTTTGTGTGAGACGATAGAGCTTCATATTACGAGAATACCCCGTGCTCTAAACGGCCGATCAAATCTTTTACGATTTCAAAATCCACCGTGGTCGAGACCATATCAAGTGGACGTTTTCCACCTAAGCCATACACATTCTCTCTCATCCATTTTAACGCGCGCTCTTCGTCGTCAAACAGTTCTGTCGCGAGTTTCAATAACATCGCTAATCGATAGATTGCATCACTTTCTTGCGTATTGAAGCGTTCATCGTTTTTTAGACGACGCTTGACCGTGCTGACAGGTATCAATGTGACGTTTTGAAACTCACTCTGAGAAAGCTTCACACGCTCAACAATATTGCGATACACCTTTGGCTCAAAGCCTTTGTGAACCGCATCAGTGCGACCTGTTTCAGCGTCTTCAATACCCAACATAAACCAGAAATTGGCTTTATGAGGTTGTTTCGGTTTGAAGCTTTTTAATGCTGCAGTTGCCATATCAAGCTCCTATGGTTCATATGGTCCAGTTATTATGGTTCAAATGAGCTTAACTTTCAATCAAAGTAAAAAGATAGGTAAAGAAAAAGGCGAGCTTTTCGCCCGCCTCTCTTACTTATTCATCAACCCATCTACCGACGGGCATCGTTTCACTTATTGCAAGTCAAAACGATCCGCGTTCATGACTTTCGTCCATGCGGCGATGAAGTCATGGATGAATTTTTCCTGATTATCATCTTGCGCATACACTTCCGCATACGAACGCAGGATCGAGTTTGAACCAAAGACAAGATCCACACGGGTTGCCGTCCACTTCACAGCGTCGGTTTTACGATCACGGATTTCATATTGATTAGCACTCACTGGTTTCCACGTATATGCCATGTCAGTAAGGTTCACGAAGAAATCATTCGACAAAGTGCCGACTCGGTCAGTAAATACGCCCTCTTTTCCACCGCCGTAGTTACTGCCTAGAACGCGCATACCACCAATAAGTACCGTCATTTCTGGCGCCGTTAATCCCATAAGCTGAGCACGATCTAATAAAAGCTCTTCTGGCTTAACCGCGTAGTCTTTCTTCAACCAATTTCGGAAACCGTCAGCAACAGGCTCAAGTACTTCGAATGATTCAACATCCGTCATCTCTTGGGTGGCATCACCTCGGCCTGGCGTGAATGGCACAGATACATCATGACCTGCGGCACGCGCAGCCAGTTCAATACCTACGTTACCAGCAAGCACGATAGCATCTGCAACACTACAGCCCTCTTCTGCTGCTATTTTTTCTAACACCGCAAGAACACGTCTTAGACGTTCAGGTTCGTTCCCTTGCCAATCTTTTTGCGGAGCCAAGCGAATTCTCGCGCCATTTGCACCGCCTCGGCGGTCAGAGCCACGGTAAGTACGCGCACTATCCCACGCCGTACTTACTAACTCACTAATGGATAGGCCACTTGCTTCGATTTTTGTTTTTACTAAATCAACATCGTAGTCTGTCTTACCTGCGGGCGTTGGGTCTTGCCAAATAAGATCTTCGCTTGGCACATCAGGGCCGAAATAACATGATTTTGGTCCTAGATCGCGGTGTGTCAACTTAAACCAGGCACGAGCAAAAACGTCATCAAAGTACGCAGGGTCATTTTGGAACTTTTCTGTAATCTTACGATATTCAGGGTCCATTTTGAGCGCCATATCGGCGTCGGTCATGATTGGATTGTAGCGCTTAGAACCGTCTTCAACATCGACAGGCTTGTCTTGTTCTTCAATGTCGATTGGCTCCCATTGCCATGCACCTGCTGGGCTCTTTTTCAGTTCCCAGTCATACTTAAATAGTAGGTGGAAGTATCCGTAATCCCATTGTGTAGGGTGTGTTGTCCAAGCACCTTCAATACCACTCGTTACCGTGTCACGGCCAATGCCACGTGTTTTGTGATTAATCCAGCCAAGACCTTGCTCATGAACGTCTGCTGCTTCGGGCTCTGGGCCAAGGTTTGCGGCATCACCATTACCATGACACTTACCCACCGTGTGACCACCAGCTGTGAGAGCGACGGTTTCTTCATCGTTCATAGCCATTCGCGCAAAGGTCACTCGCATGTCATGCGCTGTTTTGAGAGGATCTGGGTTACCGTCTACCCCTTCAGGGTTCACATAGATAAGACCCATCATTACCGCAGCAAGCGGGTTTTCTAAATCTCGCTCACCAGAGTAGCGGCTGTTATCAGCGTCACTTGTGGCTAACCATTCTTGCTCAGAGCCCCAGTAAGTGTCTTTTTCTGGGTGCCAGATGTCCTCTCGTCCAAACGCAAAGCCAAAGGTCTTAAAGCCCATGGATTCGTACGCCATGTTACCGGCAAGGACAATCAGGTCTGCCCAACTTAGTTTGTTGCCATATTTTTTCTTGATTGGCCATAAAAGGCGTCGAGCCTTATCCAGGTTGGCGTTATCTGGCCAAGAGTTGAGAGGAGCAAAGCGTTGGTTGCCTGTAGCAGCACCGCCACGGCCATCCGCAATACGATAACTGCCCGCTGCATGCCATGCCATTCGGATCATTAAACCACCGTAGTGTCCCCAGTCGGCAGGCCACCAGTCTTGGCTATCAGTCATTAAATCTTTTAAATCTTTTTTAAGTGCTTCGACATCTAACTTTTTCAGTTCTTCTTTGTAATTAAAGTCCTGGCCAAATGGGTTGGTTTTGGAGTCGTGTTGATGCAGGATGTCTAAGTTCAAGGCATTCGGCCACCAATCCATC
This sequence comes from Vibrio sp. YT-18, assembly GCF_033337345.1. Taxonomy (NCBI): domain Bacteria; kingdom Pseudomonadati; phylum Pseudomonadota; class Gammaproteobacteria; order Vibrionales; family Vibrionaceae; genus Vibrio; species Vibrio sp. YT-18. The sequence continues at coordinate 417,209 of NZ_JAWOQO010000001.1, read as the reverse complement.
ACCGACTTATCTGTAGATGTTTGCCCACCATGCATAACTGGACATTTACCTACCGAACCGCCGTTTGCTTTGCTCATATAATGCTCCTTCGTGTCGTGGTTGTGGTAACCACTCTTTGTTATTCAATAAATCGAATATCCACCTCAAACAGCGTAGTTCATACACTGTTTTTTTAGTTAACGCCAAGTCAAAATTTCAAACATTTCAGCGAATAAATAATTGTTATCAAACATGTACCTATATGCAGAAAATATGGATAGAGATCAGTTTAAGTCCATACCTGAATACTTAATCCCAGACAGCCTCGCCATGTTGTGATCCCAGGTCGCTAAATCATGATGACTAAATTCATTCAGAGCGTGATGACCACACGCCCTCGCCATGACTTTCATGAGCTCGACCGAGGATTCGAAGAAATTTTTCAGTTGCTGGGATGACTTTCCAACGTCGAGACGCTGCCTCAAATCGGCATTTTGTGTCGCAATGCCTGCCGGGCAATTATTGGTGTTGCAGATGCGAGCCGCGACACAACCGATCGATTGCATCGCACTGTTTGCTATCGCTACTCCGTCTGCTCCAAGTGCCAACGCTTTGACAAAATCCGTAGGAACTCGCAACCCACCGGTGATGATTAATGTGACGCGGTCACTTACGCCTTTTTCATCTAAGTACTTACGTGCACGAGCTAATGCAGGGATGGTGGGAACACTAATATGATCACGGAACATAGTTGGCGCCGCACCCGTGCCACCACCGCGACCATCTAAGATGATATAATCAGCCCCAGCATCAAGCGCAAACTGAATGTCTTGCTCAATATGGTTGGCACTGAGTTTAAATCCAATTGGAATACCGCCTGTGATGCCACGAACTCTGTCAGCAAACTTTCTGAAATCGTGAGTAGTGTGAAGATCTTTGAACGTTGGTGGTGATATCGCTGGTTGTCCTTCGGGGATGCCTCTCACCTGAGAGATCTTACCTACATTTTTATTTGCAGGCAGATGACCACCCGTGCCCGTTTTTGCTCCTTGCCCACCTTTAAAGTGAAACGCCTGAACATTAAGAAGCTTAGATTCGTCGTAGCCAAATTGAGCACTAGCAAGCTCATAGAAATACCGTGAATTAGCGGCTTGTTCTTCCGGTAACATGCCACCCTCACCAGAGCAAATCCCAGTCCCTGCCAACTCTGCACCTTTTGCTAGTGCAATTTTCGCCTCTTCAGAAAGTGCGCCAAAACTCATGTCCGACACCAACAAAGGAATGGCGAGTCTGAGCGGCTTACGCGCGTTTGGTCCCACAATCAACTCGGTAGACACAGGAACGTCTTCCAACAACGGTTGTGTCGCCATTTGCGCCACCATAATTTGTATAGCATCCCAATGTGGTAGCAAATGCCTAGGAACCCCCATTGCAGCCATCGGACCATGATGACCGAGTTTAGAGAGTCCTTCTCTCGCTAATTGGTGGATAAACTCGAGGGTTGGTTCTTCTTGAGTAGCAGACGCCGTTGGTTTGTCTCTTTTCTCTCGCTTTTGTTCCGGTCCCTCTTTACCGACTTGCTCTGCGGTAAATCGCTTGTGTGTACCATCACAAAAAGGAGCATTGGCGGTATGCTTACATTGGCAGAGATAGGCATCTTCGTCTTTTTCCGCACTAAAGCTCATTGGCTTTAAGCCGGTTCCCGAATGAGACCCATCGCAGTAAGGTTGATTTTTAGAACGCCCACATCGGCAGAAGTAATATTCTTGCCCAGCTTTCAACTCTACTTTGATCGGCTTGTTATCAGCGATGATTGGCTTGCTCATGTTGCCCCCTATTTATTATTGTTAACCATGCTTTCTCGCTGGCTTGCAATAAGCGTAGAACAGGAGCGTAAAGAGCGTCAGTGTCGCCGAGTAAAATGCGCGATTGTCGCCCGACTAACCTATACTTTTTATGGGTCTCATACACGTGGAGGCTATATGGCGATTGCAACCCGATTAGATGAATATTTGACTGAGCATAACATTCACTTTCAAACCGTGAATCACAGCCACAGTCATAGCTCGCTACAAAGTGGTGTTGCAGCAGGTGTGCCTTTAATGAATATCGCAAAAGGTGTGATTCTTGAGGATCATGAAGGGCGTCATATGATGGCAGTCTTACCTGCCAACAACAAAATCAGTTTGTCGAGATTAAACGACGAATTTAATGCCACCTTCCACTTGGTGAAAGAGCGTATGGTTTACCGACTCTTCACCGATTGTGAACACGGCGCTATTCCACCGATTGGTAGCCCTTACCACATGTCGACAGTTTGCGATGAAAGACTAGCAAACTTGGAACATGTCTACCTTGAAGCTGGCGATCATGAAACTCTGATTAAGCTGGACCGAAAGGCGTTTAAAGAACTGATGAACGACTGTAGATATCTAAGATTCAGCAGTGAAGTTCTGCATTAAACTTGCCAAGATATTTCGACATTTCCTGAACAAGGCTCTTTCAACAAGAGCCTTTCTTTGTTTTGTTGGTAGCACGCGATGGAAGTTTCTCGGACTTTGGTGCCCAGCGTTTCAGAGCATATAGAAACAAAAAACCTCCTATTCGGGCGGTTTTTTATCAATCAAATCATAATTATTATCGAACAAAGATCTTTTGGATCGCTTTTATCGCCATAGCCCTACGGCGCATTAATACGCTCGTTCTTGGCAACCATTTCGGTGTGTGAAGAATGGTTTTCGCATGACTAAAAGTTCTGAATCCTTCCTCTCCGTGATAATGCCCAATACCCGATTCACCAACGCCACCAAAAGGCGCATCTTCAGCGCCAACATGTAAAACCGTATCATTAACGCCGACGCCACCACTGTGGGTGTTGCGTACAATATGTTTGATGGTCGATTTGTCGTCCGACATAACATACAGCGCAAGTGGTCTTTGGCGCTGATTAATGTAATCAATCGCTTCATCAACCGCATTGTAGGGCTTAACAGGTAGAAATGGCCCGAAGATCTCCTCTTGCATGATTCGCATATTCGGCGACACATCCGTGACCAAATGAGGATACAGAAGTCGTTCCTCTTGGGGCGACGCTTCAACAGTGTGAAGGTTAGCACCTTGCGCTTTTGCATCCTCAAGTAGCGCAGTCAAACGATCATATTGTCGTTGGTTGACAATATGGGTCAGCTTTTGATTCTTGTTGGATTTTAAATAGAGCTTTTCAAAACGTTTTAAGAATAGCGAAATGAACTCTTCGACACGTTCTTGCGGTACAAATGCGTAGTCAGGCGCGACACAAATCTGGCCTGCATTAATGCATTTACCAAACAAGATAGCATCAACGGCTTTCTTCATGTCTGCATCTTTTGCAATGATCACCGGGGACTTTCCACCCAACTCTAACGTCACCGGCGTAAGGTTTTCCGCTGCCGCTTTTGCCACTGCGCGACCAACACTCGTAGAACCCGTGAACAAAAGGTGATCGAATGGCAGTTGGCTGAATGCTTGTGCGACGTCTGCTTCACCCTCAAAAACTTCGACATACTCAGACAACCCACGGCAAATATCGATGATGACTTTATTGGTTTTTGGCGTAAATTCGCTGAGCTTCATCATCACGCGGTTGCCAGCAGCCAATGCTGTCACTAAAGGCGCAAGGCTCAAAATCACAGGAAAGTTCCACGGTGAAATGATCCCGACGACACCTAACGGTTGATACTGAACGGTGACTTTAGAAGGTGCGAGCAATAAGCCGGATTCGCGCTTGCTGGGTTTGCACCATTTTTTTAGTCGTTTGAGGGTATAATTAATATGCGAGACCGTTGGCAAAACGTCGGTCATAGCGGTATCAAATTCTGAGCGATAGCCAAAATCGTCACTTAACGCTTCAACCAGCGCTTGTTTGTTCTCAAGCAGCGATTTTTTTAACAAAACGAGGCGCTGTTTACGTTCATCCAAACTAGGATAAGGCTCGGCTGCATATGCCGCTTTTAAGCGTTCGAGGCTTTGCTGTAACAAGTTATCTACTTCAACCTCTGTGATTGCGTTCATGATGCTTCTCCTAGCCTAGTTTCTGCCAATGACGCCCCAAGTTAACACGAGCGCAACAATGTTACTATTGTAGCGCTCGTGAAGTTAGAGTTCGAACTCTGATTAAAATATTTCTGGGGTGGATACTACATCAAACGTAGTTCATAAATGCCTAGTCGTTGAGAGCGGTCAAGCATATCGAACTCATGATCAACGTATTCTTTTAATGTGGCGCCTGCACGCTCAGCAATATTGATGCTAGCGATGTTATCTTCCATACAATGGAACTGAATGAATTGTGCGTGCCCTTTCTGCTTCAAAAAAGGGATCAATACTGCGAGCACTTGGTCAATCACACGATGGCCTCGCCCATTGTTGGCAAGCCAGTAGCCAATTTCAGTAACACGCGTATGTGAATCCACACCTTTAATGCCAATAACACCCGTAAGCTGCTCATCAAAATAAATTGCACACCAGTGGGAATCCAGCGCGTTACTGTTCACTCGCTGGGAAATGTAGTTCACGGCCTCTCGATGATTCGTGACAGAATCCGTCCAAGGTAGATAGCCCTCAAGGCTCTCTCGGTGAGTGTTCACAACCTCTAGTAAAGCGGACGCGTGTTTCGTATTGAGGGGCTCAATTGAGATCCTTTGCGAGACGGAAAAACGCTTCTGTAAGTGATTTCCTTGATACGTCTCTTGGCATGTGACTTCATCCATAGATGTTATTCCTTTTTATTGTGAACGCTCAGCGCAAATCCTAACGCTTCATTTTATGAGAACAAACCTCTCTATAAAAACTAATCAAAGCCGTTGCCGTTCATTTAGCCCTTTTGATCGATCAGCGTAAATGGCGTTAGTGATGCCACATCTACATAATGCTTCCATACATGTTCATAGAGGTGATGCTGATTGGCAAACGGAGCCAGCTGCTTAGCTTCTTCAAGCGTACACCAGCGATACTCTGTATGCTCTTCGTTAAGAACAACTGATTGGTTAGGCGGACAAAATAGCACAAAACATGGGATAACCATGATACGGTTATTTTTTGCTTCGTAGAACTGCTCTAGAAAGTCTGCTGTATGTAACTCAACTTGGTCAATTAGTGTCTCTTCTTTTAACTCTCTTAAAATGGTTTGCCACCCGGCTTCACCCGCTTCGATACCACCTGCAACATGGCACCAATAGCCACCTTTTACGCGTTTGAGTAACAGCATTTTTTCTATGCCATCAATTTTTGAAATGACAACGCCTGAAACATGCGTTGCTTTTATCGGGATCATGTAAGCTCCTTAAATATCGAGTTTTTATTGTTACGCTGAGAGAGGCAGATTAATTGCTACGTATTCTACTGTTTATTCATCTTGTCGACAGAAGTGTTTGAGTTGAGAGGATTTAATCGCTAACTAAGTATGCTAAAGTGAGATCTGTCGCAACAAATGAGCAGTAAAATGTCCAATTCATTCAACACTATGATTCCCATCGGTGTGCGCTTTATGGTGCTTTCCGCGTTCGGCTTTGCTCTGATGTCGGCTACAGTAAAGCACGTCGGCAACTACGGTATCCCCGTTTTTGAAATCGTTGCAGCAAGAGCGCTCGTTTCACTTATCATTAGTTATTTCGATGTAAAGCGAAAACGAATTTCTGTATGGGGCAATAATAAGCCATTACTATTTGCACGCGGTGCTGTGGGCACGATGGCTCTGATGTGTGTATATTATTCAGTGACCACCTTACCTTTGGCAGAAGCGACGATATTCCAATATATTCATCCGGTATTTACTGCACTACTCGCCGTATTTTTCTTGAAAGAGCGCATCCAGCCGTCAACTTTCCTTTGTATTGCGTTGTGCTTACTCGGCATCTATATCATGGTAAGCCCAGAAACTGGGCAAGGCTCAGATAGCGCTTTACCAATGTTTAGCGTCATGATTGCGATCTTAGGCGCATTTGGTAGCTCAATTGCCTACGTCATTGTCAGAAAACTGAGTCAGACAGAAGACAGCTCAGTGATCATTTTCTATTTCCCGTTGGTTGCTCTCCCCGCTTCACTCTTACTGATTGGCGACGATTTTGTAATGCCCGATCTATATCTGACTTTCATGTTGGTTCTAGTTGGTGTCTTTACCCAAATAGGGCAATTGGGGTTAACCAAAGCGATGCAAACTCAACAAGCGGGTAAAGCCTCCGCTTATTCGTATATCCAGATCGTATTTTCTGTGTTGTTGGGCATCATTTTCTTTGGCGAGGTTCCGATCATTTGGACGTACGTCGGTGGCGGTCTGATTGTTACAGGCGCATTAATTAATGCGTTTGGTCATCACTTACGGTTACCTTTTATTAAGCGCAACGCTTGATATACCTCGCCAGAACCGTAAACACGACATTTAGAAAAACAGCCAGAGTGACTCTGGCTGTTTTGTGTTTAGCCTAACGTTAAGCTGATATTTTTAACCCTGCGATACCAGCGACAATCATTAGCAAGCTTAAGGCTTTGATAAGTGTTGCTGGCTCATTGAACAGATAAATACTCACGACTGCCGTGCCTATTGCGCCAATCCCTACCCATACGCCATAAGCAATGCCTAAAGGCAAGGTTCTTAACGCAATGCCAAGCAACCAAAAGCTCAATAACATAAAGACAATAGTGAATGCCGAAGCACCGAATTTGGTAAACCCTTGTGAATATTTAAGACCGACAGCCCATGCGATTTCACACAAGCCCGCAATGAAGAGAATTCCCCAAGCCATGTCACATTTCCCAACGAGATGGGGTCGTCCCCGAGAAAAGATAGAGCGGTGAGGTCGTCCTCACTTCTGATTGACTGCTTATTATATACGGAAATCTAAACATAAAAAATAAAACACGGCGATAAGCATACAACTCAAACATCTCATGCACGCTTAAATTCTACGCTTTTCTTTTTAACGGTGGCGGACTCTCTATTTCGCATCAATAACGACACCGTTTTTTAACAATTTACATATAACCTTCTGGTGTTGAAAGTGTTGCATTTATTGCACAAATCACACAAAAACTAATTGAACATGTAAATATGAAAACGTTTGTGTGACTAATATCGCTTAAAACAATGACTGATGACTTTAATATTCAGCCGAATTAATTATAAGGTATGACGTACCCATGAAAGCAATCAAAACCTCTATCGCTGTCCTTGTTGGCGCCGCTCTACTATCTGGATGTAATGACGATACTGAATACGTCAATGTTCAGCCTAAAGAAGTAAAAATAGCGACTTACAACCTCTCTTTTGACCGCGCTACCTTCGAAACTTTGGTAGATGAAATGCAAATTGAACCAACGCAGCAAGCTGCGTTGGTCACCTCTTATTTAGACGGTTCAATCGCAGCCGAAGACAAAACCACTGCGGAAAAAGTCATTCAAATTCGTAACGTTGCAGCAATCATTCAAAAGAATCGTCCTGATGTTCTTATGATGGCGGAATACAACAACGAGGGAACAGGCGAAAACAAAGCAGCCATTGAAGGATTCCAGAAGAACTACTTGTCTGTCGCGCAAAGCATCAATGGCGCGGGCGGTGAAGCAAACCTTGAGCCTATTGAATACCCTTATGCTGAATCTTATTCAACCAATACAGGGTTGTTGAGTGAGTTTGATCTCGACAACAACGGAACCGCAGGTCAAATGCCAGGTGATGCATGGGGCTTTGGCATGTACCATGGTCAATATGCATTTGCCCTTATGTCTAAGTATAAAATTGACACGGCAAACACACGTACATTCCAAGCATTTAAATGGAAAGATATGGAAGGTGCGAAAATTCCAACCATTACTATCTGTGACGGTTCGCAAAAGATTCCAGACGGCATGAAGTGTGGTGATGAATGGTACTCAGCGGAAGAATGGGATCAAGTGCGTCTATCTTCGAAAAATCACGTCGACGCGCCAATCATCATTCCAACACGCAATGGCGAGGAAGTTGTACACTTGTTGATGTCTCATCCTACTCCACCAGTATTTGACACCGGTAAAAACAAAGCGCAAAACGCAGCAGAAGTGGAGTTTTGGCATCATTACATTCAAGGCAAAGACTATTTTTACGACGATGCGGGTAAAACAGGTGGCTTAACGAACGGCACTAAATTCGTAATGATGGGTGATCAAAATCTTGATCCAGTGGCTGGTGACGGTATTAGCTCTGTAATGCAAGAGCTGCACAACGATCCATTGGTTAATCAAACCGTGATGAATGGTGAGCTTTACCCAACAAGCTTTGGTGCAGCTGAACACGCTGTTGACCGCAGTTCAACTCACCCATATCCGAATCGCATCACTTCAACGTTTGGCTTAGGGGTAGACTATGCCTTGCCTTCAGCAAATTTGAATGTAATAGACTCTGGTGTGTACTGGTCAGCGTCTTATGAAGAAGGCCGTAAACTATTTAACGATGCACGTATCGGTAAGTATGGTGATGGTAAGGATGTATCTTCCGACCATCGCATGATCTGGATTAAAGCACAGTTCTAGACTGCATAAAAAAAAGCCAACCACAAGGAGTCGTGATTGGCTGTATATATTTGTGAACAAGATGGTTCACTAACAACGTCAGTTGGCTAGGTGACCCTCGGCTTAGAAAGGGTCACTCATACTAAAGCATGAGCCGTGCCAACTTTTCAGTGCACAAAAACAGGTTGTTATTTAATCACTTTCATTAAAACTTAACCAATAGCTACTGTTTGCTCACCGAATAAATTGCAATTTGCAAACTACCATTGGCATTTCGCAATAAACCTGATCTTTAGCTCTTGCTTTTATTGCTTCCTAGCTAAGTCGCGTGCAAGGATTAACGCAAGTCCGAATACTTGCAAGAAGAGTCCGATATTCTTGTACCAAGCGATCTTTTCATCCTGCTTTGCCATTACCTCATTGAGCTCTACATTCTCAATGTAGTAATTATCGATGCGGTCTCTATACGAAGCTTGTGCCTGATTTATCTTTGACATCAGTTGAGGAAGTTGATCAATTTTTATTTCATCCGACTCGTTGAGAACCCAAGAAGATAAATGCCCTGCTAATACCTCTTCTAGCTCTAAAGGTATCGCTACGCTCTGACTTATGTGCACATGCAGCAGTAAAGCTTCTCTTTTCCTTTCTAGGGTTTCCACACTGTTCCATGCGAGTTGGATGGAATACAAGTTTTCTGCTGTTTGCTCTGCGAGCTGCGAGTGCTGTTTACCCAACTTATCAAGGACTAAGCTAGTAACGATGATCGCGCCAATATTCAGTACTAATCCAATCAGAACGAGTACCCAAGGTGGTGGAATGTAACGTCGCAGACTTACCATAACTTATCGTATGGCAGGTAAATCATATTTAACACAACCAATGAAAGTATCACCAGAAATGTCACCTGCATCCCTCTAATGCGCTTTTTCAAGTCTTTTTTCAATATGCCTTTAGCATGAATAACTCGACCAATTACAAAAATAATACCGGTGAGATGTATCCATGTTGGGTAAGCACTATTAAATTCTAAAAGTGCCATTAAAATCAGGGTGATGGGGATATATTCTGTCGCATTACTCTGGGCACTACGAGCAATTTGTAGAGCCTCTACCCCACCATCGGCATAAGCAATTTGATTTAAGCGACGTTGCTTAATTACTTGAACAGCCAACCAAATAATGAGTATTGCGAGAATGTTGGCATACAGAGCTGTGATCATATGTCGTCCTTCTTGATCTGGTTTTCACTTATATAAGCGTGTCACTTGGCTATAACTATAGCGGTATCATTATGATAATGCGTCAAATAATCTCAAGTTATGATTTCTATTCGGGCAAAAAACGAAAGCCAATGCTTTATGGTATTAAAAATGCCCTCGAATGGAGGGCATAAGAATAAAGAAGCTAATATGTGAGAATATTGAAACCACTATAAGGGGTGTTTGACTAGCTTTTTGCGCCGATGCCCTTTGATAATACTTTCAAAAATTGTGAACAACAGCCCTGCCCAAATAAATGCAAAGGTCACCGCTTTCACTTCGTCAAACAACTCGCCAAAAAACATAACTGCCAACACAAACTGCAAGCTTGGCTCGATGTATTGCATTAGACCGACGGTTGATAAATTAGTTATACGTATTGCGATAGAATAAAATACGAGTGGTAAAAGTGTGATAGGTGCACTGCCAAAATACAAAAGCAATGTTGTGGTATCTGTGCCCGAAGCCAGTTCACCAGTTGCCCATTGTTTATAGAGCAAATAGGCGAGTGCAACTGGAGTCAGTAACAACGCCTCAACAAACAAGGTTGTACTCCAGTCATAATTTATCTTCTTCTTGTACAGCCCATACAAAGCAAAGAACAACCCCATCGTTAGTGCGATAACGGGTAGCTGACCATAGTGAATCACTTGATACATAACACCAATTGTTGCCAACACTATTGCAATAAGTTTGCCTTTTGAGAGCCTATCCCCAAGAATAAATACGCCCAGCGCAACAGATACTAATGGTCCAATAAAGAAGCCTAAGCTGGCATCGATGACCCGATGATGGGTCAAAGCCCAAGTGAACGCACTCCAAGAAATACACATCAAACTGCTCGCCACAAACGTGTACCACAAGGATTTTTTATCAAGCCAGATTTCTTTCCAATTCAGCCCTCGACGGGTTATCCCAAGTACAATTAGAAACCCGACAGGTACAGACCCAATGATTCGCCATGCTAGCAACTCATCCATAGAAGCATTCGGTAAATAACGATAATAAATTGGTAGCAATCCCCAGATCACAAAGGAGAATGCTGCCATAAAAGTGCCATAACGAGTGTTATTCATAAAACTATCGCCCATCTAAACGACCAATTTGGCGTAAGTAAACAAGTCCGCCATACATAAAAAGGAATGCAATCCCGCAGTGACTTTATGATGCAGATGGCATTATTGGCTCAACGCTTGTACGACGGCGGTAAAGCCACTCACAAAACACAACATAAGTGCCCCAAACCGAATCTTTTCTTTTGGTAACGACTGGGTAGTTTTCATTGCTAGCCAGTAACCAAGCGCCGCAGCAGGTAATAGAGGAATAGTAATGACCAAATGATGCAATGTGAAGAAGCCCACTGGGATTTGTACTATTAGTGAAATAATCGAACTGAAAACAAAAAAAGCCGATAAGTTGCCGCGTAACTGATTTGCTTCTTGATGCTGCAACAATAACGCCATCGGAGGGCCTCCAATCGCAGAACTGGTACCAAACAACCCAGAAAAGAAACCAGCACATGTCATACGCGAAGGCGTAGGCTCAACCCGAAACGGTAAAATACTCACCACGACTGCAAACAGCACCAACAAACCAATCCAAAGCGTGAGAGTTTGTGTAGATACAAAAAAGAGTAGCAAGCCACCAGCAATTGATCCCGGCACTCGCCCAATCAACGCCATCTTTAAGCCGCCGATTTCAACACTACTGCGGTGCTTCATCGCATTCATCAACGAAATAAATAACGCGACTAAACAGATTGGCGCAGGAACATATTCTGGCGCCCAAAGAATCAGTAAAGGTGCGGCAACAATAGCCAAGCCAAAACCGATTGCGGTCTGGACATAAGAGCCAAGAAATATCAAACCTATTGCAAGGAAGTTTATCGAATCGAATTCCATTTAGATTATTCTTATATTTGAAAAATAAACACAAAACCAAAGCACATTCGCATGACGAATACCTCAGGCACACTGCGATATGAATTCCGCGTAGCATTCATCAAAGTGAATAAAAAGACAATCCATTTGTGCGGTTCGCCCTCATTTGCATTTTGTATTTCATTCCGCTGATGTACATGTTTGCTTACATCGAAGAGGATTCATGCTCGCCTGTTCACGCAGCATTTCTTCAGCGGAATTAATGACCTCTTAAAATCTAGCAGAATTAGACCCGTGAATTCTCCATTGCATTTAATGGATTCAGTCAATTAGTACGGCGTCGGTATAGCACTTTACAACTCACCTCTTTATACTACTGATCGATTTATCATTACCGTACTTATTTACACAATAAACAAGTGTACGGTCAGTGTTTTTCTACCTTTAACTTGCTGTGAAAATAATATGAAAAAACAAACGGGATTTACTCTAATAGAGTTAGTCGTAGTTATTGTCGTGCTCGGTATTCTTGCTGTCACTGCCGCGCCACGCTTTTTAAACCTTCAAAGCGATGCACGTGAAGCACGTTTGGAAGGAATGAAAGGCGCTATTGCGTCAGCATTAGGCGTGGGTTATGGGAAAATGGCGATTGCGGGATTGGAAAGCAAGCCTTACGTTTCAAACTTCGTAGACAGTGCTTTAATGGCAGATTTACCATTTGACGGCTGTAATATTGGTGGTTCAAAGCGCTGTGTTTTTTTATATGGATATCCTGATTCTGATAGCGAATCGATGAAGTTACTCGTGCAAGGACTGAACGAAGAAGACTCGGATTGGAAAACATTTCATCACCCGGCTGGTTCAACAACTCGCGAAATGGTCATTGCTGCAGCCGACGAAAAAAGAGCTAGCCTTACACAATGCGGAATTTTATATGGGCCACCGCAGACTCCAAACGAGAGTTACACCTTAGATATTCTTCCCTGCCCTCAATAAAAATAAGGCTGCCAATCGGCAGCCTTATTTGTTTCATCTGATCGGTTTTTTACGCAAAGTTAAACACGTATTTATCCATCATATTCACCATGCGGCCAATCTCTGGCTTGGTAATCGTATCATTTGCGCCAAGAGATAGTGCTTTCGCTCGGTTATCCTCACTCATCAATGACGAGAACATAATGATCGGCATTTCATGAAACGCTTCGGTATCGCGTAGTCTCTTCACTAAGTGCATACCGTCCATTCGAGGCATTTCTACGTCTGTAACCACCGCATCTAATAGCTCTTTAACTGGCAAGTTTTCTTCTTTCGCGACCTCGATCAAGCTCATCAACTTCTCATGCGCCTCACCACCGTCTTTACATGTGATCACATTGTAACCTGAAGAAGCTAATGTCTCTTGGATCAAAGAGCGAATAAATGCTGAGTCATCCACCACCATGATCGTTTTAGCATTACGCTTACCGACCATTCTCTGGTTGAGATCCACCGACTTGTCCCCTTTCACATCGTATTTTTCCATACTCAATTCTGGGTTGATGTCTGCGATGATTTTTTCAAAATCGAGAATCATGATCAGGTTGCCTTCTTTACGGACAACGGCTACTACACAATCTTGTTCGCCCGCTTCCAAAAACTGACTTGGTGATTCCACATCATTCCAAGAGATACGATGAATACGCGAAATGCTGTCAATTAAGAAGCCATTGGTCATTTTGTTGAAATCCGTAACGATTACAAACTTGCGCTCCAGATCTTGTCGTGTTGGCACACCTAACCAACCAGCTAAATCCACTAAAGGCGTCAGTACATCTCTGGATGAGAACACACCAATCATATGAGGTTGTGCGTTTGGATAATCGGTTGTTTCTGGCACGCGAATCACTTCTCGTACTTTCGCAACGTTAATGCCGTAATAACAAGTTTTTGTGCTGCCATCTGGCAATGTTTTTTCTAAATGAAACTCGATGATTTCAAGCTCATTGGTACCACTTTCTGTCAAAATGGTGCTGGTTACGTTACTCATAAAGCCAATTATCCAACCAAAAATACGCATCAGAAAAAGTTTGATGCAAACGCCATGAGAAGCCATTCTCTGGCTAAAAATCCAAAAGTCCTTTTTAGTCGTTACAACAAAATTTGTAAACCATCAAAAGGACGGCTAACGCACATTTCCATACCAAACCATGTAAAATTGTCTCATTTTTGAACACGACATTATGAGTGGCCAAAGTGCGAATTAACACCTCCACTTTTAGCGGCAGAGTCAATGAAAAGTTTAGAAATAATTTGAAGTAATGTTCAGCGTCAATAGCCAAACCTATCTAACAGATATCATTACAAAGTTGGCTACCGTGCTCATGCCTGGTGTAGAACACGCTCTCTTCAAGTGGCTTGGTATAAAACTGCGCTTGCTAACACACGGGTTTAAATCGAAGCGCTAGAAACATCACAAGAAAATCTGAAGGCGTAGAACACTGAAAGAGCACTTTCAGTTTGTTAATTTTTTGTCAGCGTAAGTTTTAAGCAATTATCCTATCACTAGGTATTTCAATACCTGACATCGCTATTCCCATAATCAAGACACTGATTTTCACTTTTGGAAAGAGTCATTTTCCTTCCTCTTAGCAAGGTTTTTCCTACAATCCTATTCATCCAATTGCGCTGTCGCCTGACAGCACACTAGTTGATGTATTAGGTGAGGTTAACTTTGAATAATGTTCTTATTATCGACGCTCAACCATTGTATAGCGAAGCACTTGCTTCTCTAGTTGAATCCGTAATCAACGCAGCTGAAGTGATTCAAACCACTGACAGTGCGGAAGTGATGGATCTTGTTCGAGGCCAAAAGATTGATTTGATTATTCTAGACGTAGTGCTTGGCGACCGCGATGGTATGCGTTTAGCCAAAAACATTTTAGCGACGGGATATCGTGGCCGACTGTTATTTGTTTCTTCACGCGACTACTCGAGTCTTTCTAAAGCAGCGTACGAAATGGGCGCAAACGGCTTCTTAAGCAAGCATGAAACAAGAGAGACCATTATCGACGCAATTGTGAGTGTTTCACGCGGTTACTCAATGTTTAAGTCGACTCACACACCATCGTCGGGTAACGTAACACTTTCAAATCGCGAAGCCATGGTGTTCCATTATCTTGTACAAGGCTACTCAAATAAGAAGATTTCTGAACAACTTTCACTCAGCGCTAAAACAATCAGCACCTACAAAACGCGTATTCTGAAAAAGTACCATGCGGACACGTTGATTGAACTTCTGCATACTATTCCTCAGTCAGAAAACATTGAGTTTTGCCGCTAAGCGCTCATGTATTTTGCAATAGCACCGATTAACAACTGGTGCATTGCATCATGTCTTAAGCTTTGCTTCACCTGTACAACCACTTTTGGCCAGCCATCTGGGTAAAAATGCTCTGGCACTCTTATAAATTTATATCCATCAATTGGCGCCTGATATTCAAGTAATACGGTTGCGGCGCTTTTTTGTTTAATTAGCTTCAATACGCTGCTTACGTTGTCTAGAGCCGCAATACGGTTGATGACCATACCGTGGCTTTCCATTGCACGCTTAACGAGCTGCTCTTTCTCTTTCCAACCGATAATCTCTAACATGATAAAGGGAAGTTTGGCTGCTTCTTCTAGGGTGGTAATTCCCAGCTCTTCAGGGACAACTACCACAGCAGGCGCATAGCCGATGAACTTCTGATAAACAGATTTCGGAACATCCTCGTTGAAGTAATGTAACTGCGCATCCACTTTGCCTAGGATTATCTCTTCTATCGTATACTCTGTAATCGTTGCTATCGAAATGTGCGCCTTGGGAAACAGCGCCATTAAATCCATTGCAAGTAAATGCCCAAATGAGTATTGAGCGGTTTGCGGTAAACAAATGGTGATGTCTTTTTCGTAATTTTCCGGTTCAAACTCATCTCTAATTAGACAAGTTTCAAGCTTCTCGAGTGCATCGGAAATTTTAGGTAATTGACGTTTTAAATAGTCCGTCGGTTCCATGTGGTGAGGATGCCGAATAAACAATTCATCGTTTAGCTGGAGTCGCAATCGGGCAAGGTATTTGCTAATTGACGCTTCGCTCTTCCCCATCGCTTTCGCAACGGGCTTGAGCTGACGGTGCTTATCCAGTAAGACAAGTATTTTAAGTAAGTTTAAGTCGAGATCTTTGTTCACGTGCGACACCAGATGTAAGGTCGAGAATAAATAGAGCAATCACTATTTGTTGACTGCTCTAATATAAAAGACCACTCATTCTGTTTGGTCAAATTAATCAAACAGTTATGTCATGGTTATGTTCCGTAACTTTGCATTTAGTCAATACCAGACCTGCTTAATGGGACTTTTGTCTGTGTTTTTTCATCTCATAGAGATCTTCATCTGCACGTACAATAACGTCCTGAAGCGTTTCGTGTAACTCATTCGCCGCGATACCAGTACTCACACTAACTTCGATATCCAAGGTCTTTAGTCGGTTATCTTTAACGACACTACGAAGCTTCTTCGCCAATATTGAAGATTGGCTGATACTGCAACCTGGCAGAATCGCAACAAACTCATCACCACCAGTTCGAACTAGATAATCACTATTTCGAAACACTTTAGACATAGCATCAGCAATAATCCCAATAACTTCGTCCCCTACATGGTGACCGTAATGGTCATTGATTCGCTTGATCCTATCGCCATCTATTGCAATGACGGAATATGGCGCGGTTTCCAAACGACGTTTGAATTCGCTATCTTGAAAGACTCTGCGGTTAAACAATCCCGTTAAATCATCTTTCGTCACGTTCGTCAGTGCCTTAGCGAGGCGAAGTTTGCTCTCTTTAGATTCATAAGCTTTGTTGTAATACGCTAAAGTTACGAAAAAGAAGATGATAAACAAGAACACGTAATCCAGTACAATTTTACTGAATGGGTACATGTAAACAATGAGATTGTTGTTGTCTGCGACATATGATTGGGTGTACGCGAATGATGGAAAGGGGTAGCCAGCGAAGTAAATCACCATTTGCTTGTTCCCATTCGCTATTTGAACATCCACCGCTTTCCCATCATTATAAAGCGGCGAGAGGTACAATTGTTCCGAGAACTCTCCCACTAACTCACCTTGAAAGTAAACCGGACTCATGATGCTTATCGCCATGTCATCGGAGTATGTCGTTTTAAATGGTAGGGAAAACAATACCCGGTCCGTTAGTTGCTCTTTCCACGCGGCTAACACACAAGAATAGTTACTTTTACACCAATCAACATCAAACGTGGCTTTCACTCCCTCTAGCGCTTCAATCGGTCTCTCTAAGATGAGTTTGTTTCCAGTATAAGAACGAAAATACATAACGGCATTTTGTCGATTGAACGCATTTGATAAATACGCTTCAGCCTGATGAAGCGATTTCCGTGCAACAGCTTCAACGTAATTGAGTTTTTCATAACGTGACAGGGAGTAAATCGCATCTTGAAAGCTCAGCTCTGTTTGCGCTTCTACTTCACTCACGCTCATGCCTTTGTATTGCTCGAGCTGCGCTTCCGTCAATAGCCCCATGAGAATTACTTTTTGTTTTATTTTGGCTAAATTATTCGCGTAAGTGTTGAACTGCTTTACTTCATAAGAAATTAACACCGCACCAATCATTGTGACAGAAGTGACGAATAGTAATGTTGCGATGAAAAGAGACAACGCGATACTTTTAAGTGTCATGATGCGGTCTTACGCCCCCGCCACTCTTGTTAGCTCAACAATGTTCTTTACGTTAAATTTATCCAATAGACGGCGTTTGTATGTGCTGACTGTTTTATCACTTATTGATAGCACTGAAGCGATTTCTCTATTGGACTTTCCTTGTAGTAAATACTTCATTACTGCACTTTCCCTGCTTGAAAGTTGTGGCATTTCTCGAACACTGTTAACAACTTGCTTAAATTTGAAGAAGGTATACCCCTTCTCTACCGCTTCTATCGCGTCTTTAAGAATGTCGTGATTTTCCGATTTACACACATAGCCATCAGCGCCAGAACGAAAAGCCATTTGGCTGTACATTTGGCTAGTTTCAGCGGAGAAGAAAATGACTTTGCCTTCATAACCATGGGATTTGATACGTTTGTAGAAATCAAACCCATCGCAATCTGCCAAGTTCACATCTAAGATCAACAGTTGAATTTCTTCCTTTTTCAATATTTGTAATGCCATCTTCGCTGATGTTGCAGTAAATACCCCATTTGTTTTACCTAACTCTTCCAACAACGACTTGATTGCAACACAAACGAGAGGATGATCGTCAAAGATCAAGTAATTCAATTTATTCATATCTTTCATTTAGTATGGTTATGGCTTCTAGTGGCATGGGTTTATCAATGTAGAAGCCTTGGCAAAGATCAATGCCATACTCACGTATCGCTTGCAATGTGACTTCGTCTTCAATACCTTCCGCGACCAGTCGTATATTCAAACTTTTCGCTAACGCGCAAATAGCAACAACGATGTTGCGTTTTTTGATGTCGCATTCGACACCTTGTACAAACGAACGATCGATTTTTAACTCGTTGAATGGCAGTTGAGCCAGTTTTTCAAACGTTGATGAACCCGTGCCAAAATCATCTATTGAGACAGTGACACCGTTCATCCTCAACTTGAGTAAATTCTTGTACAGGGACGCGCTAGTCTGAAATGTATCTCGCTCTGTAATTTCAATGGTGATTTGTGATGGGTCAATCTCGCTCTCTGAACATTGCTGTAAAAAGTAGTGAGAGAACGCCGTATCTTCTAAATTTTCATGGTCTACATTGATGGATACGTTTTGCGTCAATCCTCGGTGTTTCATGTCATAGATAACATTACTCAATACAGCTTGAAACAACTCTCCTGAAAGGCGGCAACGCTCTACAATTGGCAAAAAATAATGAGGGGGTAACACACCATAAATAGGATGATTCCAACGCGCGAGCGCTTCATACCCAAGCACTTCCCCACTTTGCACATCGACTAAAGGCTGGTAATAATTTTTCACGCGCCCTTCAGCCAGAGCAAACAGGAATTCTTGATCTTCCACTTCAATAGGTTGCGCAAAGCTGACTTGTTTCGCTTTTTCATCTTTTATTTTACCCAACAAATCAACGACTTCATTTTCATCGTATGGCTTAGGCAGCTTCCCTAATACTTCAAAACTAAATCCCTCGCACATGGCTCTTACCGCAGAAATAATGGTCAATTCCATTGCACTGACCAGTACAACTTGCCCCTGGTACTGGACTTTATCGAGCATTTCCATCATATCGATGCCGTCTTTTCCGGGCATTTGGATATCACAAAAAATCACGTCAAAATATTGTTCCTGCACACTCTGAATAGCGGCATCCACACAGTTAAAAGGGATGACTTGCGCGCAATAGCGATCCAATATTTGCGTAAGTATTGTGGTTTGTAGCGGATGGTCATCAATCACCATCACATTAAATTGTGTATTCATTTGTCTCTACCCAATAGTTTATGTTTTCGATCTCCTGCTCGATTCGTAAAATTAGCTCCGCTGTTCGCCTGTCAAACTCCGCAGCAGTAACTCGTTCTGCCTCAATGCAAAGCTCAGTCAGCATGCTTACCCCTATCGCCCCAGCCGCTCCTTTGATGCCATGAATGACCCGTTTTTTGTCTCGCTCAGTTGATGCGGCGTTTAAGTTTTTTATATCTGTAGACATTGATTGACTAAACACGCGCGCAATCTCTTTTGCGTCCTGTGCTTTGAACCGTTTAATCCAGCCGGGCAGCCTACCCCTCTCTTTTTCGCCAATAAATGGAATCAAAACGGTTTTTAATTGATTAAGGTCATAGGGCTTGTAGAGCACGTCATCAATGCCGATATCCTGTGTACGTTCAATGGCAAGACGAGCATCTTCTGCTGTCACACCGATGATTGGAATTGCTTTAAATTCGGAGCTTTTCACGTACCTAACAAGCTCATAGCCATCCATTTCTGGCATATGAAAATCGGTCAGCAGCAACACAACGTTTTCATCTTGGTTGATGTATTCCCATGCTTCGCGGCCGTTGTTCACAATGACAGGTTCGATTCCAAGTTCATGAAGCTGCATTGCTATCACGCTTTGGTTAATGGGATTATCTTCTGCGACCAGTACCGTGCCGAGGACCCAAGAAACCACTTCTTGATTTACGTCATTAAGCTTGGTTTCTTGCTGCGTTTGGCTGAGTAAATTGAACAATGTATCTGGATACTGAAGCTCTCTTAACGTAAGACTGCCAAGTACTCTTTGTTCGTCACGCAGCATTAGGCCATTAAAACTGGCATCGCTGTCGTGTATAGGGTGAAGGTTCGCCACCATTGTTTTTAACGTTGCTGGACGCATTTTCCACGCGTCACACCACTGGCGAATATTAAGTGGTAAGCTCTCGCTATACGTCCAGTTCAAACAAACGTCTGGCTCAGAGTCGCAATGCTCAATTGGCAGTCTGACGGTAATCGTCGTGCCCAAGCCAAATTGTGAATCGATGCAGAGCACGCCGCCCATGCAGTCGATCAATCGGTCAACAATGCTCAGTCCCAATCCAGTGCCGCCATATTTACGCGTAATAGTGTCATCCGCTTGAACAAAAGGATTGAGAATACCTTCGAGTTGGTCATCCGTCATGCCGATACCTGAATCCGCCACTTTCAAAATAAGCTGCTTTTCATGAAGAATGACACTGATTCCAACCTCTCCTTCCGCAGTGAATTTCACCGCATTGGAGAGTAGATTGGTGGTAATTTGCACCAATCGCAGCGCGTCGATTTCAATGAAAGCATTCGAAAATGGTTTGATTGTCACTTTGTAATCCAAACCTTTCGCGAGCGCTCGTGGTTCAAAGCTTCGAAACACATCGCACAAGGTTTTAAGCAAGTCGGTCTTAACTAGGGCGACGGTTAAGTGCCCTGCCTCTAACTTTGAATAATCCAGTACTTCGTCTACTAGCATATTTAAATGATTGAGCGAGCATATGGCTTGGTCAATTAACTCGCGATTTGAATCTGTCGTCACTTGGTGATTTAGCAAATCGAGGATGCCGTGTGCTGCCGACAATGGCGTTCTTAATTCGTGACTCATGGTTGCCAAAAAGTTTTCGCGCGCACGTACCGCGGTTTGCGCTTCTTTTTGCGCATCGATTAACGCCTGCTCACGTTCTTTTTGCTGGGTAATATCTTGAATCACAGTCAGTACAAACTTGTTCTTACCGCTAGGAGAAGCGATGACTTTGCGTTCTCGATATACATGTTTAATATCAAGTTCACAGCCCGACGAGGCAACCTCTTCTGAAATACGCTTTCCAGCAATAACAGTGGTCAGTTCATCAAAATTATTCACTAGAGGAACGTGCGCAGAATCACTTTTCAAACTACATTGTTGGCACTGTTTACTGTTGTAGTTCGCACAATTACTCATCTCCATATGGTTATTTTCACTATGGATAAAAACCAAGCTATTGATCTCTTTGATGATGTCCATCAGCCATTGCTTTTCCGCTTCCTCATTGTCAGCATTAAATTCGGCTAACCTCACTTTAAGTCGCATGTGAGATAAGATGAAATACGCCGCAATTAACATGAGACAGAATATGAATGAACCAGCAACAACAAATGTAGCGATCTGCTCCGAGTCATAGCCATAAGTCAGTTTGAAGCTTCGGTGAGAACGCAGCAGTTTTTCGATCTCGTTAGAATCAATGGTTTCGATGATGCTGTTCAACATGTGTTGCAGTTGTGTATTGTGGTTTGCAACCGCAAATGCATTAGAGAACGTCAAAACGTCCTCCGCATTGATCACCAAGCCATTGACTTGATCTTGTGCAATCATGTTGTGAACGATGTCGTCAGGAATGTAAGCCACATCCAAAACGCCCGATTTCAAATCGGTAAGCAGCTTCTTCAAATCATCATAATGATCAACTTGGCCTTGCTGCCAAGTGCCCAAATGAACTAACCCTTGCTTTTTCAAAGTGAGCAGAATACCCGCTTCTTTCAGTGCAGATTTATCGCGCTTGCTCTGCTCCGCTTGGATAGCCACGTAATT
The DNA here is from genome assembly GCF_033337345.1 of Vibrio sp. YT-18. Lineage (NCBI taxonomy): Bacteria > Pseudomonadati > Pseudomonadota > Gammaproteobacteria > Vibrionales > Vibrionaceae > Vibrio > Vibrio sp. YT-18. The sequence goes on along the minus strand of NZ_JAWOQO010000001.1, from coordinate 395,489 downwards.
ACTGTGCATGAATGGTTTAGTGAACAACCAATCTGACTTAGGTAGCTCACCCACATAAGAGATGGGGACTATATCGGCATCAAATGCCGTTAATCCATTGGAAAGGCTCGACGTCGGTTTCACATACTTAAAGCTCAAGCCAGTACGAGACTGCAATAAGTCGATGAAGTCTGGAAAGAAACCGTCTAACTCACCCGTTTGCGAATCTCGGTAGAGAAACGGATAAGCTTCGTCACTGCTGCTGTAAGTTATCACTAGTTTGTTTTGATGATTACGTCGGTAATCTACCAATAACTTATCACTGATATGGTAAGGATTTTTCGAGGCGACGGAGCGAATGTTTTTTCCATTTTGCTCCCACTGAAGGATTTTGTTGATGTCATCGATCAGACTCTGTTTGTCCAACGAAGCGATAAAACTCACCTCTTCGTTTTTCAACCAACTGGGAATATCGACAACCCCTTTTACAATGTCATTCAAATCCAAATATTGGGTAATACCAACATAAGTGTAAATCAGCGCGTTCGCTTTACCTCGCTTAACTTCATTAAACGCCTCTAAACGTGTTTTAACGTAATGTATCTTATCGATACCGCGTTCAGTGAGGTTGCCACAATACACACTGCCCTCAACACACACCCATTTAAGATCACGCGCATCACTATCTCGGTAAGTGGCATTCCGATACCAAACAGCGATAGTGCTCGAAAAGAAAGGCATCGAAAACAAGAAACGCTTTTCTCTTGCTGCTGTTTTACTAAATCCAACCGCACCATCAATCTTCTTGCTTTCGACATCCGCAAGTAAAGACGGAATATGCTTGTAAGTCCGAAGTTCTAACTCATAATCCAAAGCTTTAGTAATGTTAGACAAATACTCAAGACTAATTCCGTACGAAGGACCAACGCTACCGTCAAACGAGTCTTTAGCTTCGTCTTGCGCAATAACACCAACGATGACCTTCGGTTTAGGACTCTGTTTGGCAGTTGAGCAAAAAGAACTCGCTAAAAAAATTAAGGCGACGGACGATACCGTAATACTTCTAAGAATACTGAGCATGACTGCTTCCTCTGAATGGAAGCTCAGACTAGTTTTTGTCAGATAAAAGTCAAACTTAGCTCAATAGTGAAATAAAAATAACACTCTGATATAAAAGTAAAAAACCAAAATTCGTCAGAACAATCTGACAACACAATCCACCTTTGACTACACAGCGTTTGCGTTCGGTCTCTCACCCAGACGGATATTCACTGCGAGTCGGTATACATAAGGGATGTGTGCTTTTAGGTTTGCACGCCATAGCTTTTTACTTTCATCTTGAATGATTCATCATCATTCCATGATAAACTGGCGTATTAACATGAAAGAAAGCTCAACTCCGCGGTTTCGAGCAGCTTGAAGTAAACACAGTTTTAGAAAATGCGTTCTAGTATTGTATTACTCAAGACTCACATTGCTACTTTTACAACCGCTGGAGCATTAGAAAAATTAAGGTATTAAATTCAAATGGTTAATAACTCAATCCAGTGGTTTCCTGGCCACATGCACAAAGCACGTAAAGAGATCGAAGAAGCAATCCCTCAAGTGGATGTGATCATCGAAGTACTGGATGCTCGTATTCCTTTCAGTAGTGAAAACCCTTTGATTTCTCAAATCCGTGGTGACAAACCTGTCGTTAAAGTTTTGAACAAACGTGATTTGGCCGATCCAGAATTAACTCAACTGTGGATTGAGCACTTGGAGCAAGAGCAACATGTAAAAGCAATGGCGATCACGACTTCTGAACCACAAGAAGTGCATCGAATCATGGAGCTTTGCCGCAAACTTGCACCACACCGAGAAGAAATTGGTAAAAACATTCGCACCATGATCATGGGCATCCCAAACGTTGGAAAGTCGACGATCATTAACACCCTCGCAGGTCGAACAATCGCTGTAACAGGTAACCAACCCGCGGTTACACGTCGTCAACAACGTATCAACCTGCAAAATGGCATCGTATTATCTGATACTCCAGGAATTTTATGGCCAAAAGTGGAAAATCCACACAGTGGCTTCCGCCTTGCGGCTACCGGCGCGGTAAAAGATACAGCGATGGAATATGACGAAGTCGCATTCTATACCATTGAATACCTAGCAGCTCATTATGCAGACAAGCTTAAAGAGCGTTATCAAATTGAAGAGCTTCCAGAATCAGATATCGAGATCATGGAAGAAATTGGTCGTCGCCGCGGTGCACTACGTGCAGGTGGACGTGTTGACTTGCACAAAGTATCAGAGATCTTATTGCACGAACTTCGTCAAGGCACTTTGGGCCAAATTACATTAGAACGCCCAGAAATGATCACTCAAGAGCTGATTGAAGTCGAGATTGAGACCGCCCGTAAAGAAGAAGAAAAAGCGAAGCGTAAAGAAGAGCGTCGTAAGCGCTATTTACGTAATAAGCGATAAGCTTGTCTCTTATCTACTCATGTTTCAAGGCGCGATTTTCGCGCCTTTTTTGTTATCTAATGCGCCCATTTTTTTCACTTTTCAAACTTTATATTCCTCATCCAAAATCCCAGATATGAAGCACGAAAAAACACCGCAAAATCGCCGTATAAACTTTAAGCACAAACTAGTTTAGACCCCGGGCCCCTATAGAGTTACAGCCACCATCCAACCCTCAAATGTCGAGTTTGCAAGGGTCTGCAAACTTATGCAACCTGGTTAGTGACACTCTCCCCAAAATCCGCAATATGAATAAGTGTCAGCGCTGGCGTTTTTCCATATGAAGAAGAGATTTATTATGAGTGAAACTATACAAAGCAAACCACTTCCCTCCTTTATCGAGGAACGCCTAGATTTTTATATTCAAGATCTAATCGAACCGAATGAGAACAAAAAACACCTTGTTCTTGGTAAACGCCCACCGTGTAATGCCGTTGTCCTGCAAAGCAATGATTACCTTGCACTGTCTCATAATAAGGAGATTCAAAACGCGCATCGTGATGCGATTTCCCAGCACGATGACAACGTCGTGATGTCCGCGATTTTCTTACAAGACGATGAATCGAAACCTGTATTTGAAACGCAACTAGCCAGTTTCGTTGGTATGCCTAGTTGTCTACTTTCTCAATCTGGTTGGGCTGCGAATGTCGGTTTATTGCAGACTATTTGTGCACCGAACATACCTGTGTACATTGATTTCTTTGCACATATGTCTTTGTGGGAAGGCGCACGTATTGCCGGAGCACAAATTCATCCGTTCATGCATAACAACACCAGTCACCTAAGAAAACAGATTTCACGTCACGGTTCAGGGATCATTGTTGTGGATTCGGTTTACAGCACTATCGGGACCATCGCTCCTCTACGTGATATCTACGAAATAGCACAGGAGTTTGACTGCGGCCTGGTTGTAGATGAATCACACTCTTTAGGTACACACGGTCCACAAGGTGCGGGGATACTGCAGGGTCTTGGCTTAACTCATAAGGTAGATTTTATTACCGTTAGTCTTGCCAAGACATTTGCTTATCGTGCTGGCGCGATTTTAGGCCCAGAAAAACTGGCGAAGACGCTTCCATTTGTGGCGTACCCTGCAATATTTAGTTCTACCGTATTACCGCAAGAGATCATTCGGCTAGAGAAAACACTGGACGTCATAAGAAAATCAGATGATAAGCGAGATATTCTGTTTGAAAGAGCCAAGTCTTTAGCCGTTGGTTTAAAACGCATTGGATTTACTATTCGCAGTGAATCACAAATTATCGCATTAGAATGTGGTAACGAGAGAAACACTGAGCGAGTCCGCGACTTTCTCGAAGAGCGAAATGTTTACGGCGCAGTGTTTTGCCGCCCTGCAACTGGAAGGAACAAAAACATCATCCGTTTTTCAGTCAATGCAGACATGACAGCTGCTGAAGTTGATCATGTACTCACTGTCTGCCAACAAGCATTTGCACACCCTGACTTAGAGTTTGTGTAAGTTAGTGTGTAGATAAAACTAAAGAGCTCAACAGTTTTGCTGAGCTCTTTATTCGTGTTATTCGTTGTGAGCAACTCGCCTCAAGAAAACAAGTCGCGAATGATTAGATCCAGTTTGCGATTTTATCGAACAAACGATTTTTATCCGCCGGTTTTACGATGAAGTCAGACATACCCGAAGACCCAATTTTGTCCAACGTGACAGGTGAACTATCCCCTGTATGCGCAATAATAGGTACCGACGCATAGTTTTTATCCGAGCTTCGAATTCGCCTAGACGCTTCTACACCATCCATAATTGGCATTTCGATATCCATCAGAATGAGATCAACATCTTCTTGCTCTAGTGTATCCAGAGCCTGCTGCCCGTCTTCTTTCTGAATCACTTCAAAGCCTTGCTTTTCAAGTAACATTGCCGTGAATTTACGCAAAGATTCATTATCATCCACGACCATAATTGTGCGCTTATTTGAATTATCTAACGTCACCGAGGCCGTTGGTGTCGATACATAGCTTGAATCATATAAGAGACGCTCAATAGTTGGTTTAGTATTCAATAACCAGGCTTGCGTTTCGATCCAAATAGGTTCATATGCAGCCTTACGTGCTCTCTGAGTCGGATGATGCTCAAAAAGATAAACTATGCGTGCTTCAGTGAAAGACAAGAGAGATTCTAATCTATCCAATTGGTTTGCTCTTGGATCTAAGCTCTCAAGATCGATAAAAATCAGATCGAATTCGAACTCGTACTCTTTCTTTTTGAGTACTTGGTTGGCATCTAAAATCGTCGAGTCAAAGCCCATAATACGGCTAATATCTGTTACTTTAGACACCAAGATATCTTGGCTAGTCACCGTTAGAATGGTTTTGAGTTTAGTCAGATCGTTTTTGATTTCAGTAACGGTATCAGATGTCGTTAGTGGGAAAGTTAACGTAAATTGAGACCACTCCCCTAACTGAGATTGACACTCAATGTTCCCCCCAAATGAACGCATGACTTTTTTACAAAACGGTAGACCCAAACCATAACTTCCTGATTTGCCAGTGGTGTAAAAGTCTTGAAAGATATTGCGTAGAACATCAGGAGCAATGCCAGCACCATTATCGGTTACAACAATTTGATTAAAGCGTTCTGAACTTATCATGGATACATGTATGTGAAAATCTTCAGATTTACGGTGATGGAAGGCATTCTTGAAGAGGTTATACATAACGTATTTAAGTAATGTATCACTACCTAGAAACTCAAACTCACTTCTCGCATCCAGCGATATGGCAAATCGATCAGTGGCACGTTTATAACTGAAGCTTTCAATTGCCCGTTCAACGACCGAGTGAACTGAATATTTTTTGAAGCTAGAACGAGAAACTCGATTTTCATCAATCGAAGTTAGCAATAAATCGATGGTTTCATTACCCGATTGGATAATGTTCATTGCATCCTGACTCACTTCACGTAATAAGGTGACATCCTCTACACTCATGACGTACTGCTCTTTTCCTGCCTCTTTCATGTTGGGCAAGATCGACTGGATAACATCTATTGAAGTGCAAAGCCCACTCAACGGGTTACGCATTTCATGTGCGATCCCTGCCCCGAATGATTTTGCCAGCGAGACTTTCGCTTCATGTTCAACTTGGTTACGAAAATAGAACAAATTACCGAAGACATAAATAAACAGAAAGATTGGCACATGAGTCCAATCCATGGTCAAGTCAAGATGGAACCCTTTTGCAACCCAAGCGAAGAATGTTGCTAAACCTATCCCAGCAAAGGTTTGAGCAAACATGACCCTAGTAACATGAACCAGTAAAATGTGTAAGAAAATTGCAGACATAAACGACATAACCCATACATTGGACCAGTCATTCATCAGTAACATATAAAAAAAGAAAAACGGTAAGCACAGCGTTATCGTCACTTGGTAGTAAATAGGAACATAATCTCTCCAAGTCGATGATAAGCGGTTTCTAAAAATGATGCCGAAAAACAATAACGAGCAAAACAATCTAAGAGGTAAATTTTCATAAGCCTGTGGAAAGGCAAACTCCCAGACAAAGTAGTACAGCGGAAAGCCAAGAAACCCCATCCAGCCAACGAGAGTTAGGTTTGGTTCTGCATATTGATAAACCTTACGTATCGAGTCCATATAATCTGTTTTGCTTACTCCGCCTGACGCACAATAGTGTGATTTTGATTCACTTTTATCGTTTTATTATTAACTAATTATATATTAATCATCATTTATAAGCAGCGCGAAATGACGTAAACAGCTCGCAATACTTATCTTTAGTTTCAATCTTTTAAGACAGCTACACTTGATTTACAACCAAATAAACAAAGTTGCATATAGTTTAGTGCAATTTTGCGATAATCGCTCTGTATCCAATTGGATGTTAATCTCATTTTGTGCAAGAAACTTAAGTCGCGCCTTTGGCACGACTTTCCAACGATTCAAAAACAGTACTCACCGCATATAGCGTGGTGAAGAACAATTGGCTTGGGATGTGTTATGAATTCTGTCCAGATAAAAAATGTCATTTTTGATGTAGGTAATGTATTGGTACGCTGGTCTCCAGTAGAAATCGTTCGCTTAACATTTGGTGGTTCCGTAGAGTCAGAGAAAATGGCTCAGATGCTATTTTCATCACAAATCTGGAAAGATTTAAATAAAGGGACGATCTCCGAAAGGGAAGCAAAACAGCGTTATCAACGTGAACACCAAGTAACGACGGAAGAAATAGACCGCTTCTTTTATTATGTAAAACACACTCAAATACTACTTTACGGCAGTATAGAGCTGTTAAAACGAGTAAAAAGTGCCGGATATGGCGTATATGCGCTCACAGACAACATCAACGAAATTGTGGAACATCTTCGTACTACCTATGAGTTTTGGCCACTGTTTGATGGAGCAATCATCTCTTCTGAAGTTCAATTACTAAAACCACAAGCGGAGATCTACCAAACTCTACTTTCAAAGTATCAGCTTAACCCCGAAGAGACAGTATTTATTGATGACATGCCTTACAATGTTGAAGGTGCCCGAGCAGTTGGCATGGCTGCTATTCAGTTTGAAAATGCTCAGCAATGTGAGCTCGAACTAAAAGCTATGGGGGTTAACTTCTAGAAAGCTTTTAATAAAACATAACGTTAGGGTGCATAAACAAAAAAGAGCAGTGTTGAGACTGCTCTTATCTAATGTTTTAGAACGCTAGGTTAGGAGTAAATCACGTTTTCCTCAATCCCACTAACTAATGACTGGGCGTTCTTCCAACGGAATACTTTTTCTAACACCTCTTTGCCATCAGGTGCGCGCCAAGTTCGCTCTTGATCCTCTTGTCCACCAATGTGGCGATAGAATTCAATCGCAGAAATGTTTTGCGACACAACTTCTAAATAAAGACCTGTGTCTTGAAAGTACTGCTGTTGCCATTCTGCGACAGCAAGTAATAGCTGCTTACCAATCCCACGACCACGGTAACTGTCATCAACATGCAATGCGTCAATAAAGGTTCCACGCTCGAAATCATGGTTGCCGAACACACAAACAAAGCCAAGTAGCAAACCTCCCTCCTCCGCCAAGACAATGTGCTGATTGAATGGTGGGTTGGTCAAACGGGTTTGCCAAATCAGTAGTTTGTCGTCAATCGCTTCTTTCTCAAGATAGTTATCACTAAGAATGCCACGGTAATGACGCTTCCAGCTATCCGCATGAAGATGCGCAATGCGCTCGTAGTCCTTATATTCCGCTAATCGTAAATCCATTACGTATTCCTATTTTCTTACATTTTTGCTTCTTTATAGAGTCTCGGTATATTCCACCTTTATAACACTTGTTTCTTGGCAGATTTTATACACCTTAAGCCAGAGCTCATTTTTTAATACTACTCATTATTCAATTAAAAGCAAAATATCCCATCAAGTTCCTTAATCTACACCCAAAGGAATAGTCACATTTGTCTAACTTTAATTTGACTTACATGTGTACGCTGATATTCTGGCGAACAGTTGTTAGCTCAAAGTTAGGGATACACCTGTGACTCAAAACAAACCACCTGTTATCTGGTTGAATACATTAATATTTTCTTCCAGTTTTGTTCTGACTTTTATTGTAATGCCTTGGTATGCATATCATTTTGGACTGGGTTGGGAACATCTAATTTGGGGAGTGATTGCATTTAGTTTTACTAACCTTTCTATTACAGCAGGCTATCATCGTCTCTGGAGCCACAAAACATACGAAGCTCATCCTATTTTGCGCGCCATTTTTGCGATTGGAGGAGCATTTTCTTTGCAAAATAGTGCATTACATTGGTCTTCTGATCATCGTGTGCATCACAAACATGTCGACAATAACGGTAAAGATCCGTACTCAGCCAAGCGGGGTTTTTGGTATTCTCACATTGGGTGGATGTTACGTGATTACAATAAATCAAAGGAAAACGAATATACAAACTGCCGTGATCTAAAGCGCGACAAAATCGTCATGTGGCAGCATAAGTATTATGTTCCACTTGCCCTACTGACTAATATTGGTTTCCCAGTCATGCTCGGACTGATCTACGGTGATATCTGGGGGATGTTATTGGTCGTTGGTGCGGCTCGACTCTTTATGAGTCACCATACGACTTTTTTCATTAACTCCCTCGCACATATTTGGGGTAAGCAAACTTTCACAGACAAAAACACTGCTCGCGATAATGGTGTACTCGCCTTTTTCACATTTGGAGAGGGTTACCATAATTTCCATCATATTTTCGAGAATGACTATCGCAATGGCGTGTATTGGTGGCATTACGACCCAACGAAGTGGTTGATAAAGTCATGTTCTTGGTTAGGACTCACATCTAAGTTGCGCACAACGCCTACATTTAGAATTGAAAAAGCCCGTGCTAGTCAACTTTTGAAGAAAGCAAGAGAAAAGCTAGAATCGAAACCGAACACGCAAACAATCCTCGATCAGCTACAGCACGAGTTTGATACTCTAGTTCATCACATGCAGGAATACTACGAGATGCGCAAAGAAGTACTCGGTGCCAAAACTGCCAGTGTGGTAAAGAAATACGAATGTTCTGTAACGAAAATGAAGTACCAGCAAATTAAAGCAGAGTTCGAACGGCAGCAACGTAGTTGGAACCTTATGGTTCGTCGATACGCATAGTTTATCCTCATTCTTACGATTACTTAGCTTCGCTTCGGCGAAGCTTTTTTGTTGTGAAGAGTGTTTTCCAATAATTGCTTACTGAGTAAAGTCTTTTTCCTATTGTGAATCAATTCACTCTTTATTCATTCACTTTCCTAGTCATATTTTCCTTCCTATAAATAGCTTCAAACCAGCACGTAACACTTAGAAAACCAAATTCCAACAATACAATCTAACGAAATTATTTATTAAATTATTATTTGTCTCAGATCATGCAAGCCCCATATTTGTCTCGTGCCACAGCTAAGAATTCTGTAAATTCCTTGTCATAAACTGAAACAGTTTCTTTCTTTTTTACATAACATTCGGAGATCCCTATGTTAGAGCTCTTAATTGGCTTAGTGGTTACCATTGCGGTGGGTTACTTTATTGTCAAAGGCTATAAAGCTGCAGGCGTGTTACTGACAGCTGGTATTGCTTTACTTCTTATGACTGGCGTTTTGGGGCACGACGTGCTGCCGTCAAAAATCACCTCAACTGGTAACATGGTGACAGATGCGCTTGAATACGTGAAATACATGCTTCAATACCGCGGTGGCGGTCTTGGTATGCAAATCATGCTGCTTTGTGGTTTTGCGTCATACATGACTCATATCGGCGCGAACAACGTGGTAGTGAAACAGTTCTCTAAACCGCTTTCTGTCATCAAGTCTCCTTACGTCCTTTTGGTAGCGGCTTACATTGTGGCGTGTTTAATGTCTCTTGCGGTAAGTTCTGCAACAGGCCTTGGCGTACTATTAATGGCGACATTATTCCCAATGATGGTCGCGATGGGCATTTCTCGTCCAGCAGCCGTTGCAGTGTGTGCCTCTCCAGCGGCAATCATCCTTTCTCCTACTTCTGGTGATGTTGTTATCGCAGCAGAAAAGTCTGGTTTAGAGCTTGATGTGTTTGCGGTACAAACTGTGTTGCCTGTTTCTATTTGCGCAATCATCGTCATGGCAGCGGCAGCGTTCTTCTGGAACAAATACTTAGATAAGAAAGAAAATACACCAATGGAAAAAATTGATGTATCAGAGATCAAAGCTGACGCACCAGCGTTTTATGCAGCTCTTCCATTTCTACCTATCATCGGCGTTTTCCTATTCAACGGTCGTACCATTCCAGGACTTAGTCTAGACATCTACACTATTGTGGTTGGTTCGATTTTCCTTGGAGCTCTGATCCATTATGTTGTAAATAAGTTCGATGGTAAGAAATCACTAGAAGATTTAGATTCTTGTTACGCAGGCATGGCTGACGCGTTCAAAGGCGTTGTGATGCTTTTGGTTGCCGCAGGGGTTTTTGCGCAAGGTCTGATGTCTATCGGAGCTATCGATAACCTACTTCATCTCGCAGACAATGCTGGTGCAGGCGGCGTTGCTTTAATGCTTATTCTAACTGCATTGACAGTTGCAGCAGCAATTGCAACGGGTTCGGGCAACGCGCCTTTTTATGCGTTCGTGGAGTTAGCACCATCTTTAGCTGCTAAAATGGGATTAAACCCTGCGTTCCTAATTATCCCGATGCTTCAAGCATCAAACCTAGGCCGTACTATCTCACCGGTATCTGGCGTAATCGTTGCGACATCAGGTATGGCAAACATCAGCCCGTTTGAGGTTGTAAAACGCACATCCGTTCCAGTTCTAGCAGGCCTTATCACGGTGATTATTGGTACTATGGTGCTTGTTCCAATGAGTGCCTAACGGTATTGCCACGATCAAACTAAAAGCAATATCCGAACAAAATTACGTTTAATTAAAAACGCCAGCAAATGTGCTGGCGTTTTTTTTATTCTAATGTGTTGATTTACGCTGACTTAAATCGGTCAGGAATCTTAGTGATGCTCTCTCTGTAGCTAAACCATAAGTAGGTAACGGCAAGCGAAAAGAATAAATATGAAAGTGCGAATACGATTGGAGACGTGATTAATTCCGCGGACATTCCCCACATCACACCGACTACGGTTATCGTCAACTTAGAAAGCATACCGCAAATGAGTAGGAATAAAGCAAGCTGTGGAAAGCGCGAGCTGCGAAATGCGAAGAAATAACAGCTACCTACCGCTAAAGAAGCAATAGATAAGCCCAACATAAATGAATGGATGTGGTCTGCTGATGCGATACCAGCGGATACCGAAGCCATGAGTAATAGGAACAGTTTCATAAGTCACCTCACAACAAATCTAAAAAGCATCCCTTCATAAATGAAAACTCATTTTTCACTATATTCTGCGCCTAAAATCAGCAATTACAAGTTACTTTTTTGCTCACTTAATGAACATAAAAGCTAATCAGCTTCAATTATTACAAAAGGTTAACAATTAAAAATTAAGAAACCCTTTGCATCTGATACTTACGACAGTCAGATGATAAATTCGCCATTTTTGTTACAGATGGTTAACATGGAAACATTTTGAAATTTTTTATTTGAAATGTGAACTGTGCACTCAACAGCGTAAAACCTCTCTGTCTTGACTCATCATTCGTTATTAGCGAACAAAAAATATCACTTTTTTACAACGTTCTTACTACATACAAAACCATGAATTCACATCCACTTTTAATGTTGCAAATTATTTTATCAGTAACCGTAAAAAGAGATTCCAATCACATATTTATTGGTTATAATCCGCGCTCATTGCGTTAAACGTTGAAAAACGCAAACTAATTTTGAGAAAAAACATCTTTAAACCAACCTTCTTTGCGGCATTGCCAATAAGAGGAAAAACTGAGAATAAAAATGAGCAAGATTGATAAAGCTATGCGCATCCTGTTAGCAGGGTTCTGTATCAACCTTTGTCTTGGCATCCTGTATGCTTGGAGTGTATTCAACAAGGCACTGGTAACTGAATCAGGCTGGAGTGCTGCAGAAGCTTCTGCACCTTACGCAACTGCAACCATCACTTTCTCTATCTGTCTTCTTATTGCAGGCATTCTTCAAGACCGCATGGGCCCTCGAATGATCCTTATCCTAGGTACTGTTCTTACAGGTCTGGGCATGATCGCTTCTGGCTTTGTGAACTCTCCACTAATGTTGAACATTACATTCGGTGTGATCACAGGTGCAGGTATCGGTTTTGGTTACGCATGCCTATCACCTTCTGCGATGAAGTGGTTCCACGCTTCGAAGAAAGGTATGGTTAACGGCATTATTGCGGCAGGTTTTGGTCTAGCGGCTATTTACCTCGCGCCAGTAACTTCTGCGCTAATAGACAGCATGGGCATTCAAACTAGCTTTATGGTTCTTGGTGTTGGTATCCTAGCGATTGCGGTTCCTCTTGCAGCAACCATCAACAACCCACCAGCAGACTACACACCTGCGGAGCCTAAAGTAAAAGAAGGCCAAGCACCTAAAGCGGTGAAAAAGTCAGATGACTTAACTTGGAAAGCAATGTTGAAAACGCCACAGTTCTACTCTCTATGGATCATGTACGCGTTTGCAGCTTCTGTTGGTCTAATGATCATTGGTAACATCACGACAATCGCAAGCGTTCAAGCAAACTTGCCAAACGCGGTTTACCTAGCGTCTATTCTTGCTGTATTTAACTCTGGCGGTCGTGTTGCCGCGGGTATGCTTGCAGATAAAATCGGCGGTGTTCGTACGCTTCTACTCGCGTTCGTTCTACAAGGCGTAAACATGGTGCTGTTCGCGACGTTCGACTCTGAGTTTACACTGATCATCGGTACAGCAATCGCAGCGGTAGGTTACGGCACACTTCTAGCGGTATTCCCTACTCTAACGGCTGAGTTCTACGGTCTGAAAAACTACGGCACTAACTACGGCGTGCTTTACACAGCATGGGGTATCGGTGGTGCAATCGGCGCAGCGGTTGTTGGTTTCTCGATGACAAATGGCGACGGCTACACCTTGGCTTACACAATTTCTTCAGCAATGATGGCAGTATGTATCGTACTAGCGTTCATCACTAAGCCATTGTCTGAAGCGAAAGTAGCACAGCTAAAAAACGCATAATTGCGAATTGATTTGATAGCGAAAAGGCTTAACCTATGGGTTAAGCCTTTTTTGTTATCGGTCGTTTATGGAAAGCCCTATCGAACTTGCACCAGACTACTATCTAGAGAACTTCTTCAAGCTGACTCATCACGCAATAACTTGGTACAGCGATTTACTGACCAAGGAAGAACACGCATGGCTTTGCTCGTTTGATTCTTTGAGCAAACACGCCCAGTGCCTTTTGGTGCGTTTATACAGCCGAAAGGGATGTTGGTTTCGAAGTGATAAGCTGAGTTATCAAGAAATACCTTCTATCAATGAAGCACTGGCAGAATTGAGTCAGCATGAGTTTGTAGCCCTTTCCCCCCCCCTTTCTCATCAAGAGTTAGCGGCTAATTTACTGACCAAACCAGAAATCTCCGCGCTTTATCCCGAACTGCCGAAATCACTCAAGAAAGACGCCCTTGTCGAACATTTGAGTAATACGGAATTTGATCGTATAGAGCGGCTTGAGTTTACGATCGTCAAACTCAATTCTGCTCATATGATCGACGTGTTACTCACTCTGTTTTTTGCCAACACCCATCAAGACTTAAGTCAGTTTGTGCTTGATGACTTAGGTTTGCATCAGTTCGAGCAATATCAATTGAGTAAAGTGCGCCGTTTCTTTGATTCACGTGAGCAAATAGACCGCTTAATTGAACTGAGCCAGTTGGCCAACCTGTACTGGCAATTTGACCGAAAAGACAAAGCCAATCTCGACTTATTAATTGAGGCAATGCCTCAGCCCGTTAAACACCGTTACGTAGATCGTAAACGCGAGCACATGTTGAATGACATAGCACGTGATTACGAACGGCTTAATGATCTAGAGACCGCCCTATCTCTATTTGGCCAAACTCAACTCACACCGAGCCGAGAACGACGCGCACGTATCTATGACAAATTAAACCATGATGATTTATTTTGTGACATTGTCACAGATATGCTTAACTCACCGATCGATGTGTCTGAGCTCGAAGTTGCACAAAAACTTGAGCAACGGTTAAAACGAAAACAAGGCGAGAAAGTGCCAAGAGTGACGAAGCCAACCTGTACGGAATACCGCCTTGAACTGGATTTATCTCAACAGAGAGTCGAACTCGCCAGCAAAGCGTATTTTGAGTCCTTAGGCTGGACTGTATTTTACGCCGAAAATGCACTGCTTAATGCATTACTTGGTCTCACTTTTTGGGATGCGATTTTCGCTCCCATCGAAGGCGCATTCATCAATGCCTATCAACATCGTCCTCTGGATTTGTACCATTCTGATTTTGTTACCAAACGCCAAGCTTTGATAGATGCGACGTTTGATATGTTGGAAACGGGCAATACTTATACGTTGTTAACTAGATACGATGAGAAGTTTGGTATCAGCAATCCATTTGTGCATTGGAGCTTAATAAGTAAAGAACTACTCGAAACAGCACTCGATACAATCCCAACTAACATGTTGATGGCGCTATTTAAAATACAATTGAGTGACCTAAAGCTTTACCGCAATGGGATGCCTGATCTGATTGCTTTTAAAGGAAACGAGTTCGAATGGATTGAAGTAAAAGGGCCAGGCGATAAACTCCAAGACAACCAATGGCGTTGGATTAAAGAGTTTACCCGCCTTAATGTGCCATTTGCGGTGTGTTACGTCGCCGCAAGTTAACTCTCTTTATATAAAGAGCTTGGCGCATGTTCATTAAAACAATTTCTTCTTTACCGCACCTTGCTCTTTTTCTGAAATATTTTCGTTTCTTCACGATCACTTCACGCTTCATCACACACAATGCGCTTCTACTCATTAAGTTGATTTGAAGAGGCAAAAATAAAATGAACAAAACCATTCTTGCGTTACTCGTTACCTGCTCAGTTTCGGTATCTGCGGCTCCTTATGTAGGTCTGGAATATGGACTAGGCACCACTGACCATGACTTGGAACCTCACTTTTCATCTGAAAATGTAACACTTAATCCAGAACTTGAGGATGGTATTTTCTCAGGATTTATCGGTTACTCGTTTAATGACAATTGGGCAATTGAGCTAGGTTACAGTCAGTTTGACCTTGATGACGGCCGTTCTAAGAACCTTGGTATCAAGACAATTGATGGCAAAGATTACCATCATGAAATGGATTGGGATTCTTCTATCACAGCCAAACAAGTCTCGCTAGCACCAGTGTTTAGCTATGCATTAAGTGACAAATGGACAACAAAGTTCAAAGCGGGTTTAACTTACACACAATACGACGCCAAGGTTGCTCAACATCAAGAATATGAGCTTGTCGCGAATGACGATGTGGAAATAAGCAACACGCTTTTCCATAGCTCGGAGAAAAGCAACGAGTTAGGCGCAATGTTCTCTGTGGGCGCGGAATACCAAGTGTTGCCAAAGCTCACCATTGGCGCAAACGCTAAATACCAACTAGACAGCTACGCAAACACTGCATCCTTTAACGTAGGCACAACTTATTACTTCTAATATAAGGAGATGATAATGAAAAGAGTATTGTTAACATCCATGCTTGCTCTACTTTCAAGCTCGGCTTTCGCCGCGTTTAATGGTCCGGAAGTCAGTGCAATCAATACGGTGAAAGAGGCGCGCAACGCAACCGACGACAGCGCTGTAGTGCTAACCGGGCATATTGTTCAATCATTTGGTAACGAGACTTACTTGTTCAAAGACAACACTGGTGAGATCGAAGTAGAGATCGACAACGAAGATTGGATGGGTCAAGAAGTGACACCAAAAGATACCGTAATGATTCGAGGAGAGGTTGATTCAGATTGGACAGCTACGCAGATAGACGTTGAGACCATTCAAAAACGTTAAGAAGTTGACTAATACCTCAACACAAACAACACAGCCACATTTTAGTGGCTGTGTTACGCAATAATCATGGAAAACGCTCGTTTAGCTAGTCAAGCAAGGACAATCTTGCGGTACGACTAATCGTATACTCTTAGGCTGAACATCAAATCTAATGGTTCTCGAATGATAGGGTTCTCCATCTAAATTAAGAGGTAATGGATTCGGGAAGTCTATCTCCAACCAGCTTGCTCTTGTGTACTTCACAAACTCTCCTTTCTCACTCGGGTTATTGATCTCGTCGATTACTTTAGGCAGCTCATGAGGTAAAAATGGGCGCACCAATGTTAGATCCATCAGCCCATCATTAATCATCGCTTTTGGAGCTAACTCTTGCCCACCTCCAGCAAGGCGCCCATTACAAAACGCACCGAGCAACATTTCTCCCTGATACGCACCACCTTCAATCGTTATTGTTCCGTCATATGGTTTAAAGCCAAGTGCTTTTACAACACCAGTTAGCGTGTAAGCTCCGCCGCCAAGAAAGTTTTTGAGTTCAACAGGCGTTTCTGCTGTAACTTCTGCGCCAAACCCTGCTGTTGCCACGTTAATAAAGCAGCGATCGTTCGCTTTGACGCAATCGACCAAAGCGGACTGCCCCTCAACAGCAAGAGATAAAGACGCCTTAATGGAATTAGGTACTTGAATAGCGGTAGCAAAGTCATTGGCGGTACCAAGTGGAATAATGGCTAACTCAGGACGTTTTTCTTTGTCAATTTGAATAATCGCAGAAGCCGCCTCATTGACGGTCCCATCGCCACCAGCGACAACAATACGTTCAATGCCTTCATCAACCGCTTCTTTTACTAGCCGCGGCATGTCTTGAGATTCCCACGTCACACGCACCTGTACGTCGATGCCTTTGTCTCTCATTTTCATGATTGCATCTCTTAACTCTGGATTCCCAGCTTTTTTTCCGTTAAGGATGGCACGTATTGTCTTTTTCATTGCACTTCCTATTGGTTGATGACTTTTCCTGCTTGCTTAATCTGTGAACGCAACCACTGATGGGCGCTGTCGTTTGTGCGACTAGGATGCCAGATTGTGCAAAGCTCATACATTTGTTCATCAAATGGCATTGATAAAGATTTAACATGATAGGTGTTATTGAACAAGTTGATCATCGACTCTGGCATTAAACCAATGTATTCACTACCACAAATAATTGGGAGCATTTCTAGTACGCCTGAGGCTCGATACTTAATCTTTCTCTTATCCAAGTCGACAATGTCATCGGCGTTTAACAAGCTCTTACGACTCTGCCACTGCGAAACCACTACGTGTTCTTCTTCAAAAAATTGTTCAGCCGTAATCTCGTCATTCAGGCGTGGATGCGCTTCGCTACATACCACCACCAAACGCTCCGTAAGTACAGTTTCCAGTTTTAACACCGTTCTTGCTCTTGGTGTGATATCAATGATCAAATCGTATCGTTGTAACCGCAGATCACTTTCAAAATCTTCCGTAAAAAGCGGATGTACTTCTAATGCAACATTTGGCGCCGACACACGGATTTGTTTCATGACTTGAGGTAGCAACTCAAAGCTTGCAACGGACACACAGGCAATAGAAAACACTCTATTCGACACTTTAGGGTCAAACTCACTAGAGGCCGATAATGTCGAAGTGAAATTTTGTACTGAAGCTAGAAGAGCAGGATAAATATCCATCGCAAACGAGGTAGGCTCGACACCTTTAACGCAACGATGAAACAATGGATCATCGTAGATATCACGTAGCCTTGCTAGCGCTTTACTCACCGCAGGCTGGGTGATGTTTAAACGCGCCGCCGCCCGAGACAAGTTACGCTCTTCATAGATGGCAGTGAAAATGGGAATAAGATTAAGGTCGGTCGGTTTCATGCTATTAAATTTTTCAAAAGTCACTTTCTCTATTTTAATCTAACAGCATGATCCTTCACGTAGCCAAGTGCAATAAATGGGCGGTATCGCTTGTTTTAATAAGTTTTAACTCAATTTTGACGCACTTCATTCACCACATAAACTGGCACCATAGTGCAACGTAAAGCTTGACTTAGGCTTTGCCTAGGTAAGGGGTAAGAAACTCGCTGACTTCCTCGCCGCACAAACCCGTTTCTACCTCTATACCTGCTTGTTTTAGAATCTCAATACCTCGACCACTGTTGCGCGGGTCGGGGTCCAATATGGCTACGACGACTTTGCTTATGCCGGATTTGACTAATGTCACCGCGCAAGCTGGCGTGCGACCAACAAACGAACACGGTTCCAGCGTAACGTATGCCGTCACCGATTCTAACGAGCCTTGATACGCATTCAGCGCTTCCACTTCCGCGTGATTGCCACCAATCGCTTGAGTATGACCTTCAGAAACGATTTGATTGTCTTTCACTAACACGCAGCCAACCGGCGGGTTGGGTTGACATTCAGGAAGCGCATTTTTGGACACTTCCAATGCGCGGCGCATAAACTCTTGGCTCATTTGAACTCTATTCTTTAATAAAAACGAGGCGCTATATTAGCGCCCCGTTTTATTCATTGCCATCTCTTCCAATGACTTTGTCCAATTCTGGTAACGCTCGCGGAATACGGAATTTAAAGCGTTTTTGTTTGGTCTGGACTTTGCGCCACATCGACTTCAGTAAATGAGCGCTATTTTCACCATTTTGCATTCGCGACGCACTTTTTTGCCACGATTCACTCGTATCGGCTTTGGTCATTTCTAGCTCGGCCGTATTTAAACGCAATTGTTTGTACAATATGGTCCTTGCTTCAGACCAACGTTTAGCCTTTAACAAACGGTGGAACGTCAGCCATGCTGGTGTCGGTCTGTTGCGGTAGTAACGTTTAATGGCTACCAATGAAATAATCACAAAACCCAGCAACACAAGCGTGGAAACAATCCATTCAAAGTACGTTCTGATGAAGGACTTCAACGTGTGCTTCGCGGCAAAAGTTTTGCCCTCTAACATCACCGTTTCCACTTGCTGAGTCTTACTGTTCCACCAACGGAACTCATAATCCGGCAGGGTTAATTCACCACCTTGTTGAATCACGTACACGCTCTCTTCTGTGCGTGTTGACTGGTAATCACTACGTGTTTGCGTATCTGTCAAACGGTGGGGTTGAGGATACGCTTGATAACGGGTTGTTGATTCTCCTTTCAACAAGTCTGGTAGCAATACAGATAGTGAATCTTGAGCCGAAATGGTGATTTTACGCGTGATTGCATCCCCAACTTTGAGTGACTCAGTGGAGGTATCCCACTCTTGCTTTACCTCTACATCTGTTGCAGAAAACCAAGGTGTCTCACCACTCAGCAGGCCCGATGGCAATACGGTTTTGAACTTAATCGGCTGCGTGTAAAGTGTGCCTGACACCTTCTCGCCGTCCGGCGCCGACACCTGAACGCCCACTGCGACAGGTGGAATCACAAAATCACCAGAAGCTTGAGGATACAAAGTCACTTCCCAGCGTTGACGCGACCAAGTTTGTCCCTCTTTTTGCTCAGTAAAGTTGGTTGCTAGTTGATTACGCTGTTTGGCGATAACATTGGGTATTTCAATATTGCCAATTCTCGTACCACCCGTAAACCAACGCGGCGTTGCCACTTCGATGGTTAAAATAACTTGCTCATTGACGCTAAAACTTGGTGTTTTCCGCTTCTCTCCAGCCGTTGGTTGTTGACCAACCCACGCTTGTAACTCAACACCATGCTCTCGTTGAACGTCACGAATATCTTGAGCCAACACACTACTGCTCAGGAGGAAACCGAAACAGATAACTAACCACAAGGGTAAAGCAAAGTGCGTAAAACGGTGGCTTTTCATCATTGCACCGCCTCCTCTGTATTTTCGTTCGCAGTAGAGGTTGATTCTCCGGTTTCTATTGAACGCAATTGAATCTGAAACTTCGCATTTAAGAAGTATTTAGGATCCGCTTCGACTCGCTTTAACCATTTGTCGGCTAATTCTTGGCTACCTAAGATGTCGTCTGCACTTAACGTCTCTTTAATCATCAACTCCGCTGACGTTTTTTCATCCGCCCCTTCTGCGGTTTGAGGGTTATCGCCTAGCTCGGTTGATGCTTCTTGCTCCGTTCCTGCCTGACTCTCACTCATCCGGTTGATGTCCTCTACAATACCACCAATCACTTTCAAGTTATGCTCAACATCCGGTCTTAGCCTCTCGCTTAACGTTGGCTTGTTGGCTAGGGATTTTAACAAGTCACGTGCAGCCAAATATTCACGCTGACGCGCCAATGCACTCGCCGCATTATAAAGACCGTAATCTCGAACCTCTTCGGACGGGTCGTTTTGCATTTCCAAAAACGCACTGTGGGCGAGTTCAAACTCGCTAGCGTAGTAGTACGCCGTCCCTTTGCGTAATGGATCGACAAAGTGTTTCGCGGCTTCTAAATACGCTTGTTGGTTGAACAAACGCTGTCCTTGTTGATCTGGCGTTAGCCACAAATCCCACCACCATTGCGTCACCTTGTCGAAAGCCGTCACTTTTTGCACAACTTGTGGCTGCTCGGCTTTAACTGAAATGTTCTCGGCCAATGCACTTGTTGGCATCAATAATGTGCCGCTCACCATTACAATCACGCACCACTGCACTAACCACCCTTTTCTAAACCACAGCATCATGATCAGCGCGATTGGGAACAGAAGTTGATACCCCATGTCTTTCCAAGGCATTGAAGATTCGCCATTAAGCTGCATATTGCGCTCAACGTATCGATTCAGTTGCTCGATATCACTATTATCGACGGTCACTTCCACCAATCGACCGTTAGTCTGACTAGCCAGTTTTTGTAGAGAATCCAAATCCATTGGGTTGTTACTCACAATGTCAGCATTCCCTGCCGCAAGAATTAACAGTTGATAAGGTTTGCCCGAGAAATACGCTTGGTATTGCTCAATCGTGGCTGGATTAACGCCATCACTCACCAACAGAACGGTGGAGCCTGGTTGACCTTGCAATTGTTGGTCAATTAACGGCAATGCTTTTTCGGCAAGCTTACCTTGCACGGGCATAATTTCTGGCGTAATGGCCGCCAAAAACGGGTCAAATACTTTGCTGTCTTGAGTTATAGGCATCGCGACATGAGCACTGCCCGCGAACACGACTAAACCCGTTTTTCCGCCTTTTCGCACGGCTAGCAAATCGCGTATTTTCTGTTTGGAACGCTCAAGGCGGCTTGGTGGGAGATCTTTTTGCAGCATCGATTCGCTGTTATCAAGCACCACCAGCAGAGAGGCTTTATCTTCGCCAAAGGGGGAAGATTCACGTTGCCACGTTGGGCCTGCACAAATCACAATGGCGATGAACACAATCAGCATCAAGAGCTTAAGCGGCAGTTGCTTACGCCAGCCTCGCTCACCTATCGTCAAAGCATTGCGTAAATGTTCGGGCAGAATATCCTTCCAGCTTGGCTTGCTTTCTTCTCGCCAGCGTAACCACACCAAGAAAAACATGGGGACCAAAGCCAGTAACCACAGTGGTCGAATAAAATGAAACTGCGTAAAGAATTGCGTCCAACTAAGAGAATCAAACATCGCTCTCTCCTAATGATGATCGTGTAACAGCCCTTCTTTTAAGTGTTGCGACGCTGAACGCGAGCAAATGCATGATGACCACTAACGCCATCAAGTAATGATGAAGGCTTTGTTTTGGGCGGTATGTGGTGCTTTCGTAAAGTTGAGGTTCCAGTTTGCCAATTTCGTCGTAGGCAGCCGATAGTTCATCACGGTTGAGTGCTTCAAACGCTTCACCGCCGGATTCTTTCGCAATGCGATGAATCGTGTCCATATCCAACGCGGTTTCACCTATCGTTTCCGGATCGCCCATCGCAATGACGTGTACTCTCACGCCTTTGGCTTTCGCAACTTTCGCCGCATCAATCGGTTCAACAAAACTGCCCGTGTCGTTACCATCGGTTAATACAATCGCGACTTTTTCACGGTTTTGATCTTGTTCTAAAGCACCACGCGACTTATCGCTTTGCTCAAAAACTTTAATCGCTAAGCCAATCGCATCACCAAGATGGGTACTCTGCCCTGCCATTGCCACATCGGTTTGGTTAAGCAGTTCGAGCCACACTTTTTGGTCTGCGGTAAATGGCGTTTGCACGAAAGCAGCATCACCAAAAAGCACCAAGCCTAATCGGTCACCTTTACGAGACTGAACAAACTCCGACAGCACTTCTTTTGCCGCATCAAGACGAGAAATTTTTTCGCCTGTACGTGAGGTGAAATCTGGCTCGGCCATGGAGCCCGAAAGATCCACCACCACCATCACATCGCGGCCTAAACTCGCGCGAACTTGAGGCTCGCCTAACACGGTGGGTTTTGCCATCGCACACACCACCAAAAGCCATGAAAGAATTAACGTTGCTCGCTGCCACCAACTCGGGGTCAACTGGCTTGCACCTTCTGATGGCGTCTCGCCAATCGCTTCCACCAGCTGACTAAAAAACGGCACTTTGATCGCCATTTGCTTAGTGCGATATGCGGGCACCAAGTAGTACACCACCAACGGCAAGGGCAAAACCAGAAACCACATTGGGTGAGCAAATTCAAAACCAGACAAACCAGTTATCGATGCAAGAAGATCATTCATGTTGACCTCCCTGATGTGCTTTGCGTTTCAATCGTGGTGATTTATTTGCCGCGCTTTTTTGAGCATCACAACGGTGCTCACTCACCCAGTTTTTCGCACGAGCAATAAGCGTTACTCGCTCTTCGTTGGTTAGCGTAACGCTTGGGTCAACAATACTTTGTAGCCAGCACTTTGAAAGCTCATCGTTAAAAACCATTTGCGAGTTTGCTTGAGAATCTTCGGTTTGCGGATACAGCGCATCGAGCTTGCGCAGAAAGGCGGTATCAAACAATTTCGCGTTGCGGCTATCAATATGAATCAGCACTACTTTAAGCACAGAGAACAATACTTTTGGCATGTCTTTGTCGCTCGATTTGATTTGCGAAATCGCCAGTAGAGCTTCTTTTCGGTAACGATTATGCCACCATTGCCGAGCCAATCGATATACGACATACACCAATGCAATGAGCACAACCGCCGCTAAAATTTTCCAGCCAATAGTTTGCGGGTACCAACTCACGCTGGGTGGTACAGCCACATCATGCAGCTCTCTGAGTATGTAGGTACTCGGAGGCGTAGGAAGATCACTCATTTAACGCCCTCCTACCAGTTTTTGGAATTGTTTAATGTGCTCACCTGTCGTATCGAGTTCGATGTGCGGAAGGTGTTTCATCGCCATAAGTTGAGAGAGTGATTGACGCTGTAAGCTAGTTCGAGCCTCAAGCTTTGCGCTCGCAGCTTCTACCTTTGCTTTGCTGTCTAAATTGAGTTGATACTGCCCATCACCAACCACCCATTTCGATTTTGCCAAATCGTCTGGTAGCGCTTGTTCTAATGGGTCACTGACCATCACTGCAAGAACATCGTTGTGCTGTTGTAGCTGTTTAAGGTGATCAAGATGGTGCTCCTCGCAGTCGCTCCAGTCGCTGATAAAAATCAAAGTGGATTGCTTGAGCTTCATGCGTTTAATAAGCTCAATCCATTGACTGAACGTTGCTTTTTCGGAATTGCGGGAGTCCACATTGAGCGATTGATTGGCTTTAGCGAGACGTTTAAGTTGCGCCAGAAGATCGTTTTGCGAACGCTGTGCCTTGCTGTGAAACAACGCCTGCTGGGATGCGATGACAAAACCGACTCGGTCGCCATCTTTTAATACTCGCCACCCACACATCGCTGCGATCTCTGCCGCGACAACTGATTTCATTACTTGCGTCGAAGCAAAAAACATTGTGCTTCTCTGGTCGACACACACGATTACGTTGCGATCTTTTTCTTCTGTATAACTGCGTACATGCGGCTTACCCGTACGCATCGTAACTTTCCAATCAAGGTTACGAATATCGTCACCCAATTGGTAATGGCGCAGCTCTTCGAAGTTCAATCCACGACCGCGAAACAACGAATTGTGTCGGCCAGAGAGTACGCTACCCGCCTTTAGGTGAGGAAGTAAACTGAATGATTCTGCTTGTGCTTGCAGACGTACTAAACGAGCGTAATCGCAGTACAAACGGGGATCCATCCCCTGTGATTTTGGCGCAAGAGTTGGCTTAGCCATAATGCCTCCCACTTACCCAATTTCTACACAATCTAGCAGCTCTTGTACGACTCGTTGGTGATCGACTCCGTCTGCTAGTGCGTCGTAGGTCAAAGAAAAACGGTGGCCCAATACAGACGGAACCATGGCACGCACATCGTCAGGAGTCACATGGTCACGTCCTTGCATCCACGCATACGCACGAGCGCATTTGTCGAGTGCGATGGAAGCACGAGGACTAGAGCCAATCTCAATCCATTTTGCTAAGTTTGAATCGGCATAACGCTCTGGCTTACGAGTCGCCATCACTAACGCAACGATGTAGTTTTCCACTAGGTCCGATACCACGATGTTTGGTAACTGACGGCGCGCTTCTAGCACCACGTCTGGCTCAATGTGTTTTGGCGTAATAATTTCGCTGCTGGTTTCCGCACCCAATTCTTCACTGCGCACCAAACGAATGATGTCACGTTCGGCGTCATCTTCTGGATAATCGACGGTAACCTTCATGATAAAGCGGTCCATTTGCGCTTCTGGCAGTGGGTACGTGCCCTCTTGCTCTACTGGGTTTTGCGTTGCAAGCACCATAAATAAGTCCGGCAATACGTGAGTTTTATCGCCTACCGTGATTGTGCCTTCGGCCATGGCTTCAAGCAGTGCCGCTTGTACTTTGGCAGGTGCACGGTTGACCTCATCAGCAAGTACAATGCTGTTAAAAATGGGCCCAGGTTGAAAGTGGAGTTGCGGCTTACCATCCAGCTCTTGATAAACCTCAGTACCCGTCACGTCAGATGGTAAAAGATCCGGCGTAAACTGGATTCGACCAAAACTGGTGTTTAACAAGTTCGCCAAAGATTTTACGGAACGTGTTTTTGCCGTTCCCGGTAAACCTTCTAGCAGAATATGCCCATTTGTTAATAACCCGATGACTAAAGCTCGAACCACGTGGCTTTGTCCAATGACGCTTTTTTCTGTTTGTTCGATGAGTTCTTTTATCGCTTGTTGTGCGTGGTTCATAGGATACCTTTTCAATGGTTTAAGCCGTCTTTTCGATATTTAAGTATAAGAACAAATGAAATAACTTAAGGTTATATTCACTATGTTATCTTTGCGGTTCTTGAGATTGGAGAAGTTGTGCAAGACCAACCAACATCGGTAACGCATAATCAAAGAACATTTTGATTCCCGAACACAAATAGTTTAGACCACTCTCACCATTCGGCGTTTTGATCAAACGGTTTTTTGGGCACTCACCCCAACAATAAGGCAAGTAAGGGCATTGCTTACAATACGTCGGCAATGAATCGCGTTTTGCCATGCCAAAAGTATATTGTCTTGTAGAGAAGGCCATTTCATTCAGTGAGTGTTCATGAATGTTGGCGAGTTTGTATTCTGGATACACATAGTGGTCGCAACTGAACACGTCGCCATTGTGCTCAATCGCCAACCCTTTGCCACAAAACTCCGCCGTCACGCAAAGCTGAGACGGTTTCCCCATTACTTGCGCCACCGCGGTTTCAAACAGATTAACCAGCACACGGCCAAGATCGTTATTCACCCACTCTTCAAAGGTCGCCATTAAAAAGCGTCCCCAGTCTTCAGGATCGACTGACCAATCCGTTACAATCGACATTGGATGCCCCGGTTTAGCCAGAACACTGCCTTTGGTTGGGATCATCTGTTCGTTCCAAAACTGCGGCGCGGTTGTTTGGAAGTTGTTGGCTTCTACCACCGGCGCAAACTGAATATAAGTCACACCCAATTCTTGGGTTAAAAATCGATATACTTCGAGCGGGTATTTCGCATTGTGACGATTCACCGTGACCAACGCGTTGAATTTCACGCCATGCGCTTTGAGCTTATCTACCGCTTTCATCACGAGATCAAACGTTGGCTTACCGCTGCGGGTTTTGCGATATTTGTTGTGCAGCTCTCGTGGCCCATCAATCGACAAGCCAACTAGGAAGTTGTGCTCTTTTAAAAACGCACACCACTCATCGTTTAGCAAAATGCCGTTGGTCTGAAGGTCGTTTTCAATGCGAACGCCTTTCGGCTGATGTTTCTTTTGCAAAGCTACGACATTGCGGAAATAGTCCAACCCAAGCAGCGTCGGCTCCCCGCCCTGCCATGAGAATACAATTTCTTCGCCATCCTGACTTTCGATATAGCTTTTCACGAACGCTTCCAGTGTTGCGTCGTCCATTTTTGGCTGCTTTTCTTGGTGCAGTAGATTTTCTTTATGCAGATAAAAGCAGTACTGACAATCGATGTTGCACTTTGCTCCGCCTGGCTTTGCCATCACATGGAATCGACGGTCATACGCGCCCAGAACCGGCGCTTTAGACGCCGTTTTAAGGGGAACAATAGGCATAGTAGTAGAATGGCGAGGGGAAATCTTACTCATACGTTTCTCACTATTACATATACCCAAATAACCTCCTGAGCGCTGTACAGCAAAAGTGAAGCTATTTGGGTATATAGCGCTCCAAAAAGCGCTATATAATCTTAATTTACTTAGAAGACTTAGGTACGAACGAACCTGCTTCCATACGAGGAGGGAACTCTTTGAATGTACCCATCACCTCTTTCACTGTATCCATTGCTGGCATCATTAAGAATGAACGCTCGTACATCCAACGAGAATAACCCATGCCTTGATCGCCTCGTTCAAATGGATCAATGCTCAAGTCAAAGATCAGTGGCACACGAAGTTTAGTGAACGGCTTACGCCATACATCCATACCCGTTTCATTCTCTTGAATCATAAAGTGGAACTTGTACTTTCCTTGGCGCAATGCCACAAGATCGCCGTCGTCGCTCCAGTAAACGAACTCATTTCGTGCGGATTTGTCTGACTTACCCGTTAAGTATGGCAATTGGTTGTAACCGTCTAGGTGAACTTTGTAGTCCACATCGCCAACTTTTTTGCCTTTTAGTAATTCGTCTTTAACTTTGGTATCACCTGCCGCAGCAACTAGTGTCGGGAAAAAGTCCTCTAATGACATCATGCCGTTGAATGTTTTACCTGCCTCAATTTTTCCAGGCCATTTAATCAACATTGGCACACGGAAACTCCCTTCCCAGCCAGTGTTTTTCTCTGAGCGGAACGGTGTCATCCCAGCATCCGGCCACAAATCAACCATAGGGCCGTTGTCAGTGGTGTAAACAATGATTGTATTGTCATCCACACCTAACTCTTTGATCTTGTTAAGTAGCTGACCGATTTGGTCATCGTGCTGCTTAACACCATCCGCGTAGAAACCGGCACCTGTTTTACCTTGGTATTCTTCAGGAACATGTGTGAAGTTGTGCATGCGAGTGGTGTTAAACCAAGTAAAGAACGGCTTGTCCGCTTTTACTTGCTTTTCTATGAAGCTCTCTGCGGCATCAAGAAACTCACCATCGACATTTTCCATACGCTTACGCGTTAGTGGACCGGTATCTTCGATTTTGCCGTCAGCGTAAGAATGGATAACGCCACGAGGGCCAAATTTCTTCTTGAACTCCGGATCTTTAGGGTAATCCACGTTCTCTGGCTCTTCTTCTGCGTTCAAATGGTATAGGTTGCCGAAGAATTCATCAAAACCGTGGTTGGTAGGAAGATGCTCGTCTCGGTCACCTAAATGGTTCTTACCAAATTGTCCGGTTGCGTAACCCATTTGTTTAAGCACGGTTGCAATCGTCGGATCTTTTTCCGAGATACCTTCCGGAGCGCCTGGTAAGCCCACTTTTGATAGACCTGTACGTTTTGGCATTTGACCAGTGATGAATGAAGAACGGCCTGCTGTCGAGCTTTGCTGTGCGTAGAAGTTAGTGAACTTCGCACCTTCTTTAGCAATGCTATCGATGTTTGGCGTGTTGTACGCCATCATGCCTTGGTTATAGGTACTAAGGTTCCAGTAACCAACATCATCACCAAAGATGACAAGAATGTTGGGTTTGTCCGCTGCATGTGCAACTGCAGATGCAGCGCCTAATGCTAACGTACATGCGTTAAGTACGAGTTTTTTACTGCTCGTTTTGGTCGCATTTTTCATATTATCTCCAAGAGTTCGCTAGTGCGTAAAAAACGGTATTCGCTTTTCAATACCATTGTTGATATAAGATAAAGCACTAATTTCAGGCGATAAATGCAGTCAAAATTAGTTAACCTATAAATTAAATTTATGAGTGACGTTATGGACTTGAATTTGATCCAAACTTTTCTTGTTGTTGCGGAGTTTCAATCTTATACAAAAGCCGCGGAACAATTAGGGCTTACACAACCTGCTGTGAGCGCTGCAATAAAGCGTTTAGAGCAAGTCGTAGATAAGCAATTATTCGTTAAAAAAGGACGAGGTATCGCACTAACCTCCACCGCTTATCAATTACTGCCGCAATTCCAGCAAGCGGTTAATATTATTGACAATGCGATATCTGATAAAAATCATTTTGAAGTGTGTTGTTCGGAAATTTTGTTGCACATTATGGACCCAATAAAGAACACTATTTTTTATGAATCACCACCCGAAAAGTTCCTATTATTTGAGCTGTTAAGACAACAAAAAGTCGATCTAGTAATCGATACGGTGATCACGAAAGATGCAGCGTTTATTATTGAAGATGCCTATGAGGAAGAAGCCGTGGTTATCTGTCGTGAGAACCATCCCCGTGTACACGGCACGCTCACAAAAGAGCAATTTTATGAGGAAACTCACTGTTTATTTTCAGGAAAATGGAACAACATGTCGGGGTTCGAGCAACTAGCAAAGGAAACAATTCAAGAAAGAAAAGTCGACTTGATCACATCTTCGCTAGCAGGCATGGCGCTGTATGTCGCCCAAAGAGACAGTTTAGGGATCGTTTCTCAATCTTTTGCAAACAAGTGGAGCAAAGCGCTCAAACTTCAAATTTTGCCCTGCCCCATTTCGATACGCTCTATCCCTTACAAGTTCGTTTACCATAAGCGAGAGGTAAACAACCCAGCCCACATCGCTCTACGTGAAAAAATCAAAGCCAACTTAACGGCAGCCCACTACGAACCAATTTGTTTATAACTCTTGTCAATTGAAGCGTTAGGCGTTTTCGTCATCAAGCTTTCTACAAACCTGAATAGATAGAATTTTACAGATAAAAAAGAGGCTCACGTTAATGAGCCTCTTTCTATATGTGATACTTCACTTAGCTTTTCCTACTTATTTGGGTTCTCTTTTAGTTTCTCCATCACTTGATCGAGCGAGAAGCTTGCTGCTTTTTGCCTTGGTGGGAACTCTTTAAACGTTTCAAGGAATCTGCCTACGTAAGCTTGCGCAGGAACAAGCATGTAAGCACGGTCTAGCATCCAATCGTAGTAAGTGTTAGAAGTGATATCAGCCACTTCGTAAGGATCCATACGCAAGTTGAAGATCTTAGGAACACGAAGTGTGGTGAATGGTTCAGCCCAAATACGCAACGTGCCTTTTGCTCGTTGCTCCATAAAGACCAGCTTCCATTTGTTATAGCGAAGTGCAGTTAAGTCTCCATCATCTGAGAAGTAAAAAATTTCTTCTCGTGGGGCCTTATCCTCTTTACCAGTCAAATATGGTAGGAAGTTATAGCCGTCTAGGTGAACTTTGAATTTCTTACCATTCGCACTATAACCTTTGAGCAATTTCTCTTTGATATTGTCATCACCCGCGGCAGCAACAAACGTTGGCATCCAGTCCATGTGATGCATGATATCATTCGAAACAGAGCCAGCTTTAATTTTACCTGGCCAACGTACCATCGCAGGAACTCGGTACGCACCTTCCCAGTTGGTATTTTTCTCTCCACGGAATGGCGTTGTACCTGCATCTGGCCACGAGTTCATGTGTGGGCCATTATCGGTGGAGTAAAAGACGATTGTATTGTCTTTAATACCCAAATCATCCACTTTTTTCAGTAGCTGACCTACATGGTTATCATGCTCGACCATACCATCTGCATACTCGCTGATACCTGTTTTTCCAGAGTTCTCTTCTTTCACATGAGTACGGAAGTGCATACGAGTTGCGTTCCACCAGACAAAGAAAGGTTTTTCAGCCTTGACTGCACGATCCATAAAGTCGAGTGCCGCATCTAACGTCTCTTCATCCACGGTTTCCATGCGCTTGCGAGTTAGAGGTCCTGTATCTTCAATTTTGCCATCAGCGTACGAACGGATAACGCCGCGCGGACCGAACTTTTTACGAAACTCAGGATCTTTAGGATAATCGACGTTTTCTGGCTCCTCCTCGGCGTTCAAGTGATAAAGGTTGCCAAAAAATTCATCGAAGCCGTGATTAGTAGGAAGGTGCTCATCTTTATCACCTAAGTGGTTTTTACCAAATTGCCCTGTCATATAGCCCATCGGCTTCAGCATTTCGGCAATGGTTGCGTCCTCTTCCTTCAAGCCAAGATCAGCACCTGGAAGCCCCACTTTACTCAAACCTGTTCTAAGAACGGTTTGGCCCGTAATGAAAGTAGAACGGCCCGCTGTACAAGATTGCTCACCGTAATAGTCAGTGAACATCATGCCTTCTTTGGCGATACTGTCTATATTTGGTGTTTTGTACCCCATCAAGCCAAACGTGTAAGCACTGAGATTGGACTGGCCAATATCATCACCCCAAATGACGAGAATATTTGGTTTCTCTGCTGCGATACTGCTACTTGTCGCACCGATTAAAGCGGCGGCAAGAATCGCTAATCGGCGTTTAACGCCATATTTCGCTGTCATATAAACCTCTGTGTGTATTAGAAAAGTGCTTCCTGCAACAGAATGTATAGTTCACAAATAGCGGATAAGCGAATTTACTAAATGAGAATTCTTTCTATCTTTGCCTAACATTACATCGTTATTTGTAGCTAATACGCACTCCAATAGCACTTTAGTTCAGAGCGCCATCGCACCATTCATCACTACTGGTAATCTCAAGTATTAAGATTGTCTACGCATATCACAGTGCTCATAAAGTACCTGATTGCTTTTACATAAATATTAATGATAATACGTTTTACTACTATTAATAATTAAGGTACCCGTGTGCTTGACTCCAAGGTTTCAAATGGAAAAACTTCCCAATGCCAACACAACGGCGTTCACCATAATGATGAGGAGCTATTACTAGATAAGCGCACTCACTCTGTGGTACTCAATTACTTGCCAAACAAGAAATCTGTTCAGTTGACAAGCATTCAATTTAAGCTGCTGCAAACTCTCACTCACCATCAAGATCAAGTACTTAGTAAGCATTTTCTTTACGAAACAGTACTAAAACGTGAATTTACTGAACATGATCGAGCACTCGATATGCACATGAGCAGAATGAGAAAGCGTCTAGTTCACGAAGGCGTTCCAACAGACAGAATTCAGACAGTCCACCGCCAGGGTTACATTTTCAAGCGCTCAGACAATCAACAGAAAAATTAACGCTAATTGACCCAACTTTTGGTAATTGACCGCTTATTTTGCTTTAATTAATGTAAATTCTAATCACGTAAAATAACTCAATGAATTTGCGCTTAATTTTTACACTTTGCATTGCTACTTTGTTTGCCGGCTGTGCAACCTATGCTGGTCTTAACTATGATCAACTGTTTGGTCCACAGCTCGTGCGTGAACGCACTGTTGACGTAGAAACCCCTCAAGCAAACTTCTTCCAAAGCGAAGTTAAACCCATTATGGATAACCGCTGTGTCGTCTGCCACGCGTGCTACGATGCACCATGTCAGCTTAAGCTCTCTTCTGTTGAGGGCATTGACCGTGGTGCGAGTAAAGCACTGGTATATGAAGGAACAAGACTCACAGCCGCAGCACCAACACGCTTATTCGAAGATGCAGAAACAACCCAAGAGTGGCGCGATGCGGGTTTTCATCCGGTTCTCAACGAACGTGATCAAAGCATGGCAGCCAACATTGACGCAGGCCTTATCGCACGTTTGCTACAGCAAAAAGAGCGCCACCCATTGCCTGACCAAGTCCAGTTAGAAGGCTTTGACTTTTCGATAGACCGAGAGCAAACCTGTCCAACGATTGAAGAATACGAGCAATACGAAAAGGATAACCCAACC
Source organism: Vibrio sp. YT-18 (assembly GCF_033337345.1). Taxonomy (NCBI): domain Bacteria; kingdom Pseudomonadati; phylum Pseudomonadota; class Gammaproteobacteria; order Vibrionales; family Vibrionaceae; genus Vibrio; species Vibrio sp. YT-18. The sequence continues at coordinate 363,313 of NZ_JAWOQO010000001.1, read as the reverse complement.
TGGGGCATGCCTTTTGGTATGCCAAACCTATCAAACAGTGAATACCACACACTCATGACTTGGTTGGAAAACGGCGCAATAATGAACGTTCACCGACCTGTTAGTGAGAAAGAGCAAGCGCAAATAGATAAGTACGAAGCATTACTTAACCACTCTGATTTGAAAAATCAGCTGATGGCGAGGTATATATATGAGCATTTATTTTTATCTCATCTCTACTTTTCGGAACTCGATGAAGATCCCCGATTCTTCACGCTCGTCCGCTCTGCTACACCACCAGGACAGTCCGTCAAACGTATTTCAACGCGTCGCCCGTACGATGATCCAGGGGTTGAACGTGTGTTTTATCGAATTATTCCAGAGCAAGGGACCATAGTAGATAAAACTCACATGCCATTCGCGTTAAACAAGCAACGCATAGAGAACTGGAAAACTTGGTTTATTGATGCTGATTACATGGTTAGTCAGCTACCGAGTTATGAACCAGAAGTTGCTGCAAACCCGATGACATCATTCATCGACCTTCCAGTGAAGTCGCGCTTTAAGTTCATGCTAGATAATGCACAAAATACAATAATGGCATACATCAAAGGCCCAGTTTGTCGTGGCCAACTGGCATTGAATGTTATCAATGATCGCTTTTGGGTGTTTTTCCTTGATCCAGATAAAGCAGACATCCCAGAAGTAAATGAGTTTTACCGATCTCAGGCTGATAACCTAAAACTACCGGCAGAACAAGAAAGTAACACGCTACCTGTTACCAACTGGGTCAAGTACGCGCGCCAGCAAGCTCGCTACCTAGAGGCTAAATCTGAGTTCACTAATAACTGGTTTAAAGAAGGTGAAAACCTATCCACCGATGTAATTTGGGACGGTAATGGCACCAACCATAATGCGGCATTAACGATATTCCGCCATTTTGATAGTGCTTCTGTTGTTCAAGGGTTAGTTGGTGAGCAGCCTAAAACAGTGTGGATTCTTGACTACGCGTTACTAGAGCGTATCCACTATTTGCTTGTTGCTGGGTTTGACGTTTACGGTAACTTCGGCCATCAGCTCATGACACGAATGTTTATGGACTTCTTGCGTCTAGAAGGCGAAAGTAACTTTATCTCGTTGTTACCCGCCGATATGCGCCATGAACTTCAATCTAGCTGGTATAAAGATCAAAGCCCGCAGTTGAGTGACTTTTTACAACGAAATGTGAAGCCGTTTAACCAACCAACCAGCGTTCAGTATAAGAGTGACGATCCAAAAACGGAGTTGGTGGAGTTGTTGAGAGAACATGTCTCAGATGTGCTTCTGCCTCGCTACGAAATTCAAGACACGGCTCTTTCTGCGAGTAGTGAAAAGCAACTAAAACGTATTGACCACGTTCGTGGTGAAGGCCTGAAAACCGTTCCGCAAATCACTATGCTTATGGTGAGAAGTAAATCAGGGGAAGATGAATTGTTCACCTTACTTCACAACAATGCACACACAAACATCTCTAGCTTGTTTGATGAAGAAAGTAACCGTGACTTTGCTAACGATGACATGACCATTGTACGCGGCGTTGTGGGAAGCTACCCTGCGGCATTTTTCTCGATCAACGAAAACCAAGTAAAAGATTTTGTCGATCAATTTAGTGCCATCCAAAACGAGTCCGATTACGTTAAGTTATTGGATAATTTTGCGATTCGTAGAAGCTCAGAAAAATTCTGGTCATTTAGCGATCGTTTACACAATTGGTACCGTACAAAACAACCGATCGAATTTGGATTACTTGACTATAATCGTTTTGAGAATCGATGATGATTTAAGGGGGTTCTCATGGGTATCCGAGATAACATTGCCGCTCTTGAACAACAGATTTACGTTGCTTGTTCTGAGGGAGACTACGAAACGGTCAATATGCTTGAGCATCAACTCGAATACTTGCGTGGCAAAGTGGAACATCCTTTTGATGATGACCCTTATGCCCTAGACACTCGATTCGAGTGGGAAGATGACATGACCGAATAGAAAAAACCTCCGGAAAGCCGGAGGTTTTTTTATTTTCAATGCTCGATGGATTACTTCGCCATTAACTCATCCAGAGCTTGAATTGATGCAGACACTTGAGAAACTAAATCATCTTTAGTCGCATTATAGGTATCTAAAGGTTGAGCCGCGGCTTCAATTGCTTGGCAAGCGTTCATTAATGCAGTTAGTCCTAAACTTCCCGCGCTGCCCTTTAATTTATGGGCAAGGTTCTTTACTTCTTTACTATCATTGTCCTCAGCAGACGCTTGCAGTTTGCTTAATACATCAGTGCTGGTGGATCTAAACAGATTAATAATGTGCAACATCTTATCTCTGCCCAAGATTTTCATATCGGACTCAATCACGCTCGGATTAATGATAACCACATCGGGTTCCTTTTTTTGGGGTGCTTGAACGACCTTTGATTGTAGCTCTTGTTCTTGAGGCGAAATTTGATCAAACGGGGTACAGTCGGCATTTTGTGGCAACAACAACGGCTTTCCGTCTAGCGCATCCTGAATCAATGCCGCGAGTGCCTCTTTTGCCAATGGCTTAGGCAAGTATCCGTCAAAACCAGCGGCTAGATAGCGCTCAACTTCTTCCGCAAAAACGTGCGCAGACACTGCAATCATTGGCGTGACGGCAAGCGCTTTATTGGCCGGCTTATCACACTCAATCCGCTTTAAGCGTTGGATCAACTCAGTTCCATCACAATCAGGGAGGTTGATGTCGACCAAAGCGATATCAAAATCTTGTGTGCTGATCAGTTGCTCTGCTTGTGAGCCGTTTTCTGCCATCACGACTTGATGCCCCATGCTTTCTAGAAAACCTTCCGCGACCACTCGGTTGACTTCATTATCTTCTACCAGCAAGACCTTTGCTTTCACTTTGCAACGTGCGGTTGCCACAGTTCCTGTTTCAACAGGTTCGCTTTCCTCTAACGGAATAGAGAACCAGAATCGGCTACCATTTCCCTCTTCGGAATCGACTTCTAAAACACCGCCCATCGCTTCAATGATTCGCTTACTGATGGCAAGTCCAAGCCCCGTGCCTCCAGTTTGGCTCATCCCACCTTCAGCTTGCGTGAAGGCATCAAACAACGTTCTCTGGTATTTTTTGGCAATTCCTATTCCAGTGTCTGATACTTCAAACAGGACTTGCGACTCGTCCTCAGGGTTCAGGCTAACGTAGATATCAATTTCTCCTTCGTCAGTGAACTTAATCGCGTTACCAACGAGATTGTTCAGCACCTGACTGATTCTGGTGACATCCCCTTTCCAGTAGCGACTAACATCACTTTCAATATGGTAGGAGAACAGCAGCTTCTTCTCTTGTGCTCGACTGTTCATTAACTGGAAAGTGTCCTCCACCATTTGGTGTAAATCGAAGCCCATGTGACGAATTTCTAAATGCCCCGCTTCAATCTTGGAGTAATCCAGTACATCATTAAGGATCGCGAGCAGCGTTTTACCACTACGATTAATGATTTCTGCATAACGCTTTTGAATTGGGTTGAGGCCTGAGTCAATCAACAAGCGTGCTGTCCCCAACACTCCGTTCATTGGCGTTCTTATCTCATGGCTCATCGTCGCTAAGAATGCCGATTTTGCTCGGCTCGCTTGCTCTGCTTGCTTGCGAGCTTTAGCGTGATTCAAAACCTCTTCATTCAAACGGCGGTTTGCTTGTTTTAACTGCGAAGTGCGCTGCTCAACGAGCTCTTCTAAATGCTCTTTATGCTCCTCAAGCTCTCGCTTGGCTTGAGCTTCACCCTCTGCTACCACTTTTAGTGCTTGCGCGGTATTACGAGCCGTGATGATGGCCTGCCCCATATGCGCCAACTCATCTTTGCCTTTCACTTCCAACTCAACCGCTAAGTTACCCTGCGCCACAGACAGCAACGCAGCGGAATATTCAGCTAACCGCTTCACAACAGAAAGGTACACCACACGCCATAAAATCAGCACCAATACAATCAAACCAACAATTGAAATAACGGTTAAAGACCACTGAGCGAATTTCAGTGTGCTGGTCAATTGGTCTACAGCGACGGTAGTGGTTTTGTTTGAATCATCAACCAATTTGTTGACCGTGCCATTAAGCTCTGAGAACAACTCTAATGTCTTTTGCATCAGTTGTTGTGACTGTTCGTTATTCTCGTATTGCTGCATCAGTATAGAAAATACGACCTGACGCTTACCAAGCTCTATGAGCAGTTGGCTCATTTGCTTAGAGCGCGTAGGATCTTCCACAGCGAGTACACGGCGTTGCATGATTTTGAGGTTGCTATCGAAATCACTTTGAACCTGTTGAATTCGCTCAATATTCGTTAATGTCCGAGCCTCTTCAATCTGATTCAACATTTTAAAGGCCAACAAGTGCAGTTCATGTAATCGCTCAGTCAGATCAAGATCGACCTCCACCAGTGCATCTAGCGCCTGATAAACTTGCGATTTTTTATTCGATTCTAATAAGTCATAAATATGCGTGACGTTAGCAACAGCAATGGTGCTTGTATTCTGAACTTGCGTACGAGTTAGTTGTTCTAGCTCTTCACTGAGCAGACGCATTTCTTCAACACGAGTATCTATCTCTTTTGCAAGCCACAGCTTTTTTTCAACCGAAACACCGAGTTCTGCCAAATTGTCGATAACGTTCTGGACGTTATTCTCTAAAGCTTCTAACAATTGAGAATCGAACGACTCACTCCCGAGCTCCTTGATGTGAGTGAGTAAAGACTCGAGCTGTTCGAACAGCACTCGCCCTGACTCCTTTCTTTCCTGCTCGTTTCTTGCGTTCGACAACATTTGTACAGACGAAATAATACGAGTACTCAACTCAGAGACTTGCCTCGCCTCAATCATGGCGGGAATCGCAGAATCCACGACATTTCTTTCGGTTTTGGCAACCAAAGAAAATCCAGACACACCAATAAGTGCCGATAACATGACCAGTATTGCCATCGCAATGAAAGACAACAAAAGTTTACGACCGATGCTTGCAGTTGCTAGCAGCATATTTTCATGACCTTAATGTTCGTGTTCAGCGACATATTACGTTATATTTTGCAGTGTTTACTTAATCTATGCCAACGAACTTCATTTCATGGTTAAAAATCAACACGCATTTCGCACATTTTTCAAACATTCTGCAGCCACTTTAACCCTCGTTGCTTCTTTGCCAGCGGTTGCCGCAGAGAAAATATGTGCAATATACCCTCACCTAAAGGATTCATACTGGTTGTCAGTAAACTATGGAATGGTGTCCGAAGCGAAAAGAGAAGGTGTCGAGCTACGAGTTCTTGAAGCGGGCGGCTACCCAAACAAAACCCGTCAAGAACAACAACTCGCACTGTGTAACCAATGGGGAGCAGATGCCGTTATCCTTGGGACCGTGGACCCACAGGCTTACGAGCATTCACTTAAAAATTGGGTAGGGAATACTCCCGTTTTTGCTACTGTGAACCAACTCGACTTGGATGAAGAACAAAGTGAGTTGCTAAAAGGGACTGTCGGTGTTGACTGGCATTGGATGGGATACGAAGCGGGTCAATATTTGGCAGCTCGCCATCCAAAGGGGTCAGGAAAAACCAACATTGCCTTACTTTTGGGGCCGCGAACTCGTGGTGGTACGAAACCCGTTACTGCCGGATTCTATGAAGCGATACAAGGAAGTGATATCAACATTGTTGACTCATTTTGGGCAGACAACGACAAGGAGTTACAACGTAACCTAGTTCAACGTGTGATCGATATGGGAAATATAGATTACATTGTTGGCAGTGCAGTGGCGATTGAAGCGGCCATCAGTGAGCTGCGCAGTGCCGGCAAAGCTGAGGAGATCGGTCTAGTTTCTGTGTACTTAAGTCATGGTGTATATCGAGGCCTGTTACGTAACAAAGTGCTCTTCGCACCAACAGATAAAATGGTGCAGCAAGGTCGGCTTTCCATGATGCAAGCAACGCATTACTTAAGAGGTAAAACGTATGACAAACATGCCTCACCAACCATCAAACCACTGACTCCGAAGACGCTTCATGACGACACGATCGAAGAATCGTTATCTCCGTCAGAATATAGGCCGACATTCCGTGTTAAGGCTGTTGATTGAAAGACCAAAAACGTGTTCTATTGAGTCACAACAATTTTAAAATCATACAAACGGAAACATCTTGATGCAAAAAACCATTCGTACCATGCCAACCCATAAACATGTGGCTTTGGTTGCTCACGACAACTGCAAACCTGAGCTACTTCGCTGGGTAAAAGAAAACAAAGAAAAGCTACAGAGTCACTTCCTTTACGCAACTGGCACGACAGGACACATGCTAAGTAAAGAAACTGGACTTGCGATCAAGAGCATGATCAGTGGTCCGATGGGCGGTGATCAACAACTAGGCGCTCTTATTTCAGAAGGCAAAATCGACGTTCTCGTTTTCTTTTGGGATCCACTGAATGCCGTACCTCACGACCCAGACGTTAAAGCGCTTCTTCGTATTGCTAGTGTTTGGAATATTCCTGTAGCAACGAACCGAGCCACCGCTAAGTTCCTGTTTAACTCCCCTCTTCTTGAGCAAGAAGTAGACATCGAAGTGCCGGATTACGAAGCCTATCTTGCTGAGCGCATGTAAGCTTTGATGCTAACCAAATAAAGCAAAGGCGATACCAAGTATCGCCTTTACTGTTTTTAACATTCTAAACGTTGCATTTAACGAGAAGTCACGATGGGATAGTCACCATTAACGAGCTCTTGAACGAATGCAGATCCCGCACCAGTATGGGTAATCCAAACCTTCTCTTTCGCACGTGTAATCGCCACGTAAAATAGCCTGCGCTCTTCTGCGTAAGGGAATTTGTCTTTGGACTCCGTCAACGCACCATCAATGTGAATTTGCTTCTTCTTAGCGGGGAATTGCCCCTCATCCACAGAAAGAATAATCACAAAGTCAGCTTCGCGTCCTTTACTCGCATGGCAAGTCATAAAGCGAATATCGAGATTAGGGAAACGTCGCAACCAATCGTCGAACAAATCGGGCTTATGATAATGGTTACGTCCTAGCAATAAAACTGACTTGGTTTGCTTGGCTTGTTGATTCAAGTGGTCCAAGATCTTTTCCACTTGATTGCTCGGCGCGGTATGTACGCTCTTCTGCTTGCGTTGTTTGTGGCTGTTTAGTGTTTTCGGCAACTGCGATGGGTTTTGCTGCACGAATGTATTCGCTACATCACCAATCTGATTGTTGAAACGATAAGTTGTATCTAAGTGATGAACGGTTGAGTGAGCAAAGCGTTCTTTAAAACCAGTGATAAGATCGACATCCGCTCCTGCAAACTGATAGATCGCTTGCCAATCGTCGCCAACAGCAAATAACGTGGCACCTGCTTGTTTCTGAGTGGATTCACACAGTGCTTCAATCAATGCCAGACGATCTGGAGAGATATCTTGATACTCATCGACCATAATAAAGCGCCATGGCGAGACAAACTTCCCTTTATTCACATAATCTGTCGCACGACTGATCATGGTTGGGAAATCCACTTGGTTGCTTTCTTTAAGCATTTTCTGCCACGCTGTAAAACATGGCCAGCATAAGGCGAGTTCACTATTTAAACGCGTATAGTCTTGGTGGTTTACGAGCTTTTCTTGTACTTGCTTTTTGGTCAAGCCCACCGCCGCTAAATGAGACAGCTGCGAATCTAGCCAAGCGATCAGTTTTGGATTTTCTGAATGGCTTCCTAACTCATCATCCCCTTTTAGGTACGCAATCGGCCATTTGTCTAAATGTTTTTGCCAACGTTTAAAGTTGGTGGGTGTCATCCAATGTTTTTTCAACCAGTCTACACACCATGCTGTTCGTTGATTTTCGTCCAACGCTAAAGGACTAATTTCGACAGGTTGCTGTTCGACTTGTTTAAGAATATACAAACCCAACTGATGGAATGTGTTTACGCGCACACCGTCTGCCGCCATGCCCACTTTATCTACTAAGCGTTCTTTCATTTCAGTCGCCGCATCACGACCGAACGCTAACATGAGAAGCTCTTCTGCTTGAGCTTGATGGCTTTGCAACAAATAGGCAACTCGTGCGGTTAAAACGCTGGTTTTGCCCGAGCCGGCCCCAGCAAGAACTAAGTTGTGGTCGTCGTTGAGCAATACCGCATATTGCTGGGATAAATTCAAAGGAGAGGATTCAATTTGATTAAACAGCACTTCCCAATTTGGACGTTCTGCTTCTAGCCAATCGCGATTACGCTCACCAAGCGCCTCAGAGGTATCAATGAGCCAAGGCTCTATTTGCGACATACGATTCGGCATTCGCATTTTGGCTTCTTCTAGGGTGGTTTTCATCTCGCTTAACTCTTGGTTAAGGCTTTCAACCCAGGAGACCACTTGAGAATGCGATAAGTAAGCAGGCAAGTGCTTTAGTTTGTAAAGCTCTTCTTCCCACTTAGGTAGATACTCAGCCAGTTTTCGGCACTGAGTGTTGTGCCACTCTTGATATTGACGAACGGCCTCAAGCGCGAACTTTCGGCATTGTGGCCACGGTAAACCTTGGACTAGCCAGCTTTGTTGTTTGCCTTCGTGTTCATGAGCAAAAAACTGTAAAGAGCTCCATAATAACCCACGCTTTACGCTAACTTTGCCATTCCAGATCGTAAAAGGAATATGTTCTTCACTGCCTATCGAGCTTAATAAAACACTGTTCTCTTTTATTTCGACGTGATGGTACTCATTTTGAATAAAAAACTGTGCTTTGCTAGTGGCAGTAAGCTGCATGAAACGTGCGCCTTTTAGTTTAGAAGTTGTCGATTTATATCATTTTAAGGCGCTAAATTGTAGCAACGGCGAGCACCTAAGTAAGCTTCTTCTTCTATTCTTTAATAAAATTCACATTACTGTCGATTTAATAACCTAAAGCTGAGGTTATTTGAAGCTGGCTTTACAATCCTCAATACATGACCTGGCAGTTTTAATATAAGTCAATGACATCCCTGCTGATTTTATCAGCAACCACGAATTTTTCTTAAAGTAAATCATAAACGCGCTATAGTGGGTCTGGTAGTATTCCCCCTGTTCTTCATCGGAAACATAAGGCGCATTGTGCAAGCAACTTCTAAATTTCGGCTATATTGGGCAAACAAGACGATAAATTACAGCGTTCTTATCCTTATTACCTTACTGGGTGTGGTTATCCCAACTTGGTACTTCGAGCAAAACACGCTGATAACGCCATTAATATTAGGCGTTATTGCTGCTGCTTTGGCTGAAAGTGATGACAGTTTCACTGGACGCATCAAGGCTCTGATTCTCACCTTTCTCTGTTTTGCGCTTGCTGCTTTTTCAATTGAAATCTTGTTCGATACCCCTTGGGCTTTTGCGTTGGGATTATTTATTTCAACCTTCGGCTTCATCATTCTTGGGGCGATAGGTCCTAAGTACGCGAGTATTGCTTTTGGTTCGTTGCTGATCGCTATTTATACTATGCTTGGCGCACATGAAAGCACCAACATTTGGTTTCAGCCACTACTGCTTTTAACCGGTGCCGCTTGGTATTACTTCATGTCCATGATTTGGCAGATATTTTGGCCCCTTCAACCGGTGCAACAAAGCTTAGCCAATGTGTTCTTCCAAATGGCGAATTATCTTGATGCGAAAGCCAAGCTTTTTCATCCTGTGACCAACTTGACGCCACAACCACTACGGATTGAAGCTGCAAAATGCAATGCTGCCACGGTTACGGCACTAAACGCTTGTAAAACCACATTACTTAACCGATCGAAACGGGGTCACATTGATGGGCCTAGTGACCGATTTTTAAATATTTATTTCATCGCTCAAGACATTCACGAACGCGTCAGTTCTAGCCATTATCGCTATCAGGATTTAGCGACCGAATTTGAACGTTCTGATGTGCTGTTTCGTTTTAAATATCTTTTGGAGTCTCAAGCCCAAGCGTGTCGTGATATTGCACTAGCCATTCAGCTAGGAAATGAATATTCCCATACCGATCAATCTATTCTGGCATTAGCTGAAGTACAAAACTCTCTTGCTTATCTAGAAGAACAAAAGCAAGGGCACTGGAAACGTCTTCTGATGCAGTTAACATATTTATTCAATAACTTAGCGACGGTAGAAAAACAGCTTAATAACATTAACAACCCAGATGTTGAAGGCCTCGAAGAAGATACCCTCGCCGATACCAACCCACACACGCTAAAGGCGATGTGGCAGCGTATATCAGCAAATTTACACAAAGATTCGATGCTGTTTCGGCATGCATTACGTATGTCAATTGCCTTAACGATTGGCTATGGAATCATTCAAATATTCAACATCGACCGAGGTTACTGGATACTCTTAACCACTTTATTCGTATGCCAACCGAACTACAGTGCCACTCGCCAAAAATTGACGGCGCGAGTAATAGGTACATTAGCTGGTTTGTTGATTGGTGTACCATTGCTGACTTTTTTCCCTTCTCAAGAAAGCCAGTTAGTATTTATCGTTATCTCTGGTGTGATGTTTTTCGCCTTCCGGATGAACAACTATGGGTACGCGACTGGTTTTATTACACTGCTCGTCCTCTTCTTATTTAATCAACTAGGTGAAGGTTACGCAGTTGTCCTTCCTCGACTAGCAGATACCCTCATCGGGTGTGTACTTGCAGTAGGAGCTGTATTAGTTATTTTGCCCGACTGGCAGTCGAGAAGGCTTCACAAAGTTATGTCGGATGCGATAGAGGCGAACAAGCAGTATCTCGATCAGATCATTGGTCAGTATAGAATCGGCAAGAAAGACAATTTGAGTTACCGTATCGCTCGCCGCCAGGCCCACAATAATGATGCCTCACTCTCTTCTGCGATTAGTACGATGCTGGCGGAGCCTGGCAAATATCGCGCAGCTGTTGATGAAAGTTTTCGCTTCCTAACGTTAAATCACGCAATGTTGAACTATATTTCTGCATTAGGCGCGCACAGAACTCGCATCGAAGATGAGTCAATTCATAAACTCGTTTTAGATGCTCACCGTTGTATTCATCAGCATCTGGATGTACTTCATAAACAGCTTCACCAGCATTGTGAGGAGTGTGACCTATCTAATATTGATGATGCTGGACTCGAGCAACGCTTAAACGAATGGCGCGATGAAGACGACAGCTCTGCCCGCATGGTATTGCAGCAACTTCATCTTATCTATCGCATGCTCCCAGAGCTTCATTCACTTGCTAGCAAGTTTGCCGTCAGAGTAAGTTAGTAACATTCAAACCATATGTAAGAGGGAAGCGCTATATCGCTTCCCTTTTTTCTTTTTACGTTTCCACCTACCCCAAAGTGGGTAATTATGTACCTTCTTAGGAAAAATCTGACGTATCACTTAACACACCTTGACAATATTCGGACAAAAAGCAATCGATCAAATTCTAATCTATTTTGGTTGAATAAATATGTTGTATCCAAAGGATGAAGAATTTCGGGCAACGACGGATAAACCGAATCACGACGAAGGTATTGAGATGAACGCACAACAATTTAATGAACTTAAACAAAAGCTCAGTGATTTAACGGCAAGTCAGTTAAAGTCATTACAAGGTGAGATCAGCGTGAAACTAAATAAAGCGCAAAAACCGGTTCTATCTGGTGAAGAAAGAGAAATGCTTGCCAAACTGTTTGCCTAATCAAGTCATTGATATAAAACACTTGAACGTTTTATAAACTCCACCTATGCTCTCACTATCATAATGTTGGGAGTAGTGATATGCCTGTATCGGGAATTCAATCTGGACACCACATCGTTCAGATGTCACAACAAATGACCGAGAAAGCTGCACATGGCATTAGCAATAATGTAAGTAAGGTAAAAGAAGAGCTTTCTGATCACAACATCGATTTAGCTGCGGTTGCGGATGTCGCAATAACAGCCTCAACACCTAGCCTTCCCTCTCAAAAAGTTGAATCTCTCATCAACCTAGCACAAGCCGCTGGTTATAACCGAGTTGGCGCGTCTGTCATAGAGAAAAACAATGAAATCATTGGCAGCTTGCTAGACATCCACGTTTAGGCGATTTAACGTCAAATTATCGCTATTTTAATTTCCAACTATCACTATAACGTCGTAACAAGATAACCCCTTTGCTTCGCTCTTTCTTTCTATTTCGATTCAAATATCTCCTGTTTAAAATCAAGCTTTCCCGAAAAAAATGGGCGGCTTATCAGAGCCGCCCATTTTTATGTTGCATACAGGTTTATCCGTTATCAATAACACCGTTGTTGAGCAATGACTCTACAATCTCGTTGGAGCTGAGACCGTTGAAGTCGATTGAAGTACCTAAGTTTTCCACGACAATAGTCTGTTGAACATTTGCATCCGTCGTAATGTTCAGAGAAACACTTTCCGTCGATGCATCGTAGTCTGCCGAAATGTGACCAAGCAGATCATCCATGTCGATCATTGAGTTATTGAGATCAGAGATAACTTCACGTAAATCGATACTGTCTTCGTTAACAGTGAAGTCAGTAATGGTATCCACTGCCCCTTCATCAACAGAATCTACCGTCCACTTGAAGATATCGCTGCCGTCTCCACCCGTTAAGATATCTGAACCTAAGCCACCGATAAGCACGTCATCACCATCACCACCCAGAATAACGTCGTCACCGTCTCCACCAATCAAGTTGATACCTGTGTCTCCGCCGACTAAATAGCTGTCGTCCACTTCGGTTGACTGGTCAATATCGTCGCTATCACTACTCACATCCAAACTAATTTGGACAGGTGAAGACTGCGCTTCATCGCCATTAGATTCCGTTGATATCGCCGTAAGCGAAATATCGTAAGAACCGACATCAATACCACTGTTAGTATCTGTTGCGACAATTTCTAGCGTATCAATTTCATCGCTTGGTACTGTCCAAGTGGTACCATCGAAGCTAATGCCTGATGGAGAAACGCCACTTGTTACCTCAGCACTAGCTGGTACGCCCGTTAGCTCCAAAGACAGCACCTCGTCAATATCAGTAAGCGCCGCCATGATTCCGACAATCGCTAAACCTTGACTGCTCGCGGTTTGGCTAGCCGCAATTTGACGAATGTAATTAAACTGAGGATTGATACTCAATGTAGGTGCATCAGCTACAGGTGTCACATTGATAGTGAAATCTTGATTCGCTTCCAATGCGGTACCCGCATTTTCGAAGTACACGCCGTTGTCTTCGACTTTCACCGATAAAGTGATTGAAGCTGCGTTGACATCTCCTGCATCCACAAATACACCCTCAGAAGCGTCTGTTGCTCCAAGAACAGAGTTAATATTATCTGGTGTGCCCATTAGGGTTATTTCACCAGCCATCCCCGCCCCAACAGTCACACCACTACCTGCTGGCGGCTCGACACGAAGGTCGCCCTCGGTAACTGTAAGAGTCACGGTCATGCTTTCATTTGCTTGTGCGCCCGCAAAGTCGACGTCACTCACACTAATACCCGTTACTTTCTGGCCATCAGCTTCATTGATCGTATCCGTTACCGACGTTGCAGTGATTTCAGGTGCGTCATTGGTAGCTTCAACATTCAACACTGCTGTGCCCGAGATTGTAATTGGGTCTGGAGCGCCGTTAGTGGTTCCGTCATCTGTGATTTCATAAGTGAAATTAACGTCACCAAAGAAATCTGCTGCGGGTTCAAACGTCCACTCTGTCGCACCCACTTGAGTCAGCGTGCCGGAAGCTGGATCCACTAACACAACATTATCGACGGTCAAGTTGTCTGACTCAGGATCACTTGCGTTGCTCAGCAACTCAGTAGCCGTAATAGTTACCGAACCACCATCTTCTTCCGTACTACTCAACGTTACCTCTGATGTTACCGGTGCATCGTTCACCTCAGTGACTTCGAAGGTCGCCGTTCCTGACACCGTTTGAGGATCAGAAACACCGTTCGTTGTACCGTTGTCGGTAATGTCGTAGGTCAGATCGACCTTGCCGTTGTAGCCAGGCGCAGGAGTAAATGACCATGTACCTGTTACGTTGTCGAAATCCAATGTGCCGCTGCTTGGGTCAACCAACTGGACATTACTCACCATCAAGGTGTCGTTTTCAATATCAGACGCATTCGCCAACAAATCAGCTTGGGTAATATCAACCGCCGTACTGTCTTCTGCGATATCAGAAAGTGTCACTTCAGACGTCGTTGGAGCATCATTGACTTCCGTTACGTTGAACGATGCGCTGCCGTTAACCGATTTAGGATCGGATGCACCATTTGTCGTGCCATCATCTGTAATGGTGTACGTGATTTCAACTGGACCGTTGTAATCTGGTGCTGGGGTAAATTCCCACTCTCCCGTGCCACTGTTGAAAGTAATGCTGCCCGAATTCGGATCCGTTAACTGAACATTGCTGACCGTGAGGTTATCGTTCTCTACGTCTGTCGCATTCGCAATAAGATCCGCTTCAGAGATGGAGAACACACCACTATCTTCTTCAATATCCGGTAGCGTCACTGGCGTAGTTTCTGGGGTATCATTCACCGCTGTCACTTCAATATTGAAGCTGCTGCTGTTGGTATTTAGGGTGTCATCTACCCCACCAATTACGATACCTTCATTACCTTGGTCATCGACTGTCACGTCCACCTGAACGTCACCAAAGAAGTTCAGGTCTGGATTAAACTCAATCAGACCGTCTGCAATGGCATTGTTTAGATCGGCCACTGTGCCTTTCAGTTCAACGGAGTCCGTACCATCACCGCTCACGGTTAGGTTGTAAGTAGTGATGAGCGTTGGATTAAGCTCCAAGATACCGCTGTCGACGTTCACATTGAGTACGTATTCAGCATTCGGATCATCGAGTACGGCATCAATATCGGTAATGCTGAAACCATCAAGCAGCAATGGCGTATCTTCTGGTGTTTCCACATCCACGGTGTTGACGAACTCTGGACGATCGTTCACTGCTTCAACATCAACAGTGACATCAAACTCCTCTGCGGAGCCCAAGCTTTGACTGCCATCGAGCCCAGTATCAACGGCTTGCACTTTGAAATGCAGCGAACCATCCCATGAGTTATCGTTGCGATCCCCAGAATTAAACACCACTTGATCCAAGTCTTGAGCATTGATTTCTAAGACAAAAATGCCGCCGCCTTGGTCAGTAAACACGGTCCCATCAGGTAATGAAACACTCGCCCCATCAGGGACATTGGAGACCTCAACTCTCAGCGTCTCTGGATCATTTTCCTGGTAGTTTGCACCATCTCCGATGGACTCTTTGTTATCAACCACTAACGCATTTACATTAATAACAATGTCTTCGCCCTCATTACCTGCAGCCGAAGTATCGGGATTCACATCAACATCATCACCAATAGGATTGACAATAAGCGTAAAGTTGTTGTTTCGTTCCGTTGGAACTTGTAGCAACTCCTCTTGAATGAAGACCGTAATACCTATCTCAGCCTCGCCACTAAAGTGTTTTGGCGGTTTAATTTGGATGTCACTCAGGTCAATGGACGTCTGAGTGAGATCTTTTAGTTGAATACTCCATTCGCCCCCACCGTTGTTCTTAACAACATAATCAGAGGAATTGGATTTAACGATAAAGTCATCAGGAAGCCCCGTTAACTTGAGTGAAACGAAACTCTCAGAACCGTCATTATCGTTCAGGCTGATCGAAACACCAGACCCTGATTGATTAAGCGAAATTAAAGTATCTTCGTCGCCAATCACCGTGATTGGCTGCGTCGGATCGGCACCTGTAATGGTAATGTCATCAACGACTGGCGTAACTTCAAATGTGACATCGTCAGTGAAGGTTCTTACATCTATATTATCGCCAGAGTTATTCAAGATAGACTGATCAAACACAGCTTCATCAGTAATTTCTCCCTCGATATTAATCTTGACGGTATTTTGGCCACCACCTACGGGGTAATTTTCTTTTGGCTTAAACAGAACATTGTCAAGCGCACCAGCTAAAATCTCAGCTTCATTAAACTCAATACTGGTTCCTAAGCTGTTACCATTGGCATCAACAAACTCACCTAATGTTGTGTCATCAAGCTCTAACTTGATGTTCGTTAGTGTTTCTCGACCACCTTGAGTGTTGTTAAATTGATCGGCAAAATCAACACTCAAGTTAAGTTGGATTAAGCCATCTTCGTAACCAACACCATCCGCCGTGGGAACGTCGTTATTTAGATCAGTCACAGGTTGTTTGTTTGCATCCAAGCCGAAAGTACCGACGATATCTACTCTTACATTTGGTGTGACATCGCTATCCAACGGCTGATCCCCGGCTGAACTCGGAACGTCTGCAACCGGTAAAACCTGAACTGGAAACTGAACATTATTTTCTTTTTCATCACCGGACTCAGTGTCTTTAGTGACGAACCGAATTGGTAAATCGAAATCACCTGCGTAATCTTCTGCCAAGTGCATCGTCAAACCATCAAGGCCAGTAATATTTCCACTCGCATCGATATGGGCTTGGAACACGTATTTGCCATTGACAAAGTCGATATCCGTCCCCGTAATCACCAAACCAGGAGGAATGCCAGGAGCTGAAGGATCGACGATAATAGTCAAGACATCCTCCACGCCATCTGCATTAATCGCATCAACTTTCGACGTTAACTGAGCACCAAGGTTGATAGAATTATCTTCCAACGCTTGAATTTGGACATCATCAGCCACCTGAATCTCTGCCGCTACACTCATTTGCGGTGTGAGAACGGTAGGAAATTCAAGTGTCACATCCGTTTGGCGCATGACCGTCGCATCTTTTTCGTTGCCCAAATCTTCGCCCAAATCATTCACTTCTGCGTAAATGGTTAAGCCAATTTGAGAGAGACCGCCGTTATCGCCATCGTCGCTGTCATCGTTTGGTGTTAAATCAAGACCAGACGGCGCTTTAATTGAGAAGTTATCTTCATTGGTTACTGTCCAACGACCCCCACCTTCATTTAGTGCACCGACGATAACCAATTGGTTGAGGATCTCAGGGTCCACATTGTGAAATTGAACAACAAGTTGAGTCACCACTTCATCTGAAGACGCATCAAACTCTTGATATTTAATGATATGAGCACCAGATTCGCCCCCCAAAGAAGTGTTGATCGTAAAGTCAATGTTACCTTGATCGTCTGACTTCACGATATCGGTAGCACCACCACCACTTTCAGTGACAAGCAGACGGGTTTGGTCATCTATTGCCCCCGTCTTATCCTCTGGCTCAACGATTGGATTAACTTGGACATTCACCGTACCATTGATGGTTTTCTCAGCGATACCTTCACCGGGATTCGAAGCGTCAACATATTCATGGTCAATCTCTTTCACAGTGACGGTCGTGGTCAAGTCAAAGTCAGTACTTGAATCCTGCTCCAACTGGACTTGAACATAGCCACTTTGAGAGATTCTAGCGGAAAAATCTTGCTCTGATTCACCGGCTTGCGGCGAAAGCGTTAGTGTTCCAGAAACAAGCGTTTGTGCCACACCATCTACATAGACCGTGCTGCCTGGAGGAAATCCAGAGATGGTTACATCACTAAAGAATTCATCGGTATCAGGGCTTTGTACGAGCGTCGGTTTCCAATCGATGTCAAAGCGCGTATCTTCATCTCCCTCCGATCGAACAACGTAGTTATCTTGAGCGTCAATAACGGGTTCGACCTTGATCCTTACCTCTCTTTCAATCACACGACTATGACCATCATTCTCGGTAACAATGATCGTCCCTGTAATCGCAATATTTTCAGTTGAAGAGGCTTCCGGAATAATTTGAATACCGGAATTAAAATTCAGCCCAGTGATGTTTGCTTCGTAAATCGGTTGACCGTTACCATCATAGCCAACAAAGGTGAGGTCAACGCTTGAACCGTCTGAATCTACGACACGAACACCGTCGGGGATGTTGGACAGGATAACAGTAATGGCTTCTGAATCATCCTGTGGTCTATCGGCAACTTCACCTGATACAACCGAGAAGTTGAGGTTTACAACACCATTCTCTTCAATAGTCGTCTCTATCCCGGCCACATCTCCGTCTACGAATCGGTTCCAAACGTTCCCCGCGTCAATTAATACCGTGTCTGGTATGTCAGCAACACCTTTTACACCAACGATGACGGTCTTACTGCCCAGTGACAACACATCTTCTGTCGTACCGGTAGACAATGATGCTGTGTCTTTCACAATGCCTTCGACATTGAAAGTAAAGTCATCATTGCTGTGCAACGGAGGAAGAACTTCGACGTTCGCTAATTCAGACTCTGGCACTTCGTAATAAAGTACATTGCCGCCTGAATCGGTCACTTCTACTATCTGACTTGGGTTTGCTGAGTCCAGCCACACCAAAGTAACCCCATCAATTGAGAAGTTAGAAATGCGCACAAATAACGCTTCAGAACCATCTAAGTCCGCTGATGGTTTCATGGTGATCACTTCACTTAATTGGAGTGGGTCGTGATCAGTGACAGGGTCTACCGTATTTTGAGTTCGAGCGTTATCCTCAAACACATTAATTCGGTTTACAGTAAAACTACCTTTATCCGCAACTGGGTTTACATCAATAATGATGGTTTCGGTTTCTGAGCGAGCGGTATCTTTCCCAAGCAGTGGATTGTTGTTTTCCGTCGTAATAGCGGTGACATCAATTCTGATTTCGCCCGAGAAGTTATCTATCGGATCAACTTGAACTTCATCAATTCGGCTTGCATCCACCAGATAAACACCACCGGATTTTGGTATCGCACTACCATCTGAATAGACTAACTCTGCGTTACCTTCTCCTTGTGTAAAGACAAGCTCGTACACAATGCCTTCAGGGTTACTAGTGTCTTGGGTTTCAGCCGTGATGTTAAGTGCGACATTGTTTCCATCTTCATCAACCGAGTAGTTAAATTCACTGTTTGCCGTCCACGTTGCAATATCTGCAACGGCAGCAACTTCAATGTCTAAACGACCATTAATCGTATGATCTGGCGTACCATTGTTAAGAATTTCCACGCGGATACGAGGATCGATACCAGAAGCATCGGTTGATGTATGTCGATCTGGTACGAAGTACAAGTTATCTAACGAGACAAGCTCACCATTGAATGACTGCTCAACATTTGATGCGTCGAGAACAACCGTATTGCCCACAGATGTTAATTCAATGTAGTTGCCACTGCCGTCTCTGTAGTAGAACGTACCGTTGTGAGTATCAGCATCTCGAATAGTGATGTCACCTAAGCTCTCGTTACGGTCGATATCATGTAAATTGATAACCAAGTCGACTTTCGCAGGGCTAACATCCAGCGTCGACAAGTTGTCCTGAGTATTTGCAGAGTCAACGCCCACAACGACACCATCACGCCCTTGGTCTTCGAACGCAGTAACGGTAGACTTGTCAATTTGCGCATTGCGGTCTCTTATCGAGATATCCACATCGGCATCAGCGATATCGCCATCACCATCGGTTGCAACAACGTTGATGGTGAAATCAATCGAGTCGGTTTCGGTATGGTCAAGATCGTCATTCGGACGGAATGACACACTGCCATCGGTTCGAACAACCAAACGACCGATTTCAGTATCCACTCCGTCAAGAACCTTGTGAACAAATACGACTTGGTCGCTGCCGTTCAAATCGACAGAATCAGAATCAACACCGTTTTGCTTAAAGTAAATGCCTGAATCATCAGCCGAGAATGAAGTCACTTGTGCGCCGTCAGCACCAAGGTCATCATCCCCCTCTACAGGGTCTCGGAATAAACGAACCGTGCGGCTGCCTTGCCCCTCAACACGCGAAATAGATGCATCGTGCAAGGTTGGAACATCATCGGTAATCGTCACTGGTAAGTTAATACCTGCCGTATCACCATCGACATCGGTCGCAAAGACTGGGAGATCAAGTATGAGTGTATCTTCGCCTTGAGTTGAGTGATCTAGCGCACCCTCAAGCGTAAACTTGTAAGAGCCGTCAGCGTTCAAAACTAGTGTGAACACTGAGTTACCATCAGGTGTTTGACCTTGATAAGTAAAGTTGTTGTTGCTTACCGCGGTTTGAACTAACGTCACCGCAAAACCACCTGAAGTTACTCCTGGTATCGGGTTAGAAGTAAGATCCAGCTGATAAGAGACAACGGTATCTGCCCCTTCCACCGTATCGAAATTGCCCGTTGCTTCTAGGCTGTCTTTGTTGGTTGCCTGAGAGCCGTTGGCAAGGTCATCCTCATCAACAGCCAAAGCATCTGCTGATTTAATTTCGGGAATGTCATCAACTACGGTAATTGGAAGATTCAGTGATGATGACGTGTCACCATCAAAGTCTGTTACTGTAATTGGAATATCAATGACAAGGTTGTTTTCACCTTGAACAGCGTCATGGTCGATTGGTCCCAACAGCTCAAATTGGTAGCTGTCATTATTCGCATCAAGAGACAGCGTGAAGATCTTAGTTGATGTGCCAGTAATAACCGCTTCGTAACTGGTTACTCCAGCATTCGTGCTTACTAGATTCAACTCGATGCTGCTGCCATTCGACGTTAAACCAGACACGACTGCATCGAGGTCTGAAACTTGGTAGCTGACAATCTTGTCTGCACCAGCAACGACCTCAAATCCGCCGTTCAATACCGTAGAATCATTACTTGTCGTGTCAGAGCCACCGGAAAGATCATCTTCATCAACGGTTTGTTGGCTAGAGTCTGTCACTTTCACAATAGCTGGAACATCGTCCACCACGGTGATCGGCAAGGTGATGTTATTGGACACATCACCGTCAAAATCGGTCGCGTTGACTGGGAAGTTGATGACTAACGAGTTCTCATCGTTACCCGTAGGATGATCAAGTGCGCCCAACAGTTCAAATTCATAACTGTCTGCTGAACCATTTAGCGTCAGTTTAAAGACGGTGTCCGTCGTACCTTGTACATAAGCTCGGTACTCAATCACACCGTTTGAATTTGAAAACTCAACCAACTCGAGCGGTTGACCACCTGAGGTAAGTCCAGATACAGGCGACGTTAAGCTATCCAACTGGAAGCTAACGATAGAGTCGGCACCATCCGTAACGTCAAAGTTACCACCAATGATATTGGGTTCTGGCGTGTCGTCCGAACCTTGGCTTGGAATATCATCCTCATCCACAGACAAGGTACTACCAGAGCTAATAGCATCAATGGTTGGTTTGTCATCTACGATCGTCACTGGCAAGGTCGCAGTGATGGTATCGTTGTCGCCATCCGTGATCTTCACAGGTAGATTCAACAAAATTTCATCAGAGTTAACCGCGTGATCTAACTGACCAGATAACTCAAAGTCGTATTTACCATCTTGATGAAGTGTCAACGTGAAGACCGTCACTCCACCCGGTGTTTGTCCCACGTAAACAAGCGCGTCAGCAGTTGAAGCGCCAACGTCTTGAGAAAGTGTTACCTCTTCTCCACCCGATTTCAGATTCGGGATAGGATTTGAGCTTAGATCCAATTCGAAAGCATCAATACCATCTGCGCTAGTGACTTCGAACTCACCTGATACCGTTAATGGCTCTTTCGTTCCATCAGAACCAAGAGGTAAGTCATCTTCGTCGACACGTAGACTTTCAATATTGGTAACAACTGGAACATCGTCCACAACGGTAATTGGCAATGTGAAGGCTGGTGAAGTATCACCATCATTATCTGTCGCCGTCACAGGGAGGTTAATAACAATCTCGTTTTGCTGATTACCATCGGGATGATCAAGCGGCTTCTGTAAATCGAACTCATAGGAGTTGTTCGTTGCATCCAGCGTCAGTTCGAAAACCACTTCAGCAGGATTGCCAGCAACACCTTGGTATACGTTCACGCCGTTTGCGCTAGAAGACAGAACTAAGGTGATAGCTTCACCATCTGAAGTCAGTGACGCAACAGGCGTGGTCAGGTCACTCAGCTGAATAGAAGCAACTTGGTCAGCACCTTCGGTGATATCAAAAGTACCTGAAATAACAGTATCTTCTGCACTTGCAGCATCCGTACCTGCTGGTAGGTCATCTTCATCAACGGTTTGTTCGCTGCCTGCTAGTAAACCATCAATGGTCGGAACATCATCCACAACCGTAATTGGTAAGGTGATGTTGTTCGACACGTCTCCATCAAAGTCAGTCGCGTTTATCGGTAAATTGATGACCAGTTCATTTTGGCCATCAGCATTTGGATGATCGAGAGGAGCAAGCAAATCGAACGTGTAGCTATCATCAGAAGCATCGAGAGTCACACGGAATACTGGTGTCGTTGTGCCATCAATACGAGCTTCGTAAACTGAAACGCCACCTGCGTTTGATACTTCAACCATAACCAGAGATTGACCACCAGAGGTCAGGCCTTGTACTGGCGTCGTCAGGTCAGAAACGCTGTACTCCACAATGCCATCAGAGCCATCAGTCGCGATGAAGTTACCTGCAATGCTGTTCGACTGCGTACCATCAGATCCGACTGTTGGGATATCGTCCTCGTCAACCGTTTGCACACTTGTTGCTTCGATGCCACCAAGTGTCGGTTTGTCATCAACGATCTTGACAGGAATTGTCTCAGCAGAGGTATCGCCATCAAAGTCTGTTGCGATGATTGGGAAGTTCAGTGTCAACTCATCACTATCTACTGTGTGGTCGATTGGACCTTCAAGCGTGAAGTTGTAACTACCATCAGTATTCACTATCAGAGTAAAGACCGCTTCAGTACCCGCTGTCGCCTCGTAAGTAAAGCTGCCATCACCATTTGCGGTTTCCGTCAGTGTGACTGCCACGCCTTGTGATGTAAGGCCAGCCACTGGTGTTGCAGACGCGTCAAGCTGATAGCTCACTACTCGGTCCGAGCCTTGTGTGGTAGTGAAGTTGCCATCGATTGAAATCGGGCCAGTCTGATCTGAACCAATCGTGCCTAGGTCATCTTCATCAACGGTAATCGCATCGACATCGGTAATGGTCGGCTTATCATCCACAATGGTGACTGGGATCATTTCTGTGGTGGTATCACCATCAAAATCCGTCGCGATGATTGGGAAGTTCAGCGTCAGCTCATCACTACCCGTCGCATGGTCGATTGGACCTTGCAGCGTGAAGTTGTATGAACCATCCGTATTAATGGTCAGCGTAAATACGGCTTCAGTTCCTGCTGTCGCTTCATAAGTGTAGCTACCATCACCGTTTGCAGTTTCAGTCAGCGTCACTGCCACACCTTGCGATGTTAGGCCATCAACTGGCGTTGCAGAAGCATCCAATTGGTAACTCACTACCCCATCAGAGCCTTGCGTTGTAGTGAAGTTGCCATCAATGGAAATTGGGTCAGAGCCGTCAGAGCCAATCGTCGTTAAGTCATCTTCATCAACCGTGATGGCATCTACGTCAGTGATGGTTGGCTTATCATCAACGATAGTGACAGGTAACGTCTCCGATGAGGTGTCGCCATCAAAGTCTGTTGCGATAATCGGGAAGTCGATTTGCAGGCTGTCGCTGTTCACCGCATGGTCTAGTGGACCTTGCAGAGTAAAGGTGTAGCTGCCATCTGGCTTCACAACCAATTCAAATACGGCATTGCCATCTGCTGTGGCTGTGTAAGTAAAACTACCGTCGCCGTTAGCAGTTTCAGTAAGCACGACAGGCTCACCATGAGAGGTCAACCCTGCTACTGGATCTGCTGTTGCATCAAGCTGGTATTTAACAACACTGTCCGAGCCTTCAGTTGTGGTGAAAGAGCCCGACATAAACGCATCATCGTTCTGGTCTGAGCCTATTGAGGCAAGGTCATCTTCGTCTACTGTTAGTGGGACAACGTTATCGATGGTTGGAACGTCATCAGTAATCGTGACTGGAATGGTCGCAGTCGTCGTATCGCCATCAAAGTCTGTTGCAATGATTGGGAAGTTAAGAACTAATTCATCGCTGTTTAACGCATGATCAACCGGACCTTCCAGACGGAAGTTGTATGTACCGTCTGCATTCACGTTCATGGTGAAAACCGGATTGCCATCCGCGGTAGCCACGTAAGTAAAGCTGCCATCGGCATTCGCAGTCTCTACCAAAGTAACAGGCTCACCTTGAGAAGTTAAACCTGCGACAGGATCAGAAGTTGAATCAAGTTGGTAGCTCACCACACGGTCTGAACCTTGGGTGGTCGTAAACGCGCCTTCAACAAACACAGCGTCGCTTTGGTCTGAGCCAATGCCTGATAAATCATCTTCGTCTACAGCCAGAGGCACAACATTATCGATGATTGGTGCATCATCCGTAATCGTGACTGGAATGGTCGCCGAAGTCGTATCACCATCAAAATCGGTGGCAATAATTGGGAAATCAATCGTCAGGCTGTCGCTGTTAGCTGCATGGTCAATCGGGCCTTGCAGCGTAAAGTCGTAAGTACCATCTGCTGCGACATTCAACGTGAAGACAGGATTGCCATCTGCGGTCGCAACATAAGTAAAGCTGCCGTCGCCATTCGCGGTTTCCACCAAGGTAATCGCCTCACCTTGAGACGTTAGCCCCGCAACAGGATCAGCCGTTGAATCCAGTTGATAGCTCACCACTCGGTCAGAGCCTTGAATAGTGGTAAACGCGCCTTCAACGAACACAGCGTCAGTTTGGTCTGAGCCCACGCCGCTAAGGTCATCTTCATCGACACTTAACGCATCCACCGCTGTGATGGTCGGTACATCATCAACAATCGTGACTGGAATGGTTTCAGTAACGGTGTCGCCATCGAAGTCGGTTGCGATAATTGGGAAGTTGAGTGTCAGCTCATCACTATCCACCGCGTGATCAATTGGCCCTTCTAGCGTGAAGTTGTAAGAGCCACCAGTATCTACTGTCAGAGTAAATACTGGGTTGCCACCCGCAGTCGCTTCATAAGTGAAACTACCATCACCATTTGCGGTTTCTATCAGTGTGACAGCCACGCCTTGCGATGTTAAACCGTCAACTGGTGTTGATGTGCCATCGAGTTGGTAGCTCACCACTCGGTCTGAACCTTGCGTGGTGGTAAAGTTACCATCAATAGAAATTGGATTGCTTTGGTCTGAGCCAATTGACGCTAGATCATCTTCATCAACCGTAATGGTGTCGACGTCGGTAATAACAGGCTTATCGTCCACGATTGTCACTGGGATAGTGGCATTTGTGGTGTCGCCATCAAAGTCTGTTGCGATGATTGGGAAGTTGAGTGTCAGCTCATCACTATCAACAGCATGATCGATTGGGCCTTCAAGCGTGAAGTTATAAGAGCCATCAGTGTTCACTGTCAGTGTAAAGACCGACTCGGTGCCTGCAGTTGCTTGATAGGTAAAGCTGCCATCACCGTTTGCGGTTTCAGTCAGCGTGACGGCCACGCCTTGCGACGTTAAACCGTCAACTGGTGTTGCAGACGCGTCAAGCTGATAACTCACTACTCGGTCAGAGCCTTGTGTGGTGGTGAAGTTGCCATCGATTGAAATTGGGTCAGTCTGGTCTGAGCCAATCGTGCCTAAATCATCCTCATCAACGGTAATTGCATCGACATCGGTAATGGTCGGCTTATCATCCACGATGGTGACTGGGATCGTTTCTGTGGTGGTATCACCATCAAAATCCGTCGCGATGATTGGGAAGTTCAGTGTCAGCTCATCACTGTCTGTCGCATGGTCGATAGGACCTTGCAGCGTGAAGTTGTATGAACCATCCGTATTAACGGTCAGCGTAAATACGGCTTCAGTTCCTGCTGTCGCTTCATAAGTGTAGCTACCGTCGCCGTTTGCGGTTTCAGTCAGCGTCACTGCCACACCTTGCGATGTTAGACCATCAACTGGCGTTGCAGCAGTATCTAATTGGTAGCTTACTACCCCATCAGAGCCTTGCGTTGTAGTGAAGTTGCCGTCGATTGAAATTGGATCTGCGCCGTCAGAGCCAATTGTTGCTAAGTCATCTTCATCCACACGGATCGCGTCTACGTCGGTGATGCTTGGTTTATCGTCAACAATGGTGACAGGCAATGTTTCTGTCGAGGTATCGCCATCAAAATCTGTTGCGATAATCGGGAAATCAATTTGTAGGCTGTCACTATTTACCGCATGGTCTAGTGGGCCCTGCAGAGTAAAGGTGTAGCTGCCGTCTGGCTTCAACACCAATTCAAATACGTCATTGCCATTTGCTGTGGCAGTGTAAGTAAAGCTGCCATCACCATTTGCTGTCTCTGCAAGCACAACAGGCTCACCATGAGAGGTTAACCCTGATACTGGATCTGCCGTTGCATCAAGCTGGTATTTAACAACGCTGTCTGAGCCTTCAGTTGTGCTGAAAGAGCCCGACATAAACGCATCATCGTTTTGGTCTGAGCCAATTGTTGCGAGATCATCTTCGTCTACTGTCAGTGGAACAACGTTATTAATGGTTGGAACGTCATCAGTAATCGTGACTGGAATGGTCGCGGTCGTCGTATCGCCATCAAAGTCTGTTGCAATGATTGGGAAGTTCAGTACTAGCTCATCGCTGTTTAACGCATGATCGATTGGACCTTCTAGACGGAAGCTGTATGTACCGTCTGCATTCACGTTCATGGTGAAAACCGGATTGCCATCCGCGGTAGCCACGTAAGTAAAGCTGCCATCGGCATTCGCAGTCTCTACCAAAGTAACAGGCTCACCTTGAGAAGTTAAACCTGCGACAGGATCAGAAGTTGAATCAAGTTGGTAGCTCACCACACGGTCTGAACCTTGGGTGGTCGTAAACGCGCCTTCAACAAACACAGCGTCGCTTTGGTCTGAGCCAATGCCTGATAAATCATCTTCGTCTACAGCCAGAGGCACAACATTATCGATGATTGGTGCATCATCCGTAATCGTGACTGGAATGGTCGCCGAAGTCGTATCACCATCAAAATCGGTGGCAATAATTGGGAAATCAATCGTCAGGCTGTCGCTGTTAGCTGCATGGTCAATCGGGCCTTGCAGCGTAAAGTCGTAAGTACCATCTGCTGCGACATTCAACGTGAAGACAGGATTGCCATCTGCGGTCGCAACATAAGTAAAGCTGCCGTCGCCATTCGCGGTTTCCACCAAGGTAATCGCCTCACCTTGAGACGTTAGCCCCGCAACAGGATCAGCCGTTGAATCCAGTTGATAGCTCACCACTCGGTCAGAGCCTTGAATAGTGGTAAACGCGCCTTCAACGAACACAGCGTCAGTTTGGTCTGAGCCCACGCCGCTAAGGTCATCTTCATCGACACTTAACGCATCCACCGCTGTGATGGTCGGTACATCATCAACAATCGTGACTGGAATGGTTTCAGTAACGGTGTCGCCATCGAAGTCGGTTGCGATAATTGGGAAGTTGAGTGTCAGCTCATCACTATCCACCGCGTGATCAATTGGCCCTTCTAGCGTGAAGTTGTAAGAGCCACCAGTATCTACTGTCAGAGTAAATACTGGGTTGCCACCCGCAGTCGCTTCATAAGTGAAACTACCATCACCATTTGCGGTTTCTATCAGTGTGACAGCCACGCCTTGCGATGTTAAACCGTCAACTGGTGTTGATGTGCCATCGAGTTGGTAGCTCACCACTCGGTCTGAACCTTGCGTGGTGGTAAAGTTACCATCAATAGAAATTGGATTGCTTTGGTCTGAGCCAATTGACGCTAGATCATCTTCATCAACCGTAATGGTGTCGACGTCGGTAATAACAGGCTTATCGTCCACGATTGTCACTGGGATAGTGGCATTTGTGGTGTCGCCATCAAAGTCTGTTGCGATGATTGGGAAGTTGAGTGTCAGCTCATCGCTATCTACCGCGTGGTCGATTGGACCTTCAAGCGTGAAGTTATAGCTACCATCAGTATTCACCGTCAGCGTAAAGACCGCTTCACTACCCGCTGTCGCCTCGTAAGTAAAGCTGCCATCAGCGTTTGCGGTTTCAGTCAGCGTAACTGCCACGCCTTGTGATGTAAGGCCGTCAACTGGTGTTGCAGAAGCATCAAGCTGATAACTTACCACTCGGTCAGAGCCTTGTGTGGTGGTGAAGCTACCATCAATAGAAATCGGGTCAGTCTGGTCCGAACCAATCGTGCCTAAATCATCTTCATCAACAGTAATCGCATCAACATCGGTAATAGTTGGCTTATCATCCACGATGGTAACAGGCAATACGATTTGGCTTGTGTCACCATCGAAGTCTGTAGCAATAACGCTAAAATCAAGGGTTAAGCTGTCGCTATTTGCCGCATGGTCAATTGGACCTTGCAGCTCAAAACTGTACGAGCCGTCGGTATTCAAAATTAATGTGAAAACTGCACTGCCATTTGCCGTTGCGCTGTAGGTGTAACTGCCATCTGCATTTTGCGTTTCGGCAATGGAAACGGTTTGACCTTGAGATTGCAGGCCATTTAAAGAATCAGCGTTTACATCCAACTGATACTGTACGACGCCATCAGAACCTTGAGTTGTCGTAAACTGACCTTCGACCAGCGTTGACTGTGATTGGTCAGAGCCTACCAAACTTAAGTCATCTTCATCGACGGTAAGAGCGACAACGTCATTAATGGTTGGCACATCATCGGCAATGGTTACCGGTAGAACAAGTGAACTGGTGTCACCGTCAAAGTCCGTTGCGACAATAGTGAAGTCTAGAGTTAAGCTATCGCTACCCACAGCATGATCGATTGGACCTTCAAGGGTAAATGAATAAGAACCGTCAGGGTTCACTTGTAAGGTGAAGATAGCGTCCCCTTCTGCCGTTGCAGAATAGGTAAAGCTGCCATCTGAATTGGTTGTTTCCGTCAGAGAGATAGATCGCCCCTGCGATTCCAACCCATTGAGTGGATCAGTGCCGCTCTCTAATTGATAACTTACAACACGGTCTGAGCCCTGAGTCGTCGTGAAGCTACCTTGCGCGAACACAGAGTCGCTTTGATCGGAGCCAATGCTTGATAAATCGTCTTCATCGACGGCTAGCGCATCAACGCCATCAATCGAAGGAACGTCATCTTGAACTTGAATGACAATTTGCGCAGCTTCTGGTGTGTTCGAACCTTCGGTAATAGAGGAGCGGTCACCATCCGCATCTACCGCGTAAACTGGCAGTGAGAAAGTGAGCGAGTCATCGTTAGCACCCGTATGGTCAAGTTGTTCATACAAGTTGAATTGGTATTCGCCCAATGCAGGTGCATCAATCGCCACATCAAATACGGTAATACGCACACCATCCAGCTCGATGAAGCCTTCGTAAGTACGTACGCCGTTACTCTCGGACGCTAGTTCTAGTTGAACAACCTGCCCTTGAGATTGGAGTTCTCCACCAACATTGAACTCTGTAGGTTCCAACTCATAGTGATCAATGATGTCACTTCCGACCGCTGTCGTGATCGACCCAGTACCACTTGTTACTGCCGCGCCTGCCTGTGAACCTTGGTCAACCCCCGCCTCATCTAAAGACAAGCCCGTCACGTTCTCAATCACTGGGTTATCGCCATCGAGGATGGTCATCGTAAAGGTGTTGCTTGCCGTATCTTGGTCGAAATCGACGATTGTGGTTGGCAAAGAGAGCTCAATCGTATCTTCACCGTTTGTTTGTTCTAACGGCTTAAATTGCTCAAATTGGTAGGTACCATCAGTATTCAAACTGATGGTTAAGACGGTCTCATTCGAGCCCGCAATGGACAAGGTGATAGTACTGCCGTCTTCAGAGAGTACCGCTTCTGTCGCCTGATTATCACTCAGTAGGCCATCGAACTGACTAAGTCCTTCTTGATTAAACGTGACCGTTGCCAATTGATCACTACCAATATCAACAAAAGTGCCAGTAATTGGTGTAGAAGAAGATTCAACGTTTTCAAAAGTAACGTTCTGCGGCGCAGGATCATCGCCATCAATAACGGTTGTCGTAAAATCGATAGGCGCTTGAATGCTATTACCACCAATATCTGCGCCTGTAATGTCAAAAGCGATATTGATTTGATCACCGACGATCGATACTTGGCCATCAGCGATGGACGCCACATGGTCAATACCCTGGCTAATCGTGGTAACGACCTCTAACTCTAAATCACGGCCTAAAGATGTCGCTTCGATCTCGATACGAAGCACTTCGTTACCACCTTGAGTGCCGATAATGGCATTTTGCGCTTCGTCGTAAACAAACGCCACTGGCTGACCACCAGAGGTAATGTCACTATTTAACTCGGTTAACAAAGACTCTAATGAGGACGTTTCAGGTACAAATGAAGCAGTATCAAGTGCGAGATCCCCTGCTTCAACCAGCACACTAGAAGAAATGGTTTGCGGGTAGCTAGATAGAGAAATTGAGCCTTCTGTTACGCTAGATTGCAGTGACTGCCCACCATCAGCAAAAATCGTGACATTCAAACCGTCATCTTCGTCGCGATCATCTTCTCCGCTGCGAGTCGCAGACGTTTCAAAAAAAGTAGAAGCGAGTACTTCCGGGTTATTATATTCAACCGTCACGTAGCCAGCATTAGCCGAGCCTTCAGCACCTGCGCCAGCAGCTGTTGCTTCTAAGATAGCGGTAGGGTCAGCTCCGTCTAAAATAGCTTGCTGGATAGCGGCAATATCGTTGGCGTCGAAGTCAGCACTTCCAATAGCCGTTGGGTCAAAAGTCACTAAGCCATTAACTGGAGATTGTACCAATACTGGTTCTAACGGTTCAGAAGAAGGCACAGGAAGACAAGCAACACAATTTGCATCGACCAGATAAAGCTCATTATTTATCTGTACGTCGAGAGAAGCATTATTTTCTGTGATAATAATCTCGCCAGGTCTTAACTCATCCCCCGCTTTTATGACCTTAACGTTTCCATCCAGGCCCAAAACCAAAACTTCACCTTTGACAGCATTTACAATCGCGCTCTGCGGTACCGTGTGCGTACTCATCTGACCTCCGCTAATGGCTTACGTTTCCCATTAACCTTTTTAGATAATTTCTTATTAATTTAGTGCGGCATACTGCACACCTTTATACGATTAAACTAAGTATTGAATCATTAAACAATCGATAAATACCCTACTACCAAGCAACATAAGTAAAACTTACTCGTAGTCACAGAAATGTGACACATGTGCTGACGCGTAGATATCGAATAATTATATGAAATTGATACCTTATTCTGATTAAGTGTAGTTGTTTTAAGAAAAGAAGAGAGATGAAATCATTCAGCTAAACGCCAGACTGCCGGTTGCGATCAATAATGGAAGAAAAGCAATGAGAATGTTGTATACACCGGAGCGTGATGACAGCTTAATCAATATCGGTGACGAAAAAAACGTAACGATTAAATATTGAACAACATAAATTGCAGGACAAAATGCAACGATAAAAAAGTGGCTTACGATATGAATCCCCGCACACCACGAGTTCGGTTTTGTTCTGATATACAGCAAAAAAAACACGAGCAAGCTAATAATAAAATACATAAACACAGCACTTGAAAATAATTATCATTTTCAATGATATGTAAATATTCCCTTACTTTCAATGGTGTTTGAGCTATTAATGTCATCGTTATTATCAATCAACACAATAAGTAAAATTATCAGTAATTCCAGTCCTAAACGTTTGCGTAATCGCTAACCTTCTCTTAACCTTGATTTGAGGCTTTTATCACGGTTTTTCCATTGATATAGTGCGTCCATACAACAAAAAAAGACCATTCGAGGCATGGAGCTTCCTCATTAATCTCAAGATGAGAAGAATTGGTACCGACAAAATTCGGCAGATTTTAAGAGGGTCAAAAAATGGACATGAATATGGTTGAGATTTTAGGTTATGCAGCTTCAATCATGGTCGCTATTTCGCTAACTATGAAAGATATTGTTAAGCTTCGTATCCTTAACTTTATTGGTTGTGCGCTATTTACCGCTTACGGACTAATGATTGATTCTTGGCCTGTAGTATTAACTAACGGTTTTATTGCTTGCGTTAACATCTACTTCCTAGCAAAAATGCAGCAGGAAAAAAAAAGCCTAGAGCCTGAGAAAGCGCAATAGCATTCAAACAATAAAAGCCCGCAAATCATAAGATTGCGGGCTTTTGCTTTTAATATTCCACTTCTATCACAGCATCCCTAAACGAGCGCTAACGAACCCAGCTAAGTGCTAATGTTTCTCGACGAGAAAACATGTCCACATGCGATGAAATGATCGCCTTAACCGTATTCAGTTTCTCTTCTGAATCCGCCTCACAGGTTATAGTTAGGCTAGATGCACAAAGGTTAAACTCCGCTTTTCCCGTCGGAAATGTCACCAAACCGCTATTTTCATTCCAAGTAGCAGGAACCTTTCGTCCAAAATGCCGACAAAGCGTCACTAAGTATTTGTCAGCGTGTTCACTATCTATTCGGGTGCTTTCTTTAATCATGAACTTACTCGTTACTTTGAAACGTCCTATGAAGAACCTTGTTAGAATTGATAAGCTGCAGAGAGCTTGAAGTTGCGACCCGGCTCGTAGTCATCAAGCGTGAAGCCACGTGCAGTACCCGAACGAGACGCATGAGAGCTGTACAACTCGTCAAATACATTATCAATACCAAAGGTCACCGACAGTCCATCAATATCAGACGGCACCCATTGAGCGTATAGATTATGCACATCATAACTTGCTTTCTTTGGCTGACCATCAAAGACGTTGTCTTCCTCTAGAACAAACATTGAGTTCCACCCGAAGATCGTTTCTAAAGCGTCTGACTGGTAATCCAAAGTTAGAGCAATGCTATCACCCATATCAATGCTACGCCCATTACCCCCAGCAACAGGACCACCAGTATTCTTGTTTTTGGTGTCCGACTTAGAGTAAGAAAGTTTGCTGTTAAACTTGTCGTAACCATAAGAAGCACTTGCCTCAAAGCCTTTAATCTCAACATCACCTAAGTTGTAAATCAGGTAAGTTTGAGTCGCGTTTTGGTACTGGTCTGCAATGTAATCATCAATTTCCGTTTGGAATATCGTAATATTCGCCCCAAAGAAATGCTTATCAAAGGTTTTATCAAAACGAACACCACCCTGCGTGTTCAATCCCGTTTCTGGCTTTAACCCATCCTCTAAAAATGCAACGTCTTGGTAAGCAATAAAGGTTTCCATTAGCTCTGGACCTTTAAATAGAGAGCGTGCACTCGCAAACAACGTCCAATCTTGCGTCACCGCCCATTCTGCTGCTAGAGCCCAAGTCACATCATCATAATTACTGTTTCCTGTCTCAGCTTTGCGTTTGTAATCATCAAAGCGCATACCTGCAGTAATAAAGAAGGCATCAGAGAAGAAGAACTGATCTTCTACAAACAGTGCGGTTGAAATCGCCGATTCGTCCATAAACTTACGACTACCGTAGTAACTCGAAGACGTTTTATCCATGTAGTCGAAGCCATAAGTGACTCGATTATCAAATTCACCCAACATAACATCTGACTGGAATTTGCCATTCAAACCAAAGTTTTGGTTTTTGGCGGTGTTCTTTGATAAACGGTTCGAGGGCCAACGAGGGGCCATCACCGTTTCGTCACGTTTAATTTCTGTCTCGGTATTATAAAGAGTGACGTTTCCTTGGTGTTGTTCGCCTCGCAACTCGTAACTCAAGGTAACGGTATCGCGGTCATAATCCGTAGGGATAAGTAACTTGCTCGACAGGCTATTATTTGCACTACCCGACATATCAGGACGCGGACTGTAATCTCCACTGTCTCGGTACATGTCATAAGAGAGCTCAAAACGATGGATGTCATTTAGTTCATACCCCAGCTTAGCCAGAATGTTGTAAACATCACCTGCAGCACCATAGGTTTTATTGCCATCACCATCTTCAAAATCATCACGCGTAACGTAATGGCCATAGACCATCGCATCAATGTTTTCGGACAAAAGTCCGTACAGTGTCAACGAACCTTGTTGGTTGTCGTTGGATGCATAGCCGCCATAAACACGCGCACCAAACTTTTCATCGTAACGAAGTAAGTCACGAGCGTCTTTCGTTTCAAAGTAGACCGAACCGCCTAACCCGTTTTGAGTCACAGAGTTATTACCTACCTGAATGTCCGCAGATTTGAGAATGTCAGGGTTCAACGTCAAGTTACCAATATGATGGAACATGCTCGCATGCTGAGAAGCACCGTCAAGACGAATGTCCAAATCGGTTTCGCTCAAACCACGAATCGTAATACGTTGATTCACAGAGTGTGTGCCACCAACATCCACACCGGGAATATCGCGCAGTAAATCAGACATATGATCCGCTTGCTTCAGTGACATGTCGTCCGCAAACATCGACTCAGTGTTGCTGGAAACTTTCGTTCCCCATACAACGACCTCTTCAAAATGTGACTCAGTATCTTGAGCTAAAACAGGGGTTGATAGCGCCATTCCCACTGCAAGGCAAAGGCTTGAAAGCTTGATAGGTGAACAAGCAGGGCTTTCCATAACTTAACTCCTAAATATTAATGATAATAATTCTCATGTATAATAAGCATGAGTTTTATAAATACAAAGGCGATTCGGTTATGCGAAATCGCACAAGTGTTATGAGGAAGTGTCAAATGCAGGAAGTCACAACAAAACGAACTAAAATTGCCAAGATAGCTTTAACCCAAAGACTAGAGGCGACAGAGAAACAATGGATTGTCACGCAAGGCCAACCTTGTCAAACTCAACTGGCCGAAGGTAAGTTCCTATCATATCAGTACAATGATCAAATTTTTGTTCATGGCGGGCGTTGTCTAGAACTTATTGATTCGAATATTGTTTCTACTGCACACGCCTCACTGCTGGTCACTATTCTTTTAGAAGGTAGACTCTCGTTTGGCTACGACGATTTGCAATTTGATTTAGACGCGAGCGACGGCCCTAAGGGTGTAGTGGTGAACTTACTCAAACCTGCAAATTTTCGTCGTTCACTGCTCAAAGATAACCTCATTAATAAGATCAACATATTGGTTAAGCCCCAATGGCTAGAGGCCCGCCTTGAGCAAAATTGTAGTCATCGAGCCTTTTTTAACTCTCATCAGGCGTTTCAACAGTTGGAGCCTAACCAGACGCTATGCGAGCTGGCCGAAACGTTAACAAATAGAGAAACACCGCAAGAGTTCCAAGAAAAGCTAGAGGTCGAAAGCTTGATCTATCAAATATTACATCAAGCCACCAAGCAAATCCCTAAGAATTTCAGTGCTAAAAACAGCAGTATTGAACGACACATTGATGGTCGAATTGAGGATATTGTCAGCTATATTGAAACTCACCTTGATCAAGAACTACGCTTGGAAAAGTTGGCGAGCCAATTCTCAATGAGTGTTTCAAACCTGCAGCGTCGATTTAAACAATCACTTAATATGACCATAAACGGCTACATTCGTTTTCGACGTCTTGAGATTGCTAGGCAACATTTGGAACGTGGCCTAGTGACGATAACAGAAGCCGCCTATGAAGCCGGATACCACCACCCTTCTAACTTCACTTATGCCTTTAAAAAGGCATTTGGTGTGCCACCACATGAAGTGATTAAAGAGTAAGGGGACTCTAGGTAACTGACTGTTATTTAGGAGTGTCTTATCCACAACATCGGTATATACTCGCCTTAAACGTTATGGAGGTTAAACATGAATATTGGTGCCGTCGCGAAGCTCACTGGGCTTTCATCTAAGTCGATTCGATTATATGAAGACAAAGGGATCATATCTCCACCAGCGCGTAGCGACTCTGGCTATCGCGAATATTCAGATAATCATATTCAAGAGCTTAACTTGGTATCACGCGCAAAAAGCGCAGGCTTTTCGTTGCAAGAATGCAAAGAGTTCGTACAACTTGCTCATAACCCCAATCGCAAAAGTAGCGAAGTAAAAGCAAGAACCATGGACAAACTGAGAGAGGTTGAAGAAAAAATTGCACACCTCATGGAGATCAAAACGCAACTTGAAGGTTGGGTTTCTTCTTGTCCTGGAGATGCAGAGAGCCGATGCCCAATCATAGACGAGCTCACCAAGTAAGCCCGCCTATCTATTGATCTCGTTAAAAACGAACTAGCTCGCTTAATGATAAGTACACATGCGCTTACCGTTTAACTCTATGATGTTAAATGGCGTTTCATAGATGTCCTCTAGCGTAGATGCTTGAATCACCTCTTCAACCGCACCACTCGCCACAACCTTGCCTTTCTTAAGCGCCAATATGACATCTGAGTAACACGCCGCGAAATTAATATCATGAATCACGACCACCATAGCTTTATTCATGTCATGGGCTAACTGCTGCACAACTTTCATGATCTGAAGAGAGTGTTTGATATCTAAGTTATTAAGAGGTTCATCAAGAAAGACATAATCTGTATCTTGTGCAATCACCATAGCAATAAATGCAAGCTGTCGCTGACCACCACTTAATTCATCCAAGTATTTGTCTTGAATATCTTGCAAATCTAAGTAGTCGATCGCTTGTTCTATGACCTCATGATCTTCTTTAGTCAGATTTCCTTTAGAGTATGGGAAACGACCAAAAGAGACTAACTCTTTTACGGTAAACCGCATTGTAATCGAGTTAGCTTGGCGAAGTACTGCCAGTTTTTTCGCTAGCTCTTTTGTGTCCCATTCCGCGATTTCCTTGCAATCAATGATAACACTACCGCCATCTCGCTCCGTTAAGCGCGAGGCCATAGATAACAGCGTGCTCTTTCCCGCGCCATTTGGACCGATAATCGATGTTACCTTGCCCTTTTCAAACTGAGTATTGGCCTCGTCTACGACTTTGTTTGAACCGAAAGCCTTCGTTAATTTATCTATTACTATCATATTTATACAACTTTGTTTTTCAGCAGCAGGTATAAGAAATACGCACCGCCGATAAAGTTAATTACGACACTCAACGTCGTCTCAAAACTGAACACGTTTTCGATTATCCATTGCCCAGCAAGTAGTGAACTTATGGATAGAAACGAACATCCGACCAATAGCGTTTTATGTTGGTAACTTCGGAACATTTCTCGGCTTAAGTTGGTCACTAGTAAACCAAAGAACATGATTGGCCCTACCAAAGCCGTAGAAATAGCAATCAAAACCGCCGAGATAATAAACACATTTCTCGTCACTTTAGGTACATCAACACCCAAGCTTTTCGCATTGTCTTGGTCGAGCCAAAACACATCTAAAGTGCGATGCATCCTAAACAACAACCAACATGCAAACATCAAAGCCGGAGCACTAAAGTAAACCAAGTTCACTTTGACATTATTGAAACTGGCGTACAGTTTCGACTGAACAATTGCATATGTGTTTGGGTCCATCAGCAAAGAAAAGAATGACGCCGCATTGGAAAATAGCTGACCAAAGATCAAGCCGACCAATAGCAACGTAATCAAGTTCTTGCTGCCTTTTGAAAAGTAAAACCCAAACAGCAGTAGCGAAAACGACACCATTACAATTACTGCAATCGCGAAATTGACGTACAAGTTAAGAACTAAGGTACTCAACCCACCAAAAATCAACACGATCAAAATTTGGGTTAACACATACAGCGCATCAAAACCCATGATACTTGGCGTTAAAATTCGGTTGTGCGTAATGGTTTGAAATACAAGTGAAGACTGAGCAATGGCCACACCCGCTAGCACTATCGCCAATACTTTAGGAACTCTACGAGACAAAAAATATTGGTAGTTGTCAGCCGTTAGCCCAATACCAATAAACAGACACGCGAAAAGAATCGCAATGCCACCTAGCAGCAGGATTTTCGTTGAATCACGCATGTTGCTTACCTCGCAACAACATTGCGATGAATACCACGCCACCCAATATGCTAATCACGATAGAGATTGGCATTTCATGAGGGAAAATAATTAAACGACTCACCAAATCGCAACACAACACTAAAATGGCCCCATACATGGCCGTAAGCGGAATGTTCTTTTTGAGGTTATCGCCATAAAAGTGACTCACGAGATTCGGTACAATCAGCCCTAAGAATGGCAACTGGCCAACAATCATCACGACACTTGCTGACATGATGGACACCAATAGCACGCCAATCGTCACAACCTGCTGATAATTCAAACCCAAGTTAATCGCGAAATCTTTTCCGATACCTACGGCAGAGATCCTTGCGGCAAAAAGATAGCTGAGGATAACCATTGGTACCGCGATGTACAGCAGTTCAAAATCACCACGCAAGATGTTGGCGAAGTTTGCGACTGTCCAAGCATTCAGACTTTGAAGTGCATCATATTTGTAAGCGATAAACGTAGTCATGGATTGGATGACATTGCCGAAAATAATCCCGACAAGTGGCACAAAAACCACGCTCTTAAATTGAATGCGCTGAATAAAGAAAACAAACGCCAGCGTCCCAAATACCGAGATGCCGAACACGAGCCAAAGGTGATTATCATTACCAAAGAAAACCACGCTCAGTACATAGCCCAGCATGGCACATTCGATCGTACCAGTTGTAGAAGGTGCCGCAAATCGGTTCTGGCTGATTTGCTGCATGACAAGACCCGCAATACTCAAGCCAGCACCAGCAAGCAATATGGCAAATAAACGTGGTATACGGCTGGTAAAGAAAAGTTCTAATGCTTTCTCATCACCTGAAAAGAGTTGTTGGGGCGTCATGTTTGCCACCCCAACAAATAACGAAACCGTGCTTAAAACCACAAGGGTTAGCAATAACTTCTTCAAAGTTAACCTCTGCTATCTTGGATTACAGTTCAACGGTTTGCTTTATCTCACTGACCATTTTTTCTGTTGCTGTCACACCAGACATCGACAAGTACCACGCGTCCACATCTAAATAAGTGATTTTATGATTTTTATATGCCGCAGTCGCTTTGACTAAGTCGTTATCCATGGATTTACGAATATCGTTATCCGGCGTACCTGTCAGAGAATTTCGGTCAACCACGAGAATATTTTTCGGGTTAGCTTCACGAATAAACTCATAAGAAATGACATCTCCGTGAGTGCCCGTTTTCACGTGCTCAACCGTTTCCAAGAAGCCAAAGTCGTTATAAATGACGCCAAATCGCGACTGGGCACCAAACGCGCTGATGTTGTCACCCATGCTCAAAATCGTTAATGCATCATTTTTGTTCGATTGGTTGTAGTCACGGATTGCTTTAAATTGAGCATCTAGCGCTTCAATTTTCTGCTCTACTTTTTCTTCGATATTGAAGATCTTACCAATATTGCGCCATTGCGCTTGCGTGCCTTCCCAATAGCCTTGGTTCTCTTTCGCAGCAAAAACAACTGTAGGGGCAATTTCACTCAGCTCTTCATATTTCGCAGACGCTCGCGGACCAACCAAAATCAAATCCGGTTTTTGCATGTAGATGGTTTCAAAATCAGGTTCAAACAAACTACCCGCAGAGGTGTAGTTATCTTTGCTGTATTTTGAAAGGTAACTAGGAAGATTAGAAGAGTTAGATACTGCAACAGGATCGATACCAAAGTTGTCCAACGCATCTAGCGGGCCAAAGCCAATCACAACCACACGCTCTGGGGATTGTTCTAGCTCTGTTTGACCCATGTAGTGGTCAATCACAACTTTAGCAGCGAAAGAAGGAGAAACAGTAAATAACGACAGCATAGCCGCACCAACGAATTTTTTCATTTTGTTAAGCCTTAATGAGATCTATTATCATACGCGTTCGCAATATAACGCTACTCTTTAATGCATTCAACAAAATTTAAGGTACTTTACATTAGTTACGTTTACTCAAGACTTAGATATATCAAAGACTTATAAAACCCATCAGTTCCAATACCTGGGCGTATCATTCATGCGCTTCAATAAACGCTTTGAGTGCCAGCTCATCAATAATCTCCAAACCGTTGTCCGTTTTTGTAATCAATCCCTTTTCAATCAAGTCCTTAACTGCACGTCGATAGACTCGGCCTGAGGTACCAAACCGCTCAGCCTCTTGGTTCACTTTATCAAAACCACCAAGCAACTTATCCGTCTGATTACGGACGAGAAGATCATAGGCAATGTTGTAAGTAATGGGATGCAACAAACGATTAGTGTAGATATCCATGGAGTCTTGATAATCCTCAGCCAATGCTGAAGCGAAGAACACCATCATTTGGGGATGATTTTGCAGTGCTTCGGTTAGTTTTTGGATACAGATAACATCAACCTGCATATGTTCATCTGCTATCACATTCCATTGACAAGGAGTCTGAGTGAAGAACTCCATTTCACCATAAATATGATAGTCGCAGTTAGCTTCCCCTAATTGAAAACGTCGTCCATTTGCGGCCAATATGTTCATCGAGACTCGACCTACTGGCACAACATACAAGTACTGAAGTTGCTCACCTTGGCGGAGAATTGCTTCCCCAGCATCAAAGTAACGCGAATTTATTTGGCATTGATAAATCAAATCGCGAAAGGTGGCACTCTTTTCTTCAAGGTATGTTTTGAAGCGACCAGTCGGATAAGGGCTGATTTTCATTTTCTGCTCTCTCAGAAAAAGTTACGGACAACTATTTAAGGTGGATTGTACCCCGTAACTCCAAATAAAAAAGCGACAGTGACCTGTCGCTTTACATCTATTCTGTTTATGTGACTTACTGAGATAGAGACTGGCTAACGCTGAGCAACCAAGGCTTCTAATGCCGTAATCGCGGCACTCTTCTCACCTTGCATCATTACTTTGGCTTCATCAACGTACTGACCAACACCTTCTTTCACATCTTGTTGATACAGCACCACGTTGTTTAATATCGAAGCCACATGAAGGCCTCGTAGTCGACCGACCGTAAACAGCGCAGAGGTTTCCATATCGGCACCTAAGATGCCTTTCTTGTTCCAATGTTGGCATATTGCATCTTCGTCATCGGTATAGAAACTGTCGTGAGAACGCACCACACCAAAATGATAATGCACTTTTTGCATCGACAAGTAACGCTCAACTTCCTTTAACAGTGAAAAGCTTGCGTAGGCTGGATAAGACGAATCGACATACGCTTTAGAGCCGCCCTCATCTCTTACCGCGCCTTCGGCAATGATCAACTCGCCAAGATGAATGCCTGATTGCATTGCCCCCGCAGATCCAACGCGTACCACATGAGTCACACCGCACTGTTTTAGCTCTTCCACTGCGATGATCATCGATGGCGCACCTATACCTGTACTACATACTGAAACAGGCTTGCCTTTGTAGTTGCCGGTAAACACACGGTACTCGCGGTTTTCCGACACCATTTCTGCATCATCAAATAATGCCGCGATACGATTCGCTCGATCTGGCTCGCCGCATACAATAACGAGGGGAGCGATTTGTGTTTCATCCACTCCGATATGAGGTTGTTTGGCCATTTTTCGTTCCTTACGCAGCAGCGTGCGCTAAGGTTTTATCGCCATTGCGCTTAGCGCTACGAGCCCACTCACGCGTGCCATTGGCAGCGATGAACATAAGAATCGCGTACTGAACAGACATTGCGTAAACACCTTGCGTCGCGTAGATACCCACACTGATAATATTAATCACAACCCATAGAATCCAGTTTTCGACGTATTTACGTGTCATCAGAATTTGTGCAACAACAGAAAGTACTGTCATGGTTGCATCCCAGAACGGAAACGCGTCAGGTTCAAGCACCGGTTCAGCCAAGCTAGCACCAAAGAGATTCAAGCTATCAAAAGCAATGTTTGCTAGCGCAAAGAAAAATGGGTCGATATAGATCGTTAATAATGCGATACATGCAACGCTAATAGAGGCAGTAGTAATAAGTTTCTGTTTATTTAACCAGCGAACCTCCAGCGTTTCACCTTGTGCGTTTGGACGAGTCCACGCATACCAGCCGTAAATGTTCGCACAGAAGAAAAACAATTGAAGAAGCAATAATCCGTATAACTGAATTTGAAAAAAGATAACGGCAAAAAGCGTGACATTCAGCAAACCGAATAAGTAGTTGATGGTTTTTTCTTGGCTGGCAAACCAAATGCAAAGCAGTCCAAAAACTGTACCGAAAGCTTCGATCCAACTCATTGCGTAGCCGTCGCCGATCGGAATGTTAACGAGAGTATTATTAATATCGAGTAAGGCAAAGAGGTCCATAACATGTCCTTTATTATTTTGTTTGGAATACGCTTATATTAGAGCGTGATCCCCAACAAAAAGGAGGACATTTGTCCTCCTCTTGATGCACTCGATCATAAATCAGATTCATTACTTACTTGAAAGTACCTATTTATCTCAATTATTCATTCCAAATGAACTAGGACTCGTGTCCTAGGTAGCGCTTTTTGAACGTCGATGCTGACGCGAACAGTAAAGTCGAAGCAAATGTAAACACCACGCCAGCCAAGTATACATACTCTTCATTCGCAAGTAGTTCATAAACACTCACGACAAACACCGTTAATACTAGTGAAATATTGAAACGGTGAAACCACGGCCTCTTTACTGAATACTGTGCATATCTCTTAACTAACATAAAGATTTTTCCATTCATCTCAATAATTTATAAATCTAATTATAGGCTTTATTAATAATAAGCTTTTTAAGCACTATCGACACGAAATCTTTCGAGTTACTCGCAAAAAATCACACTTTTCAAATGTTGAGTTAATAAATTCGAACATCTGTTTTGCATGCTTATTTATTTTTTAGCCCATTTTTTTATAAATTATATGCACTAAATTTGTTAACCATGCGTTTGTTTTTAATTAAGAGAAATTCGTCACACTGTTGCGTACAACCAATGTTGGTTCCAGTTGAACGACTTGAGCGTCGTTAGATTTGTCGTCCAGTCCTCGGACAAGAGTCTCAACGGCAGCCTGCCCCAAACGGTACTTAGGCTGATGAATGGTAGTTAGCGATGGCGACATAAATTTCGCGATATGGATGTCATCGTAACCAATAATGGACAGGTCGTCCGGCACTTTAATACCGAGCTCATTTGCGGCGTTAATCACACCCATCGCCATCATATCGTTAGAGACGAAAATCGAGCTGGGTAATGCGCCACGCTGAGCCATTTTTTTGAACGCTTGATACCCACCCTCACATTCGAAGTCCGATTCAATGATCCAATTGGCATTAAATTCCAAGCCCGCTTCGTTCATTGCTCGCTTATAACCTTCGTATCGCATTTGCGCTTGGTGTTTAATCAAAGGGCCAGTGATGCACCCAATTTCGGTATGGCCGCAATCAATTAAGTATTTCGCCGCTAAGTAACCGCCACGAAGTGAGTTGTCTTGGATTTTATCACTTGTAAATAGCATCGGCCCCCAGTCCATTACCACTACTGGGATATCTGGGTAACGCTCAAATACATCGATACGCTCTCCTTCTAGCGACGAACACATCAAAATCAAACCATCGACACGCTTTTGCAATAGCGTATTAATGGATTGACGCATACGTTCGTTATCACCCTCGGTGTTACATAAAATGAGGCTGTAGCCTTTTTGGTAGCAGCTGCGTTCGACGCCTTTTACGACTTCGCCAAAGAATGGGTTGGTTGAGGTTGTCACGAGCATACCAATGGTTTTGGTACGATTAACTTTGAGGCTACGCGCCAACGCAGAGGGCGCGTAGTAGTTAAGCTCTTTTGCGGCATTGTTAACGCGTTCAGAGATCTCTTCGCTCACAAAACGCGTCTTGTTAATAACATGGCTCACTGTTGAAGTGGAAACCCCTGCCAGTTTTGCGATGTCTTTCATCGTCGCCATGTTACTACTCCTATTTTAATGAGGCATTGTGCGCCTTATTGTTCAGCGAGAAACGCGTCCACCTCTTCGCGGGTTGGAATCGACGTTTGCGCGCCAAAGCGGGTCACAGAAATTGCAGCCGCCGCATGTGCAAACTTAATCGCTGATTCTAAAGGTAAATCTTCTAGGAGACCAGTGACGAATGCCCCATTAAATGTATCGCCCGCTGCGGTAGTATCCGTCGCTTCAACGCGGAAACCCGAGATGATTTCGCCTCGACCGTTTTGGCTTAGCCAAACGCCTTTTGCACCGAGTGTGATCATGACAATTTCTATACCTTTACCATGTAGCTCATTCGCCGCTTCTTGCGCGCTTTCGTTGTCTGTTACAGTAATACCTGTCAGAACTTCAGCTTCCGTTTCATTTGGTGTAATCACGTCAATGCAAGACAGTAATTCATCTGACAGTTCGCGAGCTGGCGCTGGGTTCAGAATGACATTGGTTTTGGCATCTTTCGCTACACGCGCAGCTTTCTCAATGCCGCACATCGGCGTTTCCAA
Source organism: Vibrio sp. YT-18 (assembly GCF_033337345.1). Taxonomy (NCBI): domain Bacteria; kingdom Pseudomonadati; phylum Pseudomonadota; class Gammaproteobacteria; order Vibrionales; family Vibrionaceae; genus Vibrio; species Vibrio sp. YT-18. The sequence continues at coordinate 319,141 of NZ_JAWOQO010000001.1, read as the reverse complement.
TTGCATTAACAAGTAATCTGCTTGGCGAATACGCTCTAAATCTGGCTCAATCGCTTCTGCTGTCAGTTTGGCGTTTGCTTCAGCTGAAATGCAAATGCTGTTCTCACCACTGTCCGACACTTGAATCATCGCGATACCTGTCGGGCAATTTGGCTGCATCTTCACACCAGTGATATCGATGCCGTCCATTTTGAAGTTTTCGCGAATGTTAATGCCGAATGAGTCGTCGCCCACACAAGCGATAAAACCTATGTCTGCATTTAATCGCGCCGCCGCGACGGCTTGGTTGGCACCTTTGCCACCTGGGATAACTTGATAGTTGCGACCATGCAGCGTCTCGCCTGGGCGAGGGAAAGAAGGCACTTGAAGAACATGGTCAGCGTTTACACTACCTAACACCACTAACTTATTCATACGGTTATCCTCGGTTCTGAATGAACCCTTTTTAAAAACTGTTTAGGAAAATACATTAGATGACTTTAACTTCTCTTCCTGATGAAGGAGTCTCGATAAAAAGCCAAAGGCATCTATACCCCACACTTTGCAGTATTTTGGGTAAGTTTGCCCTCACCTCCTAAACGACAGATATAAACGGAGGAGAGAGCAAAAATTAGGATGATTTATTGAACTTAAAACTTACTTAGTGACTACTTTTAGTGGTACTGGGATGTACTCTTCTACTTCTTCACCTTTCAAAACTTTGTCAGCCGTTTCAACACCTAAAGCACCGATAAGGTCTGGTTGCTGAGCAATAGTTGCCGCTAGTTTGCCACGGTTAACTGCTGCAATGCCGTCTTCCGTACCATCAAAACCAACGATAACGACATCTTTGCCAGAAGCTTGAACTGCGCGAAGTGCACCTAGCGCCATTTCATCATTCTGTGCAAATACCGCTTGTACATCCGGGTTAGCCGCTAGCAGATTTTCCATTACGTTTAGACCTTTCGTGCGGTCAAAGTCAGCCGGTTGGCTAGCAAGAAGATCCATATCGCTGCCCTTCACGGCATTCATAAAGCCTTCACCGCGCTCACGCGCTGCCGATGTGCCCGCAATACCTTCAAGTTGAATGACTTTTGCTTTTTCGCCGACTTTTTCCATGATGTAGTGGCCTGCCATTTCACCACCAATTACGTTGTCCGACGCGATGTGACTCACGACTTCACCACGGCTTGCACCACGGTCTAATGTCAACACAGGGATCTTAGAACGGTTCGCCATACGAATTGCATTAGACACTGCATCAGAATCCGTTGGGTTGATAAGAATTGCTTTTACGCCGCGAATACTTAAATCCTCGATGTTCGACAGTTCTTTACTCGGGTCATTTTGCGAGTCCAGTACAATTAAGTCGTACCCCAATTCTTTCGCTTTTGCTTCCGCACCGTCTTTCATCGTTACGAAGAACGGGTTGTTTAGCGTCGAAACCACAATCGCCATGGTATCTTGAGCTTGCGCCGCTACCGATACGGTTGAAGAAAGAAGTGCAGCAGAGATAAGAGTTGCAAGTTTTTTCATCGTTCTAGTCCTTTGTGTAGGGTGAGCCAGTACACGTCCCCTGACTCGGTTTGTATTCACTGTTTTATATATACAGATTGTTATGAATTACTTGTTTTTGTTGTCTACCAATACCGCCAGCAAGATAACCACTGCTTTTGCAATCATTTGGTAGTAGGAAGAAACATCAAGTAGGTTAAGTGCATTGTTCAAGAAACCGATGATCAGCGCACCAATCAAGGTACCCATGATACGACCTTTACCGCCCATCAAGCTGGTACCGCCAAGAACAACCGCTGCGATAGCGTCTAGCTCGTAGCCCATACCCGCTGTTGGCTGCGCCGAAGAAAGACGAGACGTTACGATAATACCTGCAAGCGCTGCTAGCATACCGCAGATGGCGTAGACACCAATCTTCACTCGGTCTACATTGATACCTGATAGGCGAGTCGCAGACTCGTTGCCGCCTAGTGCGTAAACATAGCGACCAAAGCGCGTGTGGTTAAGTAAATACCAAGCCGCTGCGAACACAACCACCATTAACCAAACAGGAACCGGAATGCCTAGCGCGTAGCCAGTACCAAACCATGCAAACGCATCTGCGGTGTCAGTAAAGCCTGTCGAGATTGGTCGACCTTCGGTGTACACCATGGTCACACCACGTAGTAACGTCATGGTAACCAGCGTAGCGATAAATGCCTGCACCTTACCCTTCGCAATAATGATACCGCTGATCGCACCTAACGCTGCACCTGCGACTAAAGCAGTTGGAACCGCCACTAGCACCGGAACCTCAAGCGCAATCATGCTTGCCGCAAAGGCACCACACAATGCCAATACCGAACCAACACTTAAGTCGATGCCTGCTGTTAAAATAACTAATGTCATACCCACTGCGATAATGGCATTCACGGAGGTTTGACGAAGAATGTTGAGAATGTTGTCGACCGTAAAAAAGTTCGGGTTCAAAAATGACACAACAACGATCAGAAAGATCAAAGCTATCAGTGATTTTTGCTCAATCAGCCACTCTTTTGTGAACAACTTCTTGTTGCCAGTTTCGGTTGGTTTGCTCATGGTATTCGTACTCATGCTGCTTCCTCATTGATCTCTTTGCCTACGGCACAGGCGAGTAATTTTTCTTGATCGGCGTCTTTCGCATCAAATTCGCCAGTGATACGACCTTCATGCATCACTAAAATACGGTCGCTCATGCCGAGCACTTCAGGCATCTCGGAAGAAACCAAGATGATGCTCATGCCTTCGGCCTTAAACTTGTTGATGAGCTGATAAATCTCTTTTTTTGCTCCGACATCAACACCACGTGTCGGCTCATCCAGAATCAGAACTTTAGGTTTCGTCATTAACCCTTTCGCTATCGCAACTTTTTGCTGGTTACCACCAGATAAGTTGCCGATGATTTGATCTCGCGTTGGGGTTTTAATGTTGAATAACTTAATAAAATCTTCCACAGCAATCACTTCGTCGCTGTGTTGAATCTGGAAGCCTTTGGTCAGCTGGTTTAGCGAACAAAGTGACATGTTCTCCTTAACTGAAAGACCTAAAACCAAACCATCGCCTTTGCGATCTTCAGAGATGTAAGCGATACCATTTGCCAAGCCATCTTGCGGGCTAACCGGGTTAATAGTTTTGTTGTCAAGATTGATAACACCATGCTCACTAGGTAATGCGCCGTAAATGACTTTCATGAGTTCAGTGCGGCCTGCGCCCATCAAGCCAGAAATTCCGAGAATCTCACCGCGCTTGAGAGTAAAGCTCACATCCTGAACGCCAGACCCAGTCAAACCAATGACTGCAAGACAGGTTTCGCCATGTTGGACATCAATACGTGGATATTGCTCTTCTAATTTTCGGCCAACCATCATTTCAATTAGGCCATCTTCATCAGTGTCGGACACCTTGCACTCACCGATAAACTTACCATCACGAAGCACGGTAATATCATCACAGATTTCAAAGATTTCTTTAAGACGATGCGAAATGTATACGATGCCGCATCCTTGCTCGCGGAGCTCATTAATCACTTTAAACAGTGATTCCGTTTCGGTATCGGTCAGTGCGTCCGTTGGTTCATCCATAATGATGACTTTCGACTCAAACGAAAGTGCCTTTGCAATTTCCACCATTTGTTGTTCACCAAGGCTTAAATCGCCAAGCAATGTTTTTGATGAATGCTTTACATTGAGACGTTTTAAAAGCTTGTCAGCTTCGTCATACATTTTGCCCCACTGGATACGCCCTAAGGAGCCGGTGAACTCTCGTCCCAAGTAAATATTTTCGGCAATCGTCAGTTCAGGAATCAGGTTCAGCTCTTGGTGAATAATGCTAATACCAGCTTCCTGTGAATCGCGTGGACCTTTAAAGGCCGCCGGCTGACCTTGATATTGAATGCTCCCCGCATCCATGTGGTAAATGCCTGTCAACACCTTCATTAACGTTGACTTGCCTGCTCCATTTTCACCCATCAGCGCCATAACACGGCCTGGATAAACATTCAGGCTTGCTTTGTCGAGTGCTTTTACGCCCGGAAACGCCTTCTCAATTTCGCTTAGTTGTAGAATGGCTTGAGTCATAATCTGTCCTCAATATCTCTGGCTTAAAAAACCACGCCCGCTTGGAAAATAACGTTCGCATATGGCGAGCATTCGCCGGTTCTTACGATAGCGCGACTTTGGGCCGTGCGTGCTTTAAACGCTTCATGTGACACGTAGCTCACCTCAATAGATTTGCCCGTCTCTTCACTCTCTTTGCTCAGTTCGTTGAGCAACGCTTCATGCAAAACTGGGCTTGCATCAGAGAACTCTTCCGCAATGATGACCCCTTCGATTTGGGACTCAGATAGAATTACGCGAACAGTATCAAGAAAACTTGGTACCCCATGCGTTAGCGCCAAATCGATTCGCTGAACATGCTCTGGGATTGGTAGACCAGCATCACATATCGTGATCTCGTCGGTGTGGCCTAGCGTCGCCACCAAGTAAGAAATATCTGAGTTAATTAGGGTACTTTTTTTCATCTCATCGACCTTTCGGTTACACGTTCATACAACCATGAGCGCCTGTTTTAAAGTGTTTTCGTTATTAACAGAAAACTCATCGAAACGTTTCGATGAAATAATAATTCGTCATCGCAATTTGACCAGTGTGAGATCGATAAGGTGTGAGAATGATCTGTAATTCAATTGTCATTGAATAGGAAAAGCGCACTTGAGTCACACTTTACAATCGAAACGTTTCGATGACGGTATTTTCCTATCATTACGGTTAGGTTTTATACAAGGAGGAAGGAAAAGAGACGTCCAACTACTGAGAAAACCTCTAGTTAATAAGCTCGAAACCTTTCACGTCATCACAATTCTTAGATAGCTGCCTGATTTTGGAGAACGCTCACCTTACAATCTGGTTACAATTTGCCAAAACACATCATCCGTTCAGTACCTTACCTGGTACGCGACGTTTGTAGGGACACAAACGGAAACTAAGAACCATAATGAAGTTAAGCAATAGAGTCATTTTGCTTGTCGCGCCAGTGATCTTATTAAGCGCGTTAGTATCTAGCTATATTATTTATAGCATTCAAAAAGTGACGCTCATCAAGCGGGAAGACAGCTATATTCAGTTGCAGATGGAAAAGCTCGCCGGGCAGTTTCGACAAGCGAATATTTTTCTTAATAGCTATGCCTATACGCTCAGTAAAAGTGATGTATTACAAGACTATTTGGTTAATCATAACAACCCCTATCGTGAGCGAGTCTTGTTTAATCGATTAGACGAGACCGCTGAAGTATTAAGCCATGGTTACAAAGGCGATGCGAGCATGGCGATCCTCGACGGCAAACAAAACCTTCTCTATTACACAGAAAACAAATATTACGAATCATCAGGTGTGGTCGACCCAAAGGTGTTAGAGTACATATCACGAAGTTTCAATGAGAGAGAGGCTTTCAGTCACACTGGCTTTATTTATAACTCCAGTGGACAAAGCATTCTTCTTCAATATGAGGTCGTCGACAAAAGAACGGGGACTCACCCTTTGAGCTTTGACTCAAAAAATGTGTTTTTTGTGGTAGTTTCCGTATCACTTGAAGCCTTTAACGAGATTAAGCATGACATCGAGTTTGACACGCACAGCGTGATTACTTTCGCCGACAAACCCATTTATCTTGATATTCCTCTCGCTCAAACCATTGAGCTGCTGCCGCACTTTTATGCCGTGCTTTCTCCTGCCGAATATTTAATGTGGAATAAAGTCGATAAAGTGTGGCTAGAACTTGCTTTCTCCTTTGGCGTAGCGGCGTTTTTCACCATCACATTAATCATTTTGGTGTTGTACCGCTATGTGTTGCGCCCTGTTTCTCGCCTTGATAAGCAGCTGAACGAACTTGAATCTAATCAACGTGACAATATTGAAAAGCTAGAAACAAACGATGAAATAGGACGCCTCTCTGCACGCTTTTTTGATATGTATGAGGAACTTAATGTCATCTATAAAAAGACAAAACGCCTAGCTGAAACGGATCACCTGACGCAACTCGCCAATCGCCATCGTTTTCATGAGCTTGCCACTCGTGAACTTATCTCCCCTTCGCAGTTTCTGTGGGTTGTTTACGTCGATCTTGATAACTTTAAATACGTGAATGATAAATACGGGCATGAATTGGGAGATAACTTATTAAAAGTGTTCTCATCACACATCAAGAATGCCTGTCAAAAGTTCTCGCACGATTACAACAGCCCCTGCTTTGCCGCCAGGTTATCTGGTGACGAATTTGCAATTTTGCTGAGCTCAAATCAAGAGGTAAAACGCTTGCCTGATTTGCTTGCATCAGAGTTACTAAAACCGATTAGTAATCTCAGTTCATCTTGGAGTAATTCATTTCCCGTTACGGCAAGCGTAGGTATTGCACAATATCCTCAAGACGGTACTGACATCGCAAAGTTACTCTCCAGTGCCGATGCGGCTATGTATCAAGCAAAACGGGCAGGGAAAAATCAATACGCCTATTATTCAGCCGCTCTCAATATTGAGTCTCAAAGACGAAGTCAACTTGAACGTGCGCTCCGAAAAAGCAATGTAGAGGAAGAGTTTCACCTTGTTTTTCAACCCTATATGAACAATCGAAGCAACGAAATTGAGGGGTTAGAAGTCTTGTTGCGCTGGGAAGCCGAAGGTATCGGCCCTATCCCTCCAAAGGAGTTTATTCCAATTGCAGAGCAAGCCGGATTATTTGATAAAATTGACCGCTGGGTTTTCGCCAATGCAACGGCGGAATACCATCAATTAAGGAATATTTTCGGTAAGGATATTGTTCTTTCGGTCAATCTTTCATCAGCAGAGCTAAACTCGATAGAAATGGCAAACTACATCCATGAACAAGCGACACTGCACAGTGTTAAACCAGAATGTATTGAGATAGAAATAACCGAAACCTTTGCCGCAGAACAACAAGGCACGGCTCTACTTGATGAGCTATCAAAACGTGGCTACCGTCTTGCAATTGATGACTTTGGTTCTGGTTACACATCGTTAACTCAGCTCGTTCAGTATCCGGTTCAAAAAATCAAATTTGATCGAGAGTTCCTCGTTACATTGATGAACACCAACAACGGCCATGTGATCAAACCTATTATTGAGCTATGCCATGCCCAAAATAAAACGGTTACAGCAGAAGGTATTGAACACAATATGATGCATGAATGGCTATCGGCATACCGCTGCGACTATATGCAAGGCTATTTATTTGGCAAACCAATGACTAAAGAACAATTGAGCTTGTGGTGGCAATCGGCAAATGACGACAGTCGATTTGGTGCGTCCATGGTCAGCTCAATTAGGGTTTCAAGAACATAAGTTAAGGGGAGACGTACAGCAGTCACAACTGTGGCGGCTGTATTTAGCTGTATATGAGCTTCATTGATAGATGCTCAGCTTTTGTTCCCCCATACCTATATCTATGACTTTAGTTGAGTAAATCACTATTTATTCGTTTTTAAACCAGCACTTCCTTGAAATCCAAACCGGTCAAATTCAGCGCTTTGACGCTATCGTACAAGCCACCTTTTTTGTCCGTGCAAAACGTTCTGAGCCCAGCACCTTTTACTCTGAACAAGTCAGATTCATTAACGGCTTCTCTATTCAAAACGAGTTTCTTAAACGGTCTAGCACGACTTAGCTTACCATGACGAAGATTATACTCGGTAGCAGAGGTATCAATGGCATCAATTTGAGTGACAATGTTTAATGCTCGCCAAGGCTTTCCTTGTAGATTTAATGGTAAAAATTCGACATTCTCGCTCAACACATCGAGCTTATCCGCAATAGAAGCGGATACAGCAAGAGTAAAAGATCCCCATGCTGCAATATCAGGCCTGGGCAATGGCTTTTCACCCATAACGTCTAACCATTCAATATCAATACTTTTCCAACTGGCTTTAACAGACTCTCCATAGAGTTGGATAGGTTTGCTTGCCGTTACTTGAAGAGACATTTCCAATGGCGACTCTTGCAACATTGCAAAATCATTAACATTGGGAGTGACAATAAACACTTTATTAAATGCTGTCATAACCGTCCTTAAATAATTTTGAGCGTTTTTCTTAATGAGACGAGCGCTTTCACACCAAATCAACCCAAACCAAACCAAACCAAACCAAACCAAACATAATAGATAGAGTTTACTTTCATGTTCAAAAATTTAATGAATTAATATCTGGCGCTCTTATCTTTTAATTTCGAAGTTTTATTATTTATATACTTTAATCCACACGATAGAATTATTTTTTCAATTTTTACTATGTACCCTTCCTTATGTAATCGAATAAATTAGAGAATAAACAATAGCACGCGTCACTTCACTTTTGTCGAGCTCATCACTCTCACTTAAACGACACATTCACAAGTTCAATTTTTGAACGACTTAGACTTAGCTTTGTCAATCGTGAATTAAAAACAACCGATTCACCGCTGTTTTACTGCCTTTTCTTACCACCCTGTTGTTTATTCATACATTATAAATGCACTTATACACATAACGATTCGGCGTTACGATTTGTTACGAGTTAAATCACAAACTTTTGAGGTATTGGATAAAGCGTAGAAAAAGAAAACACATTGAAATAAAAAGAGTTTCTAAAGTACGAAAAATAAAACGCCGTTTTTATAAATTAGCAACTTCACAAATATCCTTAAACACAGTTTTATTAATTACATATATCAGATATTATTTACGCCGAAGTTTATAGGAATCATCGTTAAACTTCATATTTTTTATAAGTTTCAATTAGTTAGTTTTTAACTCGAAAACTTATCGTCAACCCAATATCAAGCACCTAAGCGTGCAATAAGAAACATTGGGAATAGAATTATATTGATGTGCATGTTGTTTTAACGAATGCATGAAGCAATCGGTAAATTTGTAACACCATAGAGTTTTATTTAGCCAAGATGAAAAAGTTAATTTTATTATTTACATGTGCGCTGTTGTCTGTCTCACCTTTTGCTTTTGCAAAACAATCAGATAACGAACCCAGGGATCATTTACGACCAAAGCAAGTTGAACATGTGTTTAAACAAGCCAAGCTAGATGGTATAGTAGACTTTAAGTTGTTCAGTGACGCTTACATCGCTTATCAGAAGACACCCGATAGAAAGAAGTCGGTACTAACGATCATCGACTATAGTAAACCATCAACTGAAAAGCGTTTTTATGTGGTTGATTTAGATAAAAAGAAGCTAATCTACAATACGTATGTTTCTCACGGCGTGAACAGCGGAAAGAAAACAGCGACACAGTTTTCAAATGTCGTAAACTCCAGAAAAACATCATTGGGCACTTTTTTGACTGATACCACTTACTACGGCTCAAATGGCTATTCACTTCGATTAGATGGGCTAAGCTCTGGATTAAACGACAAAGCTCGCGAGCGTTACATTGTCGTGCACGGTGCCGATTACGCAAACCCTTCCTTCATCAAGAAGAATGGATACCTCGGACGCAGTTGGGGTTGCCCTGCTTTGCCAGAGAAGTTGTCTCGCGAGATCATTGACACTATAAAAGGCGGCAGCGTTATTTACGCAAGCGCGTAATACCGATGCGATACATATGGGGAAGAAAAAAGAAGATTCTATTTCTTCCCCAGTAATAATCCTGTTAGCTTAATCGTCCTTGTGCAACGACTCTCTTTCCATTTTCCGCTTACTCGAAAGCGAAAACTATTGTGTTATTCGCTGATATACCTAAGTGCGATCAGAAAACTCTGTTCATCCCCCTTCCATCTCGTTAGTATACGCTGAGTTGATCAGACACTGGCTTTCATCGTTATCATAGTTCCACTAAGATTCCTTAATCATGGTGGGTAACTGTGGCTTTATATGTTTAGGGTTACTTCTTGCGTTATCTACACCGTATATTATTGATGCTTTCTTTTTCCCTGCTCTCAGGGCTCATCACAGCTTCATATGCGCATGAGTGGCACCACACCAAACATTACACTTCCGAGCGCCTACTTAAACTCTCTCAACAAGACGATTTTGAGCTAGCACACACTGATTTTCATGCCTCAGCTTCTCTGAGCTCTTGGGGTTCAGAAAGTTACTACCTACATATAAAGCGCGAGTTGTTCGGGCTTGTCTCCTGTCGCCGAACATCAGCTACTGATGGCGTTTTATCATCAGATTTTACTCCTGATTATTTTTTACTTATTGCTTTCTCTTCTCCACCACTACTGGAGTTGGCAAAACAAGCATCTCGCTTACCTCTAGACAGTTATGGCGGACTCATGAGTCAACGCTCTCTTTATCGCCTCTCAGGAAGAAAGGAAGCGAACTTAATGTACGTCTTTACTCATGGTCGCAACGCCTTCTCTGTTGTTTAACTTTTTATGACATACAGAGAACACGAAAATGTAACGATAAGAGCCAATATGCTCATTGTTACTAGAACCAATTTGAGGTCCATATAATGACAAGAATCGCTACAACCATCGCACTAGCATTACTATTTGCAGCGGGCTCAACCTTAGCAAACACAGAAACTAAGCCAGAAGAAATGAGTAACGACACTCTGTTAGAGTGTGCCAACGTTTCTAACGCACGTATTGCAGTTCCGGAACACAGAGCGATGTTCAGACACTACTTAATGTCTGAGAGAGACTACAGCTTTGACCAGCTATCGTCTGCCGAACTTGAATTTAAAGCAGCAGATAAGAATGAGTCTGAAGTAGAGAACATCTACAAGTCTCAGTGCAAAGAAGTTGGCGAATACTTATATAGCATTGGCTATTAAATTCGAAACCCTAACGACACTCAAAAAGAAAGGCGCAATGTATGCGCCTTTCTTTTTACTGATAAAAACCTGTCGATTAGATGTCTAATCTGCATACAAGCTTAAAAGTGCAAATCAAGTAAACTTACTGAGAAAACTCAGACACATCCTTGGGTTTACAGAACGCTCGACGTGCTTTAACAAACAAGAAACTAAGCACTCCAATCACAAGAGTAATTATTGGTGCCGCCATTAATAGCATTGTGATTGCTTTGCTCATATTTTCCGGTAGCAAAGGAAGTAATGAACCAAAACCGCATAATATCAGCGTCCATAAAATCGCACTCAGCCACGCAAAGTAATGGAATTTACTAATACGTTTCACTCGCAACCCCATCATTAATGGCAATAGGGAACGAACAACCGGAATAAACCGCGCGCACAAAAGCGCAACCAATCCATGTTTACTGAGTAATACGTCGACTTGTTCCAAACGCTTTTGAGGAACCGCGCTCACCCAACCTTGGACCTTAGGTAAGCGATTTAGCCACTTGCCTTGTAAATAAGCCGCCCAACTTCCCAATCCCGCACTAACAGCTATCACCAACATGATCATAATTGGGTCAAGGACGCCAACCGCCGCCAGCGTACCGGATAATACGACGACACTGTCGCATGGGAAAGGTGCAGCAGGAATAAAACCACTTTCCAAAAAAATAATCACAGCAACAACAAAATAAACTAAACCTGCACTGCCTGGCGCCATTAACGCCGTGAAATCTTGATGCCAAAAGGCACTCAAGACCTGAATTATCGAATCAAACATAAACCGCTCCTAAGCATAATTAACCAAAAGTTGCAAAAACATGGAATGTGTTAGCGAGCATGTATAAAGCGGTATATAAAATTCGATTCTTTTCTCACGCCGATTCTGTATTTAAAGTGAGTAAAAATACTTTCAATACAACAACCTAAAGCCTCATTGCCGATGCGTTTTAGCCGCTTCATCGAGTAAATTGCCGAACGATGCGCCCACCATGCTACATCAAGCATTTCAAACCATTCGGGTTCTACATCGTCGTTCGAGCTCATTTCCTTAGCATGGCTAACCCTCAATACATTCCGGCTGTTTAAACTCGGATAGTCTTGTTGTATTGGAGAGATAGGATATTCTGAAAAGTGCTTCGACTTAGCGTCAACAGCAATATTCTGGTTATGAAAGGAAAGAAAATTTGGGTGTGAGTGCGCCAGGCTCATGCTCGGAGCCAACAAGCAGAAAAGTAGTCCGAGTAAAGCAATCAGAATCGTACGCACAAAGGTAACCAAAACCAAAATAATAAGTTCTTTTAACCCTGTGCGTAACTATTGGCAATTAGTATTCTTAATCGTTAAGAATACTAATTATTTTTCACCGTAAGGGTAGCTTTCAAACATCTTCGCGATTTCTTCTTGGATGAGAGATTCTCTTTTCTCAGAGCTCATTGACTCAGACAGTTTACGACTTGAAACGCCTTTCCAAACGACTTGATTAGCCTTTGCATCAACCAGTTCAACCACCAACTTCCCATACTTACGTTCTTTATATCTTTCTGGGCTTGAAGTGATCACACCAAAGCTATTCCAGCCATAGCCAAAGCTCACCGACGATCCTGAAGAAACAAGCTCGGATTCTTCTACGATATCATGATGTACGTAAAGGTCACCGCCACTATTTACCTTAATTAAACCCTTACCCTCAAGCTGTTCAGCAAGCCCTTGCTCAATACGTCGACCATCAATACTGGTAGGAGCTTCCGCCTGAGCACCGAAGTCAAACGTTCTGTAAGCTGAAAAGTCGGCTTGTTTATCTACATCGGTTGTAACGGTAGTACAAGCAGATACCAGCATCACCACCAGCCCTAATATCAAACCTCTCATCATGTTAAATCTCCTTTGGTTAAGCTGACTGTTTCAGCAGAATTACCCTGTGTTATACATACGCATCAACAGTAAAAAGTAATCATTTCAATATCTAGTCTTGACCATGAAACGTGACTGTTCAATAAACGAGATTAACCTTTACACAGAAAATCTTGAATATCATCAACATCTAAACACCTAAGAATTCGGTGTTTACGACCTAATTGGAAGCCCCTAGGCTTAGTAGCGGAATCGCGAGTGCCACAAAAAACCAGAGACAATGAACACTTTAACATCAGTCCGCTACTTTTTTAGGCAACTGACAAACATTTGATGAGAAAAGACTTTTCTTTTTCGTCCAGTGTGGCATATTAACTGAGTCCTATCGATGCGCGGGCATCGTATAATGGCTATTACCTCAGCCTTCCAAGCTGATGATGCGGGTTCGATTCCCGCTGCCCGCTCCAATCTCTTTATCTCAATTTACTCATAAAAATCCGATGGCGGAGCGAACAAACGGCGGCAGCGTTGTTTCCATGATAAGTTTGGTCGAGTTACGTCATAAAACATGTCTTTCCATTCTGCAAACGTCACGCGGATGGGATTAAAGCTGTTTACAGGTTTAGAAACCCCATACCGAACCGTTTCCACCTCTGGTTCAAACGTTCCGAACATTCGATCCCAAATAATTAAGACACCCGCATAATTTTTGTCGATGTACTGACGGTTCACACCATGATGAACGCGATGGTGAGACGGCGTGTTAAATACCCACTCTAGTGGCCCGAGCGAACGAATTGATTGGGTGTGAACAAAAAACTGTAAGCCCAGATTAAACAACACAACGAAGACAACCCATTTTGGCTCAAAACCAATAATCACCAAGGGCAACCAAAAAATCCACATCCCCGCTAGCGGATACATTAAACTTTGACGAAAGGCGGTACTGAAGTTCATTCTTTCCGAACTGTGATGAACAACGTGCGCGGCCCACATCCAACGAATACGATGGCTAGCCCGATGAAACCAGTAATAGAAAAAATCTTGCAGGACAACAAGTAAAAGAAAAGCTGAGACGCTCATTTCGATATCAAACAAACGCCAATCGAACCACCACAAATACAACTGAGCAATCAGTAAACCCGTGAGTATGTCTGTCGCTTGGTGTAAGCCCGCAAGAACAAAATTACACGCTACTTCAGGGAAGTAATACGTCGCGCTTTCAGGCAAGCGTCCCCTTCTTTGTCCGAACCAATATTCGGCAAGCATGCAGAAAAAGAAAACTGGAGCCAGAATCATCAGAAGTAATTCTGGGCGGTCCATCAACTGCGTCCAATCCATTGTGTTTCTACCATTTTGCATAGTGATCTTCAGTAAGACCCATAACTTCTTCTAACTGATGTTTGATGCCATTTCCATCGATAAGATAGCCAGAGAAATAACCGATATACTGACGAAAGTTACTTTTGAGAAGCCAAAAATTTTTCTTCTCTGAGCGTCGATTCAAAGGCGTGAACTGTAAGTTAACTCGTTTATCTTCAGACGTAATATGCCACTTTTGCCCTTCATCACTTCGTGAAAACTGAAACTGCACAGGTTGCAAAAAGTGACGCTGACCATTAATCCACAATACATTTTCGCAATAGCCAGTTTCATTAACGCCAGCTGCCAAGTTCAACCCCAGACGCCTGTCATCCTCAAAGCAATTGATACTTGCCCAGCGCCAACTTGTTTCTCGTCGCATGTACCCAGCGGAAAAATCGTAACCAGCAGCCACCTCTGATAGATCTTGCTCTTTTCCTAATATGAACAAGTTACCGTCTACTGCTAACGCATTGTGCTTCTGAGTATATGTCCAACCCGCATAACCTGTTGGCGTACACAACATTAATGGCAAACTCATATTTTCTGGACGTAAATAGAGATCCGCATTGACTGACTCTGTCACAAAGTGGACGTGCCAAATACCATCCTTAATAGAAAACTGAACTCTTTTGTTAGCAAGATGGGCAAGACTGCACCAACTGGAAGGCTGAGTTTGATAACCTATATTAAAAGGTTTCAACCATTGTTGCTCAATCAACTTATTCTTTTTAATATCAAACAGGTAGAAAAAGCCGGATGCTAAATACCGTATATCAGCAATCGCTACTCCAATGACGTAATCAGGTGTGACCAAATTGACGAACTGAAACTGCTTATAATCGCGGTAACGGCGCCACTTAGACACTGGCTTATCCATCTCATCAAGGTAGGTAAATTTATCTAGCTGTAACGATGTTGGAATTCCATCAAGGTGGCCAAACGCTGGTAGACCATTCTGCTGAATAAACGAGTTCAGAACCTTAAGCTCATCCATATAGTTGTCTTTTCACAAGTTATCACACACACAAACTTTAACATGACGTTAACATAAACAATTTGCGTAACTGCACAACAACATCGACTAAAGTGATTTCTGCTTGTTATATGTGAAACTGATCACTCAACCACCCGCTTACTTAGCTAGCCCTACCTATCTCAACCAACACAGCCTGGGTTAGAAGCTGCACATTCTCATCCGCAGGAAAGACCACTACAACCATTGAATCTTGGTCAAAATCACTATTTAATGGAAATACATTCATATAAACTGATTGCTTATTCACATCAAGGAAGAAATCTATGTCATACATACACGATACTATTGTTGCGTTGCAACACAGTAGCCCTGCGCAAAAAGAATTTTACCAAGCGGTAGAAGAAGTATTAACTTCTCTCGCGCCGGTAATAGAAGGCAATAATAAATATAAGGAACAAGCGATTATCCAGAGGATCGTCGAGCCAGAACGTCAAATCATGTTTCGAGTTCCTTGGGTTGATGATGCTGGAAATGTACAAGTAAACAAAGGTTATCGAGTTGAATTCAACTCTGCTTTGGGGCCGTACAAAGGAGGATTGAGATTCCATCACTCAGTCAATGCGAGCATCATAAAATTTCTCGGCTTTGAGCAAATTTTTAAAAACGCACTGACTGGCCTTCCTATCGGTGGCGGCAAAGGCGGTTCAAACTTCGATCCTAAAGGAAAATCCGACGGCGAGATCATGCGATTTTGCCAATCATTTATGAACGAGTTGTACCGTCACATCGGTCCTACCACCGATGTGCCCGCAGGCGATATCGGTGTCGGGGCGCGCGAAATTGGCTATATGTTTGGTCAATACAAACGATTGACGGGCCGCTACGAAGGTGTGCTTACAGGCAAGAGTCTGCTTTGGGGTGGCTCACTCGCCAGAAAAGAAGCGACAGGATATGGCGCCGTCTATTTTGCAGAATGCATGCTCAACGACCGCAACGATTCATTGAAAGGGAAAACTTGTCTCGTTTCTGGTGCTGGAAACGTGGCTATCTACGCCATTGAAAAACTGTACCATATGGGAGCAACGCCAGTTACATGCAGCGACTCTCGAGGTACGATCTATCATGAGCACGGTATTGATCTTAAGCTCCTAAAACAACTGAAAGAAGTGAAAAGAGCAAGCTTAGAAGAATATTTAGAAACTTACCCTGAAGCAGAATACACACCAGAGGGCGACTATCCTAATGAAGGACATGCTGTTTGGCGATATCAGGCTGATGCTGCCTTCCCTTGTGCGACTCAAAATGAATTAACGTCAGACGACGCACTGGCTCTTATCGAAAACGGATGTATTTTGATTAGTGAAGGGGCGAACATGCCAACCACCCGTGATGCTGCCAATATTATCGTGGACTCGGACATAGCTTATGGGCCTGCAAAAGCAGCCAATGCAGGCGGCGTTGCAACCAGTCAACTTGAAATGGCGCAAAACGCCAGCATGCAAAACTGGACGTTTGAACAAGTGGATAGTCAGTTGCAAACCATCATGAAAAATATTTTCATCAATGCAAACGAAACCAGTAAAGAGTTTGGCCAACCTGGAAATTTAGTTTTAGGCGCCAACATTGCAGGCTTTAGAAAAGTCGCTGATGCAATGATTGAGCAAGGTGTCGTCTAGATGAACGAGCCAGCAGGATGACTGCTGGCTTAATATAACTCCGCAATAGGCCGCGCTTTTTGATAAAGAGCTCCACTTAATTCGCAATAAGCGTTGTCACTTCTGTTTTAACGGAGTTGGCGATAAAGCAATTCTCATGGGCCATGTGGTGCAGTTTTTCTAATTGAGATGGTGTCGGTTGTTTTTCACCTGAAAATGTTATCTTAGGGTTTAACGTTACCTTTGATACCCACTCTTTTCCGTTTTCGCCTTTTTCAAGCTCCCCTACCGCTTCATCGAAGTAACTGTCCACAACATAACGTCGCTTTGCTGCAATAGACAGGAAAACGAGCATATGACAACTAGAAAGTGCCGCGACAAACGCTTCTTCTGGATCAACGTTTTCTTCTACGGATAGTGGTAATGGTACTACGTGGGGAGATGGAGATGCTGGGACTTGCAACCCTCCATCAAATTGCCAAATGTGTGCCCTACTATACTTATTATCACTAAACTCTTCGCCAGCTTTACGATGCCATTTGATTAAAGCGGAATGCTTACTCATTCTAACTCCCTGATTTTCCGACGACGAATCAACACTATCCGTCCTTGCCACAGTAAACCACAACAAAATGAGTTAAGGAAAGCATCGCACTCACAGGGACTATAAAATCTGTTGAGGATCGGCATTGTTCTTCTGGATATCATCCAAAAGTCTATGAGACTGATGGATGTTGACCTGTAACCGATTGATCAGCATCTGCAACTGCTCAATCTCGGGACTTTGGTTGGCTTTAAGTTGAGTTTCCAGGGCCTCCGTTTGGCTCGCCAAAATAGGTAAACTTAGGTTCAGTGCCATCCCTTTCGTTTTGTGCAACGTCAGCTCTAATGAAGCAAAGTCTTCAGCCATAAAGTATTCAATAAGCTCATCAACAGATGTCTCAAAATCGACAATAATGCTTTTTAGCAGCTCGTCGAGCGCTTCTGGCTCATCTCGTAAAGAAGCAAACATGCCTGAGTGGGAGAGTTCTTCCTCTGTTAACCTTAAGTTCTCGATTGGCTTACGTTGCAACTGAAGCACATTGCTGTCATTCGTTAGTGGCGGATTCCGTTTCGGTTCGAGTCTGGCTGCAAACTGTTTGAGAGCGTCTGAAAAGCTCTCATGCTGTAGCGGTTTTGTAAGCACATGGTCTGCTCCTGCTTCAATAAAGCTATCGTGAGCTTCACGAAATACGTCTGCCGTGTACGCAAAGAGTAATGTCTTGATACCTAACTCTTGTCGGATAACGCGTGTCGCCTCAACACCATTCATCTCGGGCATGTGGTTGTCCATCAAGATCAGGTCGTACTCGTTCTCTTTCGCCTTTTTAACCGCGATTAATCCATTTTCTGCAACATCCACTTCATGCCCAAGCTTTTCGCAAAACCCTTTTGCCACAATGGCATTCACACGGTTATCATCAGCAAGTAGTATCTTTAAATGGTGTGATTTTGCGCGAGGTTTCGGTGCTTCTTGCTGCTTTTTCGGAGCAGATTCTACCCAAGGAATCGGCAACTCAACGATAAATTGACTTCCAACGCCTTCTATACTCTTCAGAGTAATATGGCCACCCATCAAATCGGTTAGTTTTTTGACGATGGCTAACCCAAGCCCTGTTCCGCCGAACCTTCGAGTCGTTGATGAGTCTGCTTGCTCAAACGAGTTAAAAATATGCTCGTGCTTGTCTGGCGCAATACCAATACCGGTGTCGCTCACGCGCATGACCAACAACTGATTCGATTCATCTAACTCGGTTCTAACCAGCACATGCCCTTCATTGGTAAACTTCACCGCGTTACCGGCGAGATTAAATAAGATCTGTCGTAAACGCGCACAATCCCCAGTAAATTCAGTATATTCAGAAACCTCGTTTTCCAAGATTAGCTCGATATTTTTTTCATCAACAAGTGGTTTTATTGCGCTACACACCGGAGAAAGCACTTGATCGAGCTTAAACTTAGCTTGCTCAAATTCCAGTTTGTTTTCTTCAACTTTAGAAAAATCCAAAATATCGTTGAGGATAGTCATCAGATGCTGGCCAGAGTCAAGAATAACCCTAATGTGCTCTTTCGTCGTCGGCTCTTTGGTCTCTTCTGCAATCATTTGAGAAAGCCCTAGTACGCCATTCATCGGCGTTCTTAGTTCGTGACTCATTGCAGCAAGAAAATTTGATTTCGCTTTTGCCGCTCGCTCGGCTTTGTTTCTCGCCTCTTCAATTTCAAGATTCAACTGTTTTAAGTTATGCATTCGGTGATGTGACTGATAAACAAACGCGCTAACTAGAAACATCACCGCGATAAATACAAACAACCACGTAAAACGCGCCTCACTTTGAGCAATATTGAGTAACCGATGCTCTGAGCTTTCGACAAACTCAATATAAGTGTGATCAAGCAGTTCATTCGTCAGCAATTCAATTCTTTTATCACTCGTTTGAAGCCGTTTAAGGAAGTTCGCTTCTTTTTCACTCTCAACTTCAGTTTGTGTTAGAAGCAACTGGTTGAGAAATTCAAAATAACGACTGCTACCCAATGATTGACCGCTCTCGATAGAAACCTCTTGCTGATATAAATTGAACAACATGAGTAATGCATACCGATTTTCTACCTGAACACCAATTAACATATCAAGCTTCAACGTTGTTTGAAGCACTCGCTCCTTAAACTGTTCAAGCGTATCCCTAACTTTTATACGATTGGGTGTCACGGGAAACCAAACTGATGCCTTTGATGACTCCAACAGTGCCTGTGCTGCGATTTCTATCTCTACTAAAGATGTTGTTAACTCATAGTTTTTTCTATCTTCAACGGCATATCGGTTCACGATAACATCACGCTTTTCAATCAATTCATGTCCGATATTCATTAGCTCTGCATGAAATTCTTGAGCGTTTTTTGAGTTCATATACGACATATACGCCAGTGTGCAGCACGCCAGTATCCCAATAAAAAAGCACAAATTGATCAGTTTGAATTTATTCATTTTCCAACACCTCTAAAATTATGGGTCTAGGTGCTGTCAACGACTGCAAGAATGCTTCAATGTCCGCGACATTCTCATCGTTCATCGTTATACCGAGCTGGGTTTTAGCCATGATTTGTATCGCGTCGGATAACTTATCGACTTGCCCATTATGAAAATAAGGACTCGTTAGCGCGACATTGCGTAAACTGGCTACTCTAAAATAGAATCGCTCTTCATCTTCTATCGTAACGAGTTGCCTGCCCGAGTCCTCTACTACTGGCTTATCCTTGAAATAGGCGAACCTTTGGATCATCGCTCCGCCGATATTTTTGCCCTGATGACACTGCACACAACCTGAAGTCTGAAATGTTTTCCAACCTCTGATTTGCTGTTCACTCAGTACATGCGTGTAACCCAATAAGTAAGCATCGAATGGTGCGCCAGGCGTCTGCAGCCCTTCAACAAACTCCACAATAGCGGACTTGATATTATGAACGTTAATCGGCAATTTATCGTCACGACTAAATAGCGCTTGATAATGTTCACTCTCTTTTACATATTGCTCTATTGTTTGCCAGTTTGAGTCCATTTCCATTGGATTATGGATTGGACCATCAATCTGAGCCATCAAGGTGTTTTCCGTTCCATCCCATAAAAAACGATAATTTAACGCCGCATTAAACACTGTTATAGAATTTCTAATTCCATCACCTTTCACCCCCGTAGAGACTGGTGTATTTTCAGCGCCATTGGTTTGCAGATTGTGGCATGTCGCACAGCTGACATTACCATTTGACGATAATTGAGGATCGCGGAAGAGATGCCAGCCAATTCTCGCTAGCTTAATATCCACATTAGGATCGCCCTGTATGGGCTGAACTAGGGAGATATCACCTAACATCTTCGCGTTTCTTGCGGTTGTTGTTTGGCTCAAAATGAGTGTTACAACAGCTAGTGCGATTGCGCTGAATTGCCTCATCAACTACATACCTTAAACTTGTCATTGATATGAATTTAGTTGCACTTTGGCGTTTTTTCCACCGACAGGAAGTTGAAAAAACGAGTTAAGTATTGCTTTGTTTAAGGCTTTGGTTGAAGAGGGAGTAATAAGGCGAATAGGAAGAAACCTATCGCCTTATGAGTAGCTAACGTATTGAAATCTGAGTTTAGTGTAGAAAAGCCAAAAACCGTTGAAACCAAGTCACCTCTCCATACGAGATCAGATCGAAAATAGTAAAGAATACGGCACAGATAACGGCCAACTTAATCAAACGC
The DNA here is from genome assembly GCF_033337345.1 of Vibrio sp. YT-18. Taxonomy (NCBI): domain Bacteria; kingdom Pseudomonadati; phylum Pseudomonadota; class Gammaproteobacteria; order Vibrionales; family Vibrionaceae; genus Vibrio; species Vibrio sp. YT-18. The sequence continues at coordinate 298,190 of NZ_JAWOQO010000001.1, read as the reverse complement.
TGAACAATAAACATAAACGTCACAATTACCAATAATTTGCTTTAGTTTACTATCTCACACAGCGTTTATATATAAAAAAGTAGTCTCCTAATTAGCCTCGGCAACTTATTCATTAGAACCTATACTCAAGCATCTCTAAGTTATTTGGATATACTTGAATTAGGATTTCAAAAAGTCCCTGTGACCACACAAGGAGGACTGCATGAAACGACTATGGATATGGTTCTTACCTTTACTCTTGATGGCCAGTCAAGCACTGGCGAATACCGTTTGGATTGTTCCTGTCAAAGGCGCTATAGGGCCTGCTACTAGCGACTATTTATCTCGTGAAATAGAAGAAGCTCAACTAAACGGTGTCAGTTTAGTGATCTTAGAGATGGACACACCAGGCGGCTTAGATAGCGCAATGCGAGATATTATTCACGCGATTACCACCTCCTCGACTCCCATTGCGACTTGGGTCGGCCCATCTGGTTCTAGAGCCGCCAGTGCCGGAACATACATCTTGCTCGCTAGTCACGTAGCCGCCATGGCTGAAGCGACAAACCTCGGAGCTGCAACGCCCGTCGCGTTAGGTGGTGCGCCTCAACCTCCTTCATCGGATGATGGCAAAGAGCAAAACGCGGAAGAAACGCCAGAAGGAACCAACGAAAGCTCAGAGAAAGTTCCCGCTAAAACTGCAATGGAGAAAAAGGTAATTAACGACGCCAAAGCCTACATTAAGGGCTTAGCAAAACTTCATGGACGAAATGCAGAATGGGCAGAGAAAGCAGTAAGCGAGGCGGCGAGCTTGGATGCAACAGAAGCATTAGAATTAAACGTGATCGATTACATCGCCAATTCGCCAGAGGACTTAGTCAAAGCCATAGATGGGCAAACTGTTAAAGTAAACAATCGCACTGTGACATTGTCACTTGAAAATCCAACATGGGTTGAAAGAACGCCAGATTGGCGAGCAGAAATGTTAGCCGTTATCACCAATCCAAACGTTGCCTACATTCTAATGCTCATCGGCATCTACGGTTTACTTCTTGAATTTTACAACCCAGGAATTGGCTTACCCGGTGTGCTAGGTGGGATTTGTCTGCTTCTTGCCATGTACGCATTACAAATGATGCCCGTCAACTACGCAGGTCTTGGTCTGCTGTTACTCGGTATTGCACTAATGATAGCGGAAGCATTCAGTCCGAGCTTTGGTATTTTGGGTTTAGGCGGCGTTGTCGCCTTTGTACTCGGTTCGATATTTCTCATGGACAGTGAGTTACCAGGGTTCCAGATCGCCCTTCCTTTGATTTTTGGTATTGCCATATTTTCCGTAGCTCTAATCGTGCTGACCGTCGGCCTGCTGCTCAAAATTCGCCGCCGGCGTGTAACGACGGGTTTAGAGACATACCCTGGGAAGGTCGCCGTGGTAAGCGATGACTTTATCGATGGCGAAGGACGCGTTCAACTCAACGGTGCGTTATGGCGAGCTAAAGCCAAAGACCATCAACAATTCAAACAAGGTGATCACGTCACCATTGTTAATGTTAAAGGGCTGACCTTAACTGTGATGCCTGATGACCGCCAAAATAAATAGGAGGCGCTTTATGATGCTCTATACCGTTGCGGTGATCGTGGTGCTGCTGTTCGCACTAGCGACCCAAATGTTCAAGGTTTTGAGAGAATACGAACGTGGGGTTGTGTTCTTTCTTGGTCGATTTCAAGAAGTCAAAGGACCTGGTTTGATCATCCTTATCCCATTTATTCAGCAAATGGTGAGGGTTGATTTACGTACTGTCGTTTTGGATGTGCCGACACAAGATTTAATTACCAAAGATAACGTTTCTGTGCGCGTCAACGCGGTCGTTTATTTTCGCGTAGTCGATCCTCAAATGGCGATTAACAATATTGAAAGCTACAGCGATGCTACCAGCCAGCTAGCACAAACCACGCTGCGCTCGGTATTGGGTCAGCATGAACTCGATGAATTGCTATCAGAGCGAGAACGCCTCAATAAGGATTTACAATCCATTCTCGATCAACAGACTGATGACTGGGGAATCAAGATTGCTACGGTTGAAGTCAAACATGTTGATTTAAATGACAGCATGGTCAGAGCCCTAGCCCGTCAGGCAGAAGCAGAACGTAACCGTAGGGCGAAGATCATTCACGCTACTGGTGAGTTAGAGGCTTCAAATAAATTAAAAGAAGCAGCGCAAATGCTCAACGAAGCACCGAATGCACTGCAATTACGTTACATGCAGACACTCACTGAAATCACTACAGACAAAACATCCACTATTATTTTTCCAATGCCGATCAATCTTGTCGAAGCTGTCAGTGATATCGCCGAAGCGGTGAAAAAGAATAAAGAGACACAAGATAAGTAAGGTTCTGACCCTAGGAAGTAACGACCACTCACGTTACTTCCTTATTTGGTACTCGCTTTAAGGAAGTGCCCATCTTCTTTATCACATTCTTGTTTCATTACTTCTAAGCCCGTTTTAAAGCATGTTCGCCAAGCGGTTTCAACATCGGCATCGTACCCGGAATCACACTGTCGAACCGTTTCTAACAAACTCTCAAGCCAAACATCAAAATCCTGCGGCTCTATACCAATATCTGCACTTGCATGCTTTTTCCCATACTTTTCCACCATTTTGTGCGCTTCGGTCGAGGTATCTGCCATCATAAAAAATACGATAGACCCTCTAAGCATTCTCACTTGTTGGTGCATGTCTATACCATCAAACTTCTGTCTAAAGTTGGCGCTTTTCGACCATAAATTTTTGTAGAACAAGTCGAAAAACTCCTGATCTGAAGTACAACGTTCATAGCTATCATTAAAAACTTCAATCACGTTCATGTTGCTTTCCCCTACGCCTCAATATGAGTTTAATTTAATATCAAATAAAAGCTTCCAAATAAGGACTTTTAAGTTTCAAATCGATCAACTCACATCGATTTTCAACAAAAAGTAAAAAGTGATTTAAATAAACACCCTCTTATCAATGAAAAAATATCCATTATCATGAACCCATATTCGAGGTACGCATGGTTGTCGATGCTAGTGCATCCTCATCTGTCATCACATAAAGAGGATATAAACGTGTCCCATCAAATCATTACCGATCTAAATAGCCGTTACACTGCAAAAAAATATGATGAAACCAAGCGCGTTTCTCAAGAAGACATGGCGATAATCAAAGAAGCACTGCGTTTGTCGGCGTCTTCTATCAATTCACAACCATGGAAATTCATCGTTATTGAAAGTGATGAAGCGAAGCAACGTTTCCACAATACGTTTGCAAATATGCATCAGTTTAACCAACCACACGCGAAAGCCGCATCACATACGATTCTGTTTGCTTACGATCCTAAATTTACTAAAGAGAAATTTGCGAAGCGTGTGGATGCAGAAGTAACATCTGGCCACTTGCCAGCGGAGATGTACAACAACTTTATGGGTGCTTACGCTTTTGCCGATGCAAATACGGACGAAAATGGCTTCAACGGAAACTGGACAAAAGCACAAGTCTATTTGGCACTAGGCAACCTACTACACACATTGGCACGACTAGGCATTGATTCAACACCGATGGAAGGTGTCGATCCGGCTCTGATTGGAGAAGAGTTTAAAGAAGAGCTCGAGGGCCATATTTGTGAAGTTGCGCTGGCGATTGGCTACCATAAAGATGGGGAAGATTACAATCATGGTCTTCCAAAAGCACGCCTTGCAATGGATGAGGTAATTACGACTCTATAGTCGACCATTGTCTTAGCTTAGCGACTTAACTCATTGTTTAAACTAAAAAGAGCCGCATTAATGTGCGGCTCTTTTTTACTTGGTTCTGCGTCAACGTTACGCAACTTGCTCTGACTTAAAATTACCAAGCAATGCATCGTAAAGCTCATTGTCGCTTAACACACCAACCAGATTATTATCTTCAACCATAAGCAGAGGCTGATTGCTGCGCTGTTTAAGTTCAATCGCTTCTCGCATACTGATTTCTGGGCTAACCTGAACCAGAGAGTTTTCATTAACTTCATCAAGGTTCGAAGAATCGCTCTTCCATTGAATCAACGATTTACCTTTATCCGCTAAACTTAACCCCTTGCTCTCTTGTATCACCCAAATATCTTTATCAGGGCAAATCAGAACACGCGTATCTTCGCGAACCAAATCGTCACGCATTAAGGAACGTCCCTTCAGCACATTTAATGGATTAGTGTGAGCAACAAAGTCCGCCACATAATCGTTTTCTGGAGCAAGAATGATCTGTTCTGGCTTGCCATGTTGAATCAGCTTTCCTGATTCCATAATGGCGATGTTGTTGCCGATTTTAAGCGCCTCATCCAAGTCGTGACTCACAAAAAGAATGGTTTTGTTTAGCTTTTCTTGCAGCAGAATCAATTCATCTTGAAGCTGAGCACGAATCAATGGGTCAAGCGCTGAAAACGGCTCATCCATTAACAAGATATCTGTGTCCATCGCGAACGCTCGCGCTAGGCCAACACGCTGCTGCATACCACCAGAGAGCTCGTGCGGGAATTTCGTTTCCCACTCAGACAAACCGACCATTTCGAGCTGTTCACGCGCTTTTTTACGGCGCTCAGCTTTACCAATGCCTTGCATCTCTAGGCCAAACGCTACATTGTCTAACACCGTTAACCATGGCATCAATGCAAACTTCTGAAACACCATGGACACGCGGTGCGTACGAAGGTGGCGCAGCTTCTGTTCGTCACAGTTAGAGAGCTCAACCATATCGTCGCCATCTTTGATTTTCAGAGAGCCACGAGAAATATCGTTCAATCCGTTAACCGTTCGCAGCAAACTTGATTTACCCGAGCCTGAAAGCCCCATCAAGACACAGATCTCACCCTGTTTCACGTTCAGCGAAACATTATCAACCCCAACCACTTGGCCAGTTTCATCAATGATTTCTTGTCGAGACTTCCCTTGATCTAGTAGTGCTAGCGCCTGTGCTTGTTGCTGACCAAAAACGACATCAAGATTTTTAATAGTAATAGCGTCCATGATTATGCCTCCTTCTGGTTTGGTGCTTTACACAAGCGATCAAGAATGATGGCAACGAGTACAATCGCTAAACCAGCTTCAAAACCTTGCGAGATGTTTACCGTATTCAGTGCGCGTACGACTGGTTTACCAAGTCCATCAGCACCAACAAGCGCCGCAATGACCACCATAGACAGAGACAACATAATGCACTGCGTAACGCCAGCCATAATACTTGGCAATGCCGCAGGTAACTCCACCTTAAACAGTAGCTTCATGCGGCTGGCACCAAATGCTTTACCCGCTTCAAGTAGCTCCTCCGGCACTTTAATAATGCCGAGGTACGTCAATCGAATTGGCGCAGCGATAGCGAAAATGATGGTCGAGATTAGACCAGGGACAATACCTAAGCCAAACAGAACCAAGGTTGGAATTAGGTAAACGAATGTCGGTACGGTCTGCATCAAATCGAGTATTGGCCGCAACAAGGTGTATAACCAAGGACGGTGCGCCGCCATAATGCCCAACGGCACGCCAATTAATACGGAAATCGTTGTCGCTGCAAACACAAGGACAAAGGTTTCCAGCATTTCTTGCCAGTAACCAAGGTTGAGAATTGCGAGTAAGGCCAACACGATAAATACGACAAGAGGAATGCTGCGATGTAAGAACCAAGCAATTGCCGCCGTCATAATGATTGGCGCTGCAGGTGGCATCCATTTAAAAATGTCCACCACGAAAAGAATGATCGTTTCAAGTGTAATAGAGATTGCATCGAAAAAACCCGATGCATTGATGGTTAACCAATCGACGCCAGTTTCCATCCATTGGCCCAACGGTAGTTTGTTGTCCGTAATAAAATTCAAAATAAAACCTTTGTGTTAATGAAGCGGGCAAAACTCTGCCCACTTTCTTTTAAAAAAACGAGCTCAAATACTGCTTATTAAGCGTTTGTTTTTAAGTAGTTTGTAATAGCTGTTAGCGCATCTTGGCCATCTACCGTTTTCACGCCCTCTAGCCACGCTTCAATTTGCTCTTGGTTTGCATTCAACCATGCTTGCGCTGCTTTTGATGGCTTCTGTTTCTGGTTAAGAATCGCTTCCATCAGTTCATTTTCCATTTCTAGGTTAAACTCTAGATTTTTCACTAGCTGACCTACATTTGGACACTCAGCGAGGTAATTTTTACGTACGTTTGTGTAGACGTTCGCGCCGCCGTAGTTAGGACCGAAGAAGTCATCACCACCCGCTAGATATTCCATTTCAACGTTACTATTCATTGGGTGCGGCGCCCAACCTAGGTACACAATCCATTGATTGCGGCGTGCGGCACGTGATACTTGAGACACCATGCCAGCTTCACTGGACTCAACTAGGCTGAAATCTTTTAGGCCGAATGCGTTGCTATCAATCATTGACTGAATTAAGCGGTTGCCATCGTTTCCTGGTTCAATGCCGTAAATGCGGTCTTTAAATTTGTCGGCATGTTTTACTAGGTCAGCGAAGTTGGTTACGCCTGCGTCATAAACGTATTTTGGAACCGCTAGCGTGTACTTTGCGCCAACGAGGTTCGCGCGTACGGTTTCAACAGTACCTGCATCACGGTATTTCGCGATATCACCTTCCATCGTTGGCATCCAGTTACCTAAGAAAATGTCGATATCGCCATTAGCCATAGAGGAGTAAGTTACAGGCACAGACAGAAGATCGGTCTTCGTTTTGTACCCCAACCCTTTAAGTAACTCTGATGTAACGGCAGTGGTCGCTGTGATGTCAGTCCAACCTACATCTGCGAAACGAACCGTTTCACATTGGTTGGCGTAAGCGCCTGTTGCTAAAGTACTTAGTGCAATTGTTGAGAAGATTTTTGTCATCTTAGACATGTTGAATTCCTTGTAATGATTACTGACTTTTTCATTTTATGAGATCGAATCGAGATCTCTTTTTGGCGGATGCATTCGTTGCATCTCTTGCCAGTCCGGTGCAATCCAAACTGGTACGTTGTTCGACGTTTCTAGGGCGTTATCCAAAATCATATCCGCGGCGCGTTCTGCCACCATAATCGTTGGCGCATTTAAATTACCGTTCGGAATGGTTGGGAAAATAGAAGAGTCCACCACACGCAAGCCTTGAATACCGCGTACTTGGCATCGCTCATTTAAGACGGCTAATGGGTCATTATCTGCGCCCATTTTGCAGGTACAAGATGGATGGTAAGCACTCTCGACGTTTTGCTTCACCCATTCATCAATCTGTTCATCCGTTGTGATGTTCAGACCGGGTTGGATCTCATCCCCACGAAACTCATCCATGGCTGGCTGATTGAGGATCTCGCGAGTAAGGCGAATACAATCACGCCAATCCTGCTTATCTTGTTCAGTGGAAATGTAGTTAAACTCAATCTTCGGCTTATCATTCGGATTCGCAGAGACAACTTCGACCGACCCGCGACTTTCTGGCTTGTTAGGTCCAACGTGCACTTGGAAACCATGACCATCAAAAGCAGCTTGCCCGTCATAACGCATTGCCGCTGGCAAGAAGTGATATTGAATATTTGGCCACTTTAGCCCTTCTCGAGAGCGGATAAATGCACACGATTCAAAGTGGTTAGTCGCACCAAGGCCTTTGCGAGTTAATATCCACTCAGTGCCAATCAAGCCCTTGCTCACCAAACCTAATTTGCTGTTGAGCGTGATAGGTTGTTTACAGTGATATTGGAAGTACACTTCTAAGTGATCTTGCAGGTTTTTACCTACTCCCTCCAACGAGTGTTTCACCTCAATGCCCGCTTTTTCTAATACTGCCTTAGGGCCAATGCCTGAAAGCTGCAACAGCTGAACGGAGCCAACCGAACCCGCACTCGAAATCACTTCATTATTCGCAAAACATTGCTGAATTGAACCTGACTTTTCAAATTCAACGCCTACCGCTTTCTTTCCTTCTGCACCAGTTTCTTCTAATAAAACTCGATGAACCGTCACCCTCTTCATTAGGGTGAAGTTTTTGCGTTTTTTAGCACGGCTTAAGTATGCATTAGAGGTCGAAGCGCGTACGCCTTTGTCGACGGTCATATGCATTGGGCCAAAGCCCTCTTGCTGATAACCGTTGTAATCTTTTGTTTCTGGGTAGCCCGCTTCTTTGCCTGCATCAATAAAAGCTTGGTACAGCGGGTTGAGCTTCATATCGTTGCCGTTACATGTGCCGACTGGACCGTGATCACCCCGATATTCATCAGCACCACCAATCCAAGACTCTGCTTTACGGAAATAAGGCAAACACGACTGATAATTCCAGCCTTTCGCGCCTTCCTCTTCCCACTGGTCAAAGTCACAAGCGTGTCCGCGAACGTAAACCATGCCGTTGATAGATGAGCTACCGCCCAGAACTTTTCCGCGAGGACAATGAAGTTGGCGACCATCCAACCCTTGCTCTTCAACCGTCTCAAACTGCCACGCGTATTTTTCAGTGTTCATCGGGTAAGAAAGCGCTGTTGGCATTTGGATAAAAATACTTTTATCCGACCCACCCGCTTCGAGTAATAGGACCGAATTTTGACCACTTTCACTTAAGCGATCCGCTAACACACAGCCGGCCGAACCCGCACCGACGATGATGTAATCGTAGTGTTGTTGCATTTTTATTCTCCTAGGAGTTAATACTCATCACCGTAGATAAGTGAACGAAATTAGCGTAGGAAAAATGCTTGAGAACAAGGCGGAAATTTTGATAAGTAGTTAACCTACAATCAAAATTGACAACGTAGTTATCGAGCATTTTAACAAGCTAAAGTGGTCAGTTATCTACTATGAGTAGTATCATTTGTAAGGGCTTTCGAAGTCGCTTAGCTGAACCAGAACACTCTTCGTTTGTGTGTAATGTTTAAGGGTTTCGACTCCGTTTTCACGGCCAACACCTGATTGCTTGTAGCCGCCAACTGGCATTTCCGCAGGTGAGTCACCCCATGTGTTCACCCAACAAATACCCGCTTGAACTTGATGGATCACACGGTGCGCACGAGATAGGTTTTGAGTAAATACACCTGCCGCTAAGCCATAATCGGTGCCATTTGCACGCGCAATCACTTCCGACTCATCGCGGAATTTCAGAACTGACATTACCGGGCCAAAGATTTCTTGTTGAACGTGGCTCATGTCATCATCGCAATCGACAAATACGGTTGGAGCAACAAAGTTACCATTAGCTAGGCCATTGTCTGTTACTTTGTAGCCGCCAGTCAGTAACGTCGCGCCACTCGCTTTCGCGGCTTCAATCGCTCCTAGAACTTTCGATTCATGATCTTTAGAGATTAGCGCGCCAATTTGCGTGTTCTCATCAAGCGGATCGCCGACGACTAACAACTCGGTTCGGGCTTTAAGCTGTGCGATAAAGTCGTCATAAATACCTTCATGGACAAATACACGTGTACCGTGCGTACAAACCTCACCTTGGGTGTAGAAGTTCGCCACCATGGCCGCAGAAACGGCATCGTTTAACTTCGCATCATCAAAAATAATCAGTGGAGACTTACCACCAAGCTCCATCGTTACTTGTTTTAGTGTCTTAGCGCTGTCACTCATGACGACTTTACCGGTGCCTGACTCACCCGTGAATGACACTTTTGCGATATCAGGATGCGCCGTTAGCATCTGTCCTACTCGGTAATCCCCTTGCACGACATTAAATACGCCATCTGGCATGCCCGCTTCTGAATAAATTTCGGCGAGCTTAAGCGCCGTTAATGGTGTTTCTTCTGATGGCTTGAAGATCATTGTGTTGCCCGCAGCCAGTGCTGGCGCCGATTTCCACATCGCAATTTGAATTGGATAATTCCAAGCGCCAATACCCGCGCAAATGCCCAATGGCTCACGACGTGTATAGAAAAACTGATCGTCGCTGAGCGGCTGCTGTTCACCTTGTAGACTTGGAGCAAGGCCAGCGTAGTACTCAAGAACATCGGCACCTGTTGTGACATCAACCGCGATAGCTTCTTGAATGGGCTTACCAGTATCTGCCACTTCCAATGCAGCCAACTCGTCATTACGCTCACGTAAAATGGCAACGGCTTTGTGTAAAATACGGCTGCGCTCAATCGCAGTCATCGCCGACCATGCAGCAAAACCTTTTTTTGCCGATTCAATCGCTGCTTGAAGATCGTCTTGGTTCGCTTGTTTAATGTTGGCCAATGGCTCACCATTCGCCGGATTGTAAGTGGTGAAGTGTTCATCTGAACACCCGTCGTACATCGCACCATTGATATAGTGTGCTTTCATTTCCATTTTGAAGACCTGTAACTTTTATATTTTTTCAGAATAAAACGTAAGTTGTTTTTCGAGATAATCGTTGATGATGATTCTCGCTCTTTCTGCATCAATGCCTTGCGGGTTGAGCGTTCCGCGCAGCCAAATTCCATCAATAAGTGATGCAATACCATGAGCAACCAATTCAGCCTGCTCTGCATTTAATAATGCTTTGAGTTCTTTTCTTAGGTGGGACAATAGACGTCGTTCGTTGACACGCTGTAAACGCTTGAGCTGCTCGTCATGCATTGAGTACGACCAAAACGCCAGCCAAGTCTTAGCAACTTGGTTTTCTGCCTGATAGCCGACAAAGTTACCGTCAATGATTGCATTAATTCTTTGGTGATGAGCATCACTTGGCAGCTCACGTAACTTCTGTGTGATAGTGGACGAAAGCTGACGCAAGATTTCTCGCATCGTTTCCTCCAGCAATCCGTGCTTACCACCGAAATAGTGGTTGATAATCCCCGTTGATACACCGGCTTCTTTGCTGATTAACGAAATACTCGCCGCGTGTAAACCGACTCTATCAATCACTGACATTGTCGCTTTCACAAGCTGCGGTTTTCTGATTTCAGGCATCCCCACCTTTGGCATTTTGCGTCCCTGTTATTTTTAATTGAACGGTTAGTTAAATATAAAATGCCTGAAAATTAATTCGAACTCAAATTATTTTTAAAGAAAAATGTTAGTAAAAAAGGATGAAAAGTTGAGGGTGTACGAAAAATCGCTCGGTAAGAACTTGTCGGGATAACTAGATTTCAGTTTAAGAACAAACAAACAAGAAAAACAAAATCAAACACTTAACTCTTTCTCTATTTTTAAAACGATGATGAACGAGTTGATTTTTGAACAACAAAAATCTGTGCCACAAAAAATTTATATCGACCACTAATCATTTCACCTGTACACGGTTTATTTGTACAAAGAATAGACACACTAGTTTGTTATAGTTTTGTAGACACAAGTGGCATTCGCACTTTGAAGGTGAAGGAGGCAAAAAGAGAGGTTATGTTGAACGCCATGAATATGCGATTCGATATCCTTAAGCCATTTTTAAGTAATATCGCCAAGTGACTTTAAGATGTTAGATTCAGCGTTTTATATTCGAAGCAAGGATCTCAAAGTCACTTGGCTATCAAAGTAAATGGGAGGGATAAGTTCAGATTCATCGTGCGATGAGCCTGAACTCTTGATTTCTGTTACGCTAGCGAGCGACCTTTCACGCAGTTGCGTCCGTTCGCTTTCGCTTGATAAAGCAATTTATCGGCCTGATCGCAAAGTGATTTAAAGCTCATCTCATTATCTTCAGTGGTAACGACTCCAAAACTACAGGTCACTCTCACTTCTTCTTTCTGTTCCGTAACAAAGCCATGTAGGGATAAAGCGCTACGTAAACGTTCGGCAGTAATAAGGGCGTTTTCATGGTCTGTATTGGGCATAACAACAACAAACTCTTCACCACCAAAGCGAGCAACAATGTCGTTTTCACGTACAGTTTCCTCCAACACTTTGGCAACGCCCGTTAGTACGGTATCTCCAAACACATGCCCATAGGTATCATTTACCTGCTTGAAATAATCCACATCGATTAACGCTAAAGTTACTGGCCCCGATTGTGGTTTATTTGGCACCATTTTCTGTTTATCGAGTTTGCTATCTACCCATTTATTTAAAGCTAGATAACCGTACTTAACTTGCTCGACTTGCTCAAAAACAAAGTGTTGTATTTTTTCTTGCTTAGATTGAGGTACCGGTTTCTCTTTTCGCTCACGCCTCACTTCTACTGGCTTAGTGAACCAGTCCTCTAAAAAACGGCGATTGAACAACCCTGTCAATGTGTCTGTCTTTGCGAGGCGACGCATTCTCAAACGCGAGCGATTGACGACGAGAAATACTACCGCCATCAAAAATAGAACACCGATGAGCGCAAGTAGCGCTTCACCCAATAAGTAAAAAGTACGACGGTTATTTTCTAGCTCCATACGCTGCAAAACATTGTTCCAGTTGAGATCTTCGTTCTCATATTCAAGTCGTTCCAACTCAAATAACGTCTGCTGGCGCTCAAGATTTTCAACTTCTCTTTGATTGCTAAATTGGATAAATTTATCGTGATAGTTACCGTAAGTTTCGAATGCTAGTTTAAAGTCATTGCTTCCCGCATAGGCCATAGCGGCGACTTTTAGTAGCTCCATTTGCTGTTGCTTGACGTATCGACTCTCTATAATCTCCGGCAGCATTGGCGCGATCATCGCTAAAAGTATTTCAAATTGCTGCTGCTCTAACATATATTCGGCTTGTAACAACTTAAATGTTGCCAAATACGCGCTAGACGTTTCTCTGTACTGTAAATTCTCCGCCAGCTTCAAGTGATTAACCATCTTCTTTTCTTGTTTCGTCTCGCGATATAAAGCTGCAAGTTCAAGGTTAACTCGAAATCTAAAGCGTCCATCACCGATAATTTGAGCCAGCTTTAACGCTCGCTGATATGACGCTATCGCCTCTTCGTATTGGAACTGTGCTTTATGAAGTTTCGCTATCGTCAAAACGCTCAACAACTCATTGAACGACATACGCCTATCCCTAAAATAGCGATATGCTTGTTCCAAAAGCGCCTCAGATCGGTCGTAACCCTGAATTTTGACAAGTACGTCACCTAGCTCTAGTGCTGCACGTTCGACCAGCCCGTGAACACCTGAAGATTCAGCCGCATCCATGGACGACATAAGTGCAGCATAGGATTTTTTAAACTCACCTTGCTCATCGTAATAGCGTCCTTTTAGCAACAGGATTTCTGATTCAAGTTGCTTATCACCATTCTCACGCGATGTTTCCAACAAGCTATCCAACGCAGAAAGCGCGGTATCGATATCGCTCTTTCCAACCATAGTTCGCATCTGAATCAACTTAAACAGGAGATACTCATGGCTCTGTGGACGTACAAGCTCCAATCCTTTTTGAACGACACTCTGACTCTCTTCTACGCGCCCTAGCAGCTCTAAAACCGTGGCCTTGGCAAGCCAGTAACGCACCAACAGCGCTGTTGGTTGGTTTTGTAGTAAAGACTCTTCTTCTAACGCTTCAATCAAAGCTAAAGAACTCTGAGGTAATGCGTAAATTTGATTTTCGATGCCTTCTAACGACTGTAAAAACTTACCTTCCTGTTCCACCTTTTCTGTGGAGGCCTGAACAGAAAAACACAGACACCCCAATAATAGCGGCATCGTCCTAAGCGAATGAAATAGTGACATTATTGCTCTTCCCTAATGGGTAGTTACTTCAGTGTAATTGAGAATTCTGATTATTTATTATTAAGACAACTGAAGGTTATTCAGTCAGCCTCATATTCCCATGTATTTTGCGCTGAATAATAAATCACCATCTTTAGATGCCGAAATAGTTTTCGGTTACAATATGACCAATAAGAATGTTTTTTACACACCAAGAATAACGATCTCGTTAGTGAGACAAAAGATCGTCTTAGTTGTGAGTTAATACATTTACATGACAAGCAATATAGAACTAACCATTCACATTAGAAATAGAATCAATTTTTATACCGTTCGATGAGATAGCAGTCGACCATGCATCCAATACATTTTTCAGATAGAAGCAATAAAAGAAAGGAGAAAGTGGAAGGAAGCGGACAATCAAACTCGCTCCCCTTTTTTATGTTGCAGAGGGGGTTACATTCGCATTCCGCCATCGACTTCGAACACTCGTCCGGTCACGAATTCGTTGGTTAACACGTATTTTATGGTCGATGAAATTTCATCCGCCAAACCTAAACGTCCAACCGGAATCATTCCGATTAAACGTTCCATCGCTTCAGGTTTTATTTGGTCTGTCATGGCAGTTTTGATGACACCCGGAGCAATCGCCACTGAGCGAATTCCGAAACGCCCTAACTCTTTCGCCCACACCGTTGCCATGGTGGCTACCGCCGCTTTAGATGCTGAATAGTTGGTTTGACCAATATTCCCGGCACGCGCAACGCTGGATATGTTGATCAGAACCCCTTTGCTATCGGTGTTCAGCATTACCTTGCTCGCTTCACGGCCACACAGGAAAGTGCCTGTTACATTCACATCTAGAACAGACTGAAATTGTTCCAGCGACATCGTGTTAACCTGACCATCTTTGACTTTAATGAACATACCATCACGCATAATACCTGCGTTATTGATAACGCCATTGAGCTGCTTGAAATCTGCCTCAATTTGCTCAAAAGCAGTGCACACCTGCTGTTCGTCAGTCACGTTCGTCACATAAAAACGAGCGGTAACGCCGAGAGATTCACATTCCGCTTTCGTTTCAGCCAGTTGATCTGAATTGAGGTCGATAAGCGCAAGATGAACGCCATTTTCCGCCAGTGACAGTGCCATTTGTTTACCCAGCCCCTGCCCTGCCCCCGTGATCGCAATGACCTTATTTGCTAACTCCATAAGCGCTCCTTAGGCCTGATTTTGCTTTTGGTAGAACTCAAACAAGCTTGAAAAATCTTTTTGCCCGTTGCCCTGACCGTTGTGAAAATTAAACAGATTACGAGCCAAGCTGCCCATTGGCGTTGATGTTTGACTGGCAACCGCCGCTTCCATCGCAAGACCCAGATCTTTAGCCATTAACTGGCTCATAAAGCCGCCTTGATAACCATTGCTTGCAGGCGTATTTTCCATCACACCTGGACAAGGGTTATAAAGCTCTAGCGCCCAGTTACGCCCTGAACTTTGCAACATGATGTCGGAAAGCACTTTGGGATCGAGTCCGTTTTCCATCCCTAAATTTAGTGCTTCACAGGTGCCGCTCATCAAAATGCCCAACATCATGTTATTGCAGATCTTCGCGACCTGACCAGCTCCAACATCGCCCGCATGGAAGATGTTTTTACCCATGTGGCTAAGCACCGCTTTGGCTTGAACAAAGTTCTCTTGCGAGCCGCCAACAATGAAAGTTAACGTACCTGCTGCTGCGCCCGCAACGCCACCAGATACTGGTGCATCAACAAAACTGATACCAAGTTGCGATGCTTTTTCGCCAACCAAACGAGCAGTCACCGGATCGATGGTGGAAGAATCAATCAGCAAGGTACCTGATTCGACGCTATCTAAGATGCCATCTTGACCAAGATAAACGCTTTGAACGTGTTGGCTCGCTGGCAGCATAGTGACAACCACGTCAACACCTTGTACTGCCTGCTGAACGGAATCGGCACTTGAAGCGCCCAATGCGGTCAACTCCTCAACTGCGCTTGGGTTCAAATCAAATACTTCGACATTCAAGCCCGCTTTGAGTAGATTCTTAGCCATAGGCGCACCCATGTTACCAAGGCCAATAAATGCAATTTTGTCCATATCGTATTTCTTCCTTGTACTAAAGTGCCGCTATAGCTACCGACGATGCGGTCAGTGGGTATTCTGCTGAGTCAATTGGCGAGAAGAAGCGCTCCAAAACTTGTGGCGTTACGTCAGAAACCGTGCGATGTTGCCAAGTCGGTTGATTGGTTTTATCAATAATCAGCGCACGAACCCCTTCTCTAAAATCACCTTCTAAGCCACAACGTAGTGTTAGGTTAAACTCCATATCAAAACACGCTTTCAAAGAGAGATTTTGATACTGCGTTAACTGCTGATAAGTGATACTGAGCGACAACGGACTGCCATAGTTCAGTGACTTCTGCGCATTGACGAACCACTTGTTATCAACGTTAGCACTGCTGATTGCGTCAACAATTGACGCTAAGTCACCCGAACATAACTGCTCAATCAATTCCGCATAGGGCATCAACATCCCTTCGCTTGGCTCGTCCACGTGTACCGAACGCAGCGTAGTAGCGATTTTTTCGTTGATGTTCGCTTCACCTTTCCAACTTACCGATGCAAGCAGATCCAGCAGCACTTGCTTGTTTTCTGGCTGTGCAATCCATTGGCTTAACCCCAACGCTTTCATATCTGTTGCGCTAATTTGGCAAGCCGTCAAACTTAAGAACAGAGCCAAATGTTTTGGCAACTGGTTTAGGAAGTACGTCGCGCCTACATCTGGGTAAAGGCCAATTTTAATCTCTGGCATTGCAAAGCGGGTGGTGGTTTCTGCTACGCGATGACTTGCGCCCATAAACAGGCCAACTCCCCCGCCCATCAAATAACCATGTCCCCACGCGATGATCGGTTTTGGATAAGTATGAATAAGATGATCACAGCGATATTCGAGGTCAAAGAAGGTTTCCATCGCTGAAAACGCAGAATCAAAGTCTTGCTCTTTGTTTTCAAGTGCACGGTAGATCGCTTGAATATCTCCGCCAGCACAAAACGCTTTTTCACCTTGAGCATGCAAGAATACCGCGACGACGCTGTCGTCCGTTTGCCATTCATTAAGCTGTTTGTACAACTTCTCAATCATCACGTAACTCAACGCGTTGAGAGCAGCTGGATTATCAAGCTCCAGCACACCAATAACAGAGCCATCTGCGCACTCAAGTTTTGAAACATTTACTGTACCTGTCATTTGGCCTCCGCTAGCTGTTTGTCCATTGTGGCTTGCGCTTTTGCAAAAACGCATTCACACCCTCAGTCTGATCTTGTGTATTGAACAGCTGTAAAAACAGTTCACGCTCCAAAACCAATCCAGCCGCGTGAGTTTGGCTGCGTCGACCTTGAATGAGCGTTTTGCACGCTGACACAGATTTCGGTGATTGACCTGCAACACGCTGCGCTAGTTCCATAGCCGCTTCGAGTGCTTGACCTTTCGCCACCACCTCTTCGACTAAACCAATTTTTTCCGCTCGCTCGGCCGTCACTCGTTCGCCACATAGAATCATACGCTTCGCCCAACCTTCACCTACCAACGCGGTCAGGTTTTGCGTCCCACCCGCACACGGCAACAAACCTACCGATGCTTCAGGAAGTGCCATTTGTACTTGTTCTTCTGCGATACGAATGTCACACGCCATCGCCACTTCCAGACCGCCGCCCATCGCATAGCCATTAATCGCTGAGATAGAAACCCCATCGAATGCAGAAAGCGCTTCAAACGCTTCACCAAATGCGAACGCCATGTTTGCTGCTTGTGATTTATCACCCGATGCAAAGTTATTAAGATCTGCTCCAGCAGAAAAGAATTTCTCGCCTTCGCCTGTTAAAACCAACGCATAAATAGAGCGATCATTACTAAGTTCAATTGCCAACTCTTTTAGCTGATTCAAAGACTCAAGCGTCCAAGTGTTCGCTGGCGGATTACTAATCGTGAGCTTGGCAATATGCGCTTCGCGCTCTAATTTGATTTGTGCCGTCATAATCTTTCAGTCCTTTTTAATTTCTTTAGGTAAGGCTGTGTCTCGCTGACTAAAGCAGCTCAACGCCTTCCGTTAGTAATCGTCTTGCGACGATCAGACGCATGATTTCGTTGGTACCTTCAAGGATTTGGTGAACACGAACGTCTCGGAAATGGCGCTCGACTGGATATTCTTTGATGTAGCCATAGCCACCGTGAATTTGCAGCGCCTGATCGCAGACTTTAAAGCCCACATCAGTAGCAAAGCGTTTTGCCATGGCACAGTACGCACTTTTTTCTGCGTGCTGGGCATCGAGTTTAGCGGCAGCGAGTCGCACCATTTGACGCGCAGCGACCAGCTCAGTCGCCATATCAGCAAGCTTGAACTGCAACGCTTGAAATTGCGCCAGTGAACGGCCGAACTGTTTGCGTTCGTTCATGTATTGCTTGGCTTCGTTCAGTGCTTGTTGCGCAGTACCGACGGAACAAGTAGCGATATTGATTCGACCACCATCAAGGCCAAGCATGGCGAACTTAAAGCCCTCTCCCTCTTCACCCAACAGATAGTCAGCCGGAATGCGGACATTTTCGAAGGTAATCATGCGAGTTGGCTGGCAGTTCCAACCCATTTTGGCTTCTTTTTTACCGTAGCTAATGCCTTCGCAATCAGCAGGAACAACGAATGCAGAAACGCCACCCGCTCCTTCACCACACGAACGCGCCATCACGACGAGAACATCTGTATCACCCGCACCCGAGATAAACACTTTTGCTCCATTGAGGACAAACTCATCGCCATCACGCACTGCGCTAGTCGTTAGAGAAGCGGCGTCAGAGCCGGCATTAGGTTCGGTTAAACAGTAGGAAGCGAGCTTTTCACCCGAAATTAGATCCGCGCTAAATTGCTGCGCCACTTCGGCTTTGGCAAAGCTGGTTATCATCCACGTCGCCATGTTGTGAATGGTCATAAACGCAGTAGTCGCGGTACAACCCATAGCCAACTGCTCGAAAATGATCGCCGCATCCAAACGAGATAACCCCAAGCCACCATGCTCTGGCGGCGTATAGATGCTCAGAAAACCAAGTTCACCTGCTTGACGCAGTACGTCTTTAGGGAAATGATGGTTTTCATCCCACTCGGCCGCATGAGGCGCTAACATTTGGTCTGCAAACTGCTTTGCTACTTCGGCAAACGCGAGTTGATCTTCGTTTAATTCAAAATCCATCTTGAAGTCCTAAGGTCTAATTCGTTGCATTTGTATCCGAGCCAAGCCCACTTAAACGGTGGCGCTTGGCTGGAGGTGTCGCTAATCCAGTAATTAGCTAAGTTGAATGGTCATGTTTGGACCGCTTGGAATGTCATCTTCAAACCAACGCGCGGTGACAGTTTTCGTCTCGGTGTAGAAGCGAACCGCTTGTTTACCGTAAGCATGCAGGTCGCCGTAGAAGCTGCCTTTCCACCCAGTAAATGAGAAAAATGGCAATGGCACTGGAATCGGCACGTTGATGCCTACGTTACCTACTTCGATATTGTGTTGATACTTTCTCGCGGCAGCGCCGTTCGCCGTGAAAATAGACGTACCATTACCAAAGCGGTTTGCATTGATCAGTTCAATCGCTTCATCTAGGTCATCCACTTCCATAGTTAACAGTACAGGCCCGAAAATTTCTTCCTGATAAATCGACATGTCTGTGGTCACGTTAGTAAACAGTGTTGGCCCCACCCAGTTACCGTTCGGGAAGCCAGGTACTTGGCAATCTGTCCCGTCCAGAACACAATTCGCGCCTGACGCTTTGCCTTCATTAATCAGATTCACCACTCGCTGCTTCGCTTGAGGGCTAATCAGTGGACCATAACCAGCGGTTTCATCATCCCACGCGCCAGGCTGAACCTGAGCTAACGCCTCTTTAAGCTCTGGAATCCATTCTTTGGTTTCGCCGACAAATACGGCAACCGAAATAGCCATACAGCGTTGGCCTGCAGCACCAACTGACGCGCCAACTAGGTTATTGATGACTTGCTGTTTGTTTGCATCCGGCATGATGACCATGTGGTTCTTAGCACCTGCAAATGACTGCACGCGTTTCAGGTTGTCTGTACCTGTTTTGTAGATGTACTCACCAACGGGCACAGAGCCAACAAAAGAGATCGCACGAACAACTGGATCAGTCAGAATGCGGTCGACTTGCTCTTTGGTCCCGTGAACAACTTGCAATACGCCTTTTGGTGCACCAGCTTGTTCAAATAGCTCTGCCAATTTCATTGCAGTCAGCGGAACTTGTTCCGAAGGTTTTAGAATAAAGGTGTTGCCACAAGCGATCGCCATCGGGAACATCCACAATGGGATCATCGCAGGGAAGTTAAAGGGTGTGATGCCAGCACAAACACCGAGCGGTTGAATGTAAGAGTAACCATCAATATTGGTCGCGACATTTTCCACCGTTTCGCCCATCATTGAGCTACAAATGTTCGCCGCTTGTTCTACGACTTCAATCCCACGCCAAATGTCACCCTTTGCATCCGCGAGGGTTTTGCCTGTCTCACTTGAAAGCAGTATCGCCAACTCATCGTGTTGCTCTTTTAGCAGATGTTGGTAACGCAACATCAATCTAGCACGCTCCGGCGCTGCAACTTCTTTCCAGCGTTTGAACGTTTCTGTTGCGCTGGCAATCGCCGCATTCATTTCCGACTCCGTGGCACAAGGTACTTGTGCAATCACTTCGTTGGTTGCCGGGTTGGTTACATCTAGCCATTGTTTTGAATCGGAGATGGCAAATTCACCACCGATATACTGCTTTACTTGTTCTGTCATGATGACATCCTTGTATTTTTCAGCTTGTTACTGACTACTGTTATGTAAGTGAAACTTTGTTGAGAGTGATTTAGCAGATTTCAATCGCGATAGCGGTAGCCTCACCACCACCAATACAAAGCGATGCAACGCCACGCTTACCACCAGTTTGTTTTAGCGCATGAATCAAAGTGACAAGGATTCGATTGCCACTTGCGCCTATTGGATGCCCCAGCGCACAAGCCCCTCCGCGAGGGTTCACTTTGCTCTCGTCCAGTTCGAGTGCTTTCACCGCGTATTGAGTCACAACAGCAAAAGCTTCATTGATTTCCCAAAGGTCCACGTCCGATTTGTCCCAGCCCGTTTTTTCCAGCAGCGATTCAATCGCGAAGACTGGTGCGATGGTGAACTCATCAGGCTGTCTTGCATGCGAGCTGTACGCGACAATTTTGGCTAGAGGCTGAAGGTTTTCCTGACGACCAAACTCACTATCGACTAAGATCATTGCCGACGCACCATCCGAAATGGAACTAGAGTTTGCTGCGGTTACGCCGCCATCTTTGGCAAACGCAGGGCGTAAGGTAGGAATTTTAGTGACGTCGAGTTTGCTCGGTTGCTCATCATCTACAACCAAGGTTTCGCCGCGCCGACTTTTTACGTTAACAGGCACGATCTCTTCTTTGAACAAACCTTGCTCGATTGCTTGCTGCGCACGAGTCACCGACTGCTGCGCCCAGGCATCCATACTTTCACGGCTGAACTGATACTTTTGCGCCGTCTGTTCTGCAAAGACACCCATCAGCTCGCCTTGGTAGGCATCCTGCAAACCGTCATAAAACATGTGATCAAGCACTTGCTCGTGACCTAAACGGAAACCATCACGCGCTTTCTTTAATAGATAAGGAGAAGACGACATGTTTTCCATGCCACCAGCGATGACAGCATGCGCATTGCCAGATTGAATAAGGTCATATGCCAGCATGACGGTTTTCATACCCGATCCACAAACTTTGTTCAGTGTCGTACAACCAATCGATTGTGGCATTTCAGCTTTAAGACTTGCTTGTCTTGCAGGCGCTTGCCCCACACCGGCGGGTAAAACGCACCCCATCAACACTTCGTCTATTTTGTGCACATCGAGTTGGCTTTCGGCTAGCGCCCCTTGAATGGCTCTCGCACCGAGTTCCGTGACATCTGTTGAAGCTAATGCACCTTGAAAAGAGCCGATAGGCGTTCGCTTAGCGGCAACAATCCATGTTTCATTTTTCATTCCATTAACCTTTTGTTGACGTTTACGTCATAACTATACTAACATTTACGTTAACGTCAAGTTTGAGGTTATTGTTTGTTCGAGTGATTCTTTGATTTCGAGTAAATGCGAGTGATATCAAGGCTCAAGAGTGGATGTTGTTTGTTTACTTTAACGTTAACGAATTGTATATTCATGTAAATGTTATACGAAAGTCGTAAGGTTAAGGAATGAACACATTTAAGATCAGCGAGCTCGCGAAAGAGTTCGACATTACTACTCGAAGCATTCGCTTCTACGAAGATTTAGGTCTCCTAACTCCAGAACGTAAAGGCAACACTCGAATCTACAATGGTCGTGATCGAATTCGACTAAAACTGATTTTGCGAGGTAAGCGATTGGGCTTTTCTCTTGCAGATATCAAAGAGTTATTTGAACTCTACGATACCGATCAAAGTACTGAGCAGTTGAACTATATGATTCGGTTGATCGAAGAGAAGAAGGCAGCATTGCAACAGCAAGCAAACGACATTCAAGCGGTAATGATGGAGTTAAATGCTGCGCAGTTGCGATGCCAAAACACACTGAGATCCATGAAAGGCGAAAAAGTCACCTAACACCTCAACTCTGGGATGTAGGTGACGTAAAGGCAAGGACACGCAATGAAATCTACCTACTCTTCCCTGAACTTTGTTTATGACGAAAATACCGATTTGCTTCGCGAGCAAATCAATAGTTTTGCTGCAAGAGAAATTGCGCCGCTAGCGCAATCTATCGACCAAACTAACGACTTTCCAAACCATCTTTGGTCCAAATTAGGTGACATGGGTCTTTTAGGTGTGACCACCAGCGAAGAGTTTGGTGGTGCAGGCATGGGCTATCTCGCCCACGTTATCGCTATGGAAGAAATCAGCCGAGCATCCGCTTCGGTTGCGTTAAGTTACGGCGCTCACTCCAACCTTTGCGTCAACCAAATCCACCGTAACGGCACACAAGCGCAAAAAGAGAAATACCTACCTAAGCTCATCTCCGGTGAACATATCGGCGCCCTTGCTATGAGTGAACCCGGCGCCGGCTCTGATGTGGTCTCTATGCAGCTTAAAGCCGAACGTAAAGGCGCTATTTTCCTATTAAATGGCAACAAAATGTGGATCACCAACGGCCCTGATGCACACACCTATGTTGTCTACGCAAAAACCGACCCAAGCCAGCACTCCAAAGGCATCACGGCGTTTATTGTGGAACGCGGATTCCCTGGATTTACTCAAGCACAAAAACTCGACAAGTTGGGTATGCGCGGCTCGAATACGTGTGAGCTGGTCTTCCAAAACTGCGAAGTCCCTGCGGAAAATATTCTCGGCGAAGAAAACCAAGGCGTGAAAGTATTGATGAGCGGCCTCGACTACGAACGTGTGGTGCTTGCAGGCGGCCCACTTGGCATCATGCAGGCGTGTATGGATATCGTTGTGCCTTACATTCACGACCGTAAACAGTTCGGTAAATCCATCGGTGAATTCCAGCTAGTTCAAGCAAAAATCGCGGATATGTACACACAAATGAATGCCGCTAAAGCGTATGTTTACGCCGTCGCTGCCGCTTGTGATCGCGGTGAAACCACACGTAAAGATTCTGCTGGCGCGATCCTCTACAGCGCAGAGCTGGCAACCAAGATGGCACTGGATGCGATTCAACTACTTGGCGGTAACGGCTACATCAACGAGTTTGATACGGGCCGTTTGTTGCGAGATGCCAAGCTGTATGAAATCGGTGCGGGCACTTCAGAAATTCGCCGCATGCTTATTGGTCGCGAATTGTTTAACGAAAGCGCCTAATCAACATACCTAGGCGTTCTGAATCTAAATAAATTCCTTATTCAACCTAAATCTTATTCAACATAGATAAAGGCGGGTGGTGTCACCCGTCTACCGAATGGAGATCGGCTATTTATGGCTTGTTTGACGACCAATATTAATACCCACTCAGAGCAGTATCAGGAAAACTACCGCTCTATGGCGTCACTTGTAGATCAACTTTATACCGTGACTGCCCAAATAGAAGATGGTGGCGGTGAGAAAGCCCGCGAGCATCAGCAGAAGAAAGGCAAACTTCCGGTACGTGAGCGCATTCTTGCCCTACTCGACCCTGGTTCGTCCTTTCTAGAAATTGGTCAATTTGCTGGCTGGGATGTGTATCCAGATTACGTTCCATGTGCTGGAGTGGTTGCAGGTGTGGGTGTGATTGACGGCACTGAGTGCATGATCGTCGCGAACGACGTGACGGTAAAAGGCGGCAGTTACTACCCACTCACCGTGAAAAAGCACTTAAGAGCACAAGAAATTGCAGAAAAATGCCAACTGCCGTGTGTTTACTTAGTCGACTCTGGCGGTGCTAACCTCCCCCGCCAAGATGAAGTCTTCCCAGATAAAGACCATTTTGGCCGTATTTTCTACAACCAAGCCCGTATGTCGGCCAAAGGCATTCCACAAATTGCGGTGGTCATGGGGCTATGTACCGCTGGCGGCGCTTATGTCCCTGCCATGTGCGACGTATCCATCATAGTCAAAGAACAAGGCACGATTTTTTTGGCAGGTCCACCTCTTGTAAAAGCAGCGACAGGTGAAGAAGTCAGCGCGGAAGATCTTGGTGGCGCAGACATTCACTGCCGTACCTCTGGTGTGGCGGACTATTACGCAGAAAATGATCACCACGCGTTAGAGTTGGCAAGACAAGCGGTTTCACAAATCAACCACTTGAAACCCGTTCAACTCAAGCAAAAAGCACCACAGGAACCACGCTTTCCTGCGCAAGAGCTGTACGGCATCGTCGGTACCGATCTTAAAAAGCCGTTTGATGTTAAAGAGGTCATTGCCCGAATTGTTGATGACTCACAATTTGATGAATTTAAAGCGTTATTCGGTGAAACCTTGGTCTGTGGCTTTGCCCATATTCACGGTATGCCGATTGGCATTGTCGCTAACAACGGCATTCTATTTTCGGAATCAGCACAAAAAGGCGCGCATTTTATTGAGCTGTGCGCACAACGCAAAATTCCTCTGCTTTTCTTGCAGAACATAACGGGCTTTATGGTCGGTCAGAAGTACGAAGCCGAAGGCATCGCCAAACATGGTGCGAAAATGGTAACTGCTGTTGCGTGTGCAGACGTGCCGAAGTTTACCGTAGTGATTGGTGGATCGTATGGCGCAGGAAACTACGGCATGTGTGGCCGCGCTTATGATCCAACCATGATGTGGATGTGGCCAAACGCGCGCATCTCCGTCATGGGTGGAGAGCAAGCGGCTGGCGTGATGGCGCAAGTGACCCGCGATATCAAAACTCGCAAAGGTGAAAGCTGGAGCGCGGAGGAAGAAGAAGCGTTCAAACGTCCAATTGCGGAGCAATATCAGACTCAAAGTCACGCTTATTACGCCAGTGCTCGTTTGTGGGACGACGGCATTATTGACCCTGCGAAAACCCGTGATGTTGTCGGCATTGCTCTGTCTGCTGCGCTTAATGCGCCAATACCAGACAGCAAATTTGGCATCTTCCGTATGTAGCCGGATGCAAGGCAAACCTTAACTCCTCGCGAATACCGATGTTTATACAAGTAACGGTTAGCGAGCATTGGAATAGAGACTGAAATGTCAGACAAAGGAAGTCACATGACCGGACTACTGCTTGAAAAAGACAGCAATGGCGTTGCTTGGTTGAGCCTCAATCGACCAGAGAAACACAACGCGTTTAATGATGAATTAATTGCTTCACTTATCGAAACCTTGGAAAAACTTGAGAGAGACGACTCTCTACGTGCATTGGTACTAACGGCGCAAGGGAAACACTTTTCTGCGGGTGCGGATCTTGGCTGGATGCAGTCAATGGCCACCAAAACCGAGAGTGAAAACCTGCAAGATGCACAGCAACTAGCAAAACTTTTGCATACGCTGGATACCTTTAGCAAACCGACTATTGCTATGGTGCATGGCGCTGCATTTGGCGGCGCACTTGGGCTTATCTGCTGCTGCGATATCGCTATTGGTACACCTGAAAGCCGCTTCTGTTTGAGTGAAGTGAAGCTCGGTTTGTTACCCGCCACCATCGGACCTTACGTAATCCGAGCGATTGGACAACGACAAAGCCGACGCTACTTTTTAACCGCGGAACTGATTGATGCCGAAACCGCGCTATCGATGAGTATTCTTCATCAGATAGACGCTCAACCACGTGAAGCCGTCAATCGCACCATTGATCACCTGCTCAACAACGGTCCACAAGCCATGCAGGCTGCAAAAGCACTTTGTTTACGCTGTGATAACCAACCTATCGATCATTCATTAATTGAATACACCAGCCAAGCTATTGCAACCGCTCGCGTGTCCAGTGAAGGACAAGAAGGACTAGCTGCATTTTTTCAAAAGCGCGCCGCCAATTGGAGGAATCATGTTTAAAAGAATACTGATCGCAAACCGCGGTGAAATTGCCTGCCGAATCATTAAAACCGCAAAAAGCATGGCTATAGAGACGGTTGCCGTCTATTCCGAAGCGGATCGCAGCAGCTTACATGTTAAACAAGCGGATTTCGCTGAATTCATTGGCCCCGCTCCGGCGAGTGAATCGTATCTCGATATCGATGCGATTATCGGCGCTGCGAAAAAATGGCAAGCCGATGCTATCCACCCTGGGTATGGTTTTCTTTCCGAGAACCCGAAACTGGCGAAAGCGTGCAGCGAAAATGGCATTGTTTTTATTGGCCCTTCCACCAGCGCAATTGAAGCAATGGGTTCGAAGTCGCAAGCCAAAGCCATCATGTCAGAGGCGAACGTACCATTGGTTCCGGGCTATCACGGCACAGACAACAGCGTAGAGCATTTATTAGCAGAAGCGGAAAAAATCGGTTACCCAGTGATGCTTAAAGCAACCCAAGGGGGCGGCGGTAAAGGCATGCGAGTGGTCAATAGCGCAGCCGAAATGCCTCTGGCCATCGACAGTGCGCAGCGTGAAGCACTTTCAAGCTTTGGCGATAAGCAGCTTCTAATCGAAAAATGTATATTGCAGCCTCGCCACGTTGAAGTTCAGGTATTTGCTGACCAACATGGCAACTGTGTCTATCTTTCTGATCGCGATTGCTCCATTCAACGCCGTCACCAAAAAGTAGTCGAAGAAGCACCAGCTCCCGGTCTTAGTGATGAACTGCGTAAACAAATGGGTGAAGCTGCGGTTCAGGCCGCTCAAGCGATCGACTATGTTGGCGCTGGCACGGTGGAGTTCTTGCTCGATAGCCGCGGTGAGTTTTACTTCATGGAAATGAATACTCGTCTGCAAGTTGAACACCCTGTTACTGAATTGATCACCGGCGTTGATTTGGTGGAGTGGCAATTAAAAGTCGCAGCTGGCGAGCATTTACCTATTTCGCAATCTGAAATCACCCACAACGGTCATTCAATTGAGCTGCGAATTTACGCAGAAGATACAGACAATGACTTTATGCCGTCGACTGGCCGCATTGATTACTTAAAAGAACCCGTATCAGACAGTAGTGTGCGCCTAGCGTGCGTACGCGTTGATAGTGGTGTTACCCAAGGCGATAGCATCAGCGAATATTACGATCCAATGATCAGCAAACTGATCGTCTGGGGGCAAACTCGTGATATCGCTCTAAAGCAGATTAAGCAGGCGTTAACTCAATATCACGTACGTGGAGTAACGACAAACATTGGTTATCTGCACAGTATTATTTCGCAGCCAGCCTTTGCCGAGATTGAGCTCGATACAGGTTTCCTCGTAACACATCAACAAGGCATAAATGAGCAGCAAGACGTGTCGGATTCAATCTGGCTTACATTGGCGGCGGTTGCTCGTTGGAATGATCTCATTTCAAAATCAGACAGCTCAACGTTACCCGCGCCAACCAAACGAGGTTTTAGACTGTCAGTTGACAACGTTTACCGATTTAACTTCACGGATGCCAATGCCAACCATCAGGCACGTTTGCAACAATCATCGCAAGATACAGGATCTCACTTCACTGTCCGATGTGGTGAGGAGCTGCATCAGGTCATCCTGCTTGAAAGTGACAACCAGTTTATCGTCGATATTGATAATGTGCGTTACACCTTTAATGCACTTAGCGATGAACAAAAGACAACACTATTTTATCTTGGTCAGCAGCGCACGTTCGCTCATCAACCTAACTTTGACTCTGCAAAAGACGTAGATGATGAACTAAGTCCAACCGCACCACTCAACGGCATAATTTCAGCAGTTATGGTGGCTAAAGGTGACGAAGTGGCGGCGGGCGATCCGCTTTTGGTACTCGAAGCAATGAAAATGGAATACACCATCACGGCTCCGGTCGCAGCAACAGTCGACGAATTGTTTTATCAGCACGGGGACCAAGTACAGCACGGTTCCATCCTGCTGAATTTGTCTTTGATATCGGATAACGTCAGTGAAGATAAGGAGCGCGAATATGCTACCAGCGAAGGTTAATATCGTCGAAGTCGGCGCTCGTGATGGTCTGCAAAATGAAACGGCAGTGACGCTGGTTGATAAAATCCGTTTGATTAACCAACTAAGCAGCAGTGGCTTAAAGCATATTGAGGCGGGATCTTTCGTCTCTCCAAGGTGGGTGCCTCAAATGGCCGATTCCGATCAGGTGTTTGCTGGTATCTCAAAAAAGCCTGACGTGGTTTATAGCGCGCTCACACCAAATCTCGCAGGGTTAGAACGTGCGCTGGAAAGCGGTGTAAAGCGAATTGCGGTGTTTGGCTCCGCTTCAGAAACGTTCAGCCAGAAGAACATCAACTGCAGCATTACCGAAAGTCTCGCTCGATTTGAACCCGTTATCGAATTGGCGAACCAGCACAACATTCCTGTACGCGGGTACTTGTCTTGTACCATGGTGTGTCCATATGAGGGAGTAATCAAGCCAGAGCAAACTACCAAGGTCGCCAATACGTTGTTTGATATGGGATGTTATGAGATTTCGCTCGGTGATACTGTCGGTAAAGCAACGCCTAATCGCGTTATCGCCATGCTGGATTCGTTGTTAACGCTACTGCCAAAAGACGCGCTCGCAGTACATTTTCATGACACTTATGGACAAGCATTAGCCAATATCTATCAAGCCTTGTTAATGGGCATCAACACCATTGATAGCGCAGTAGCGGGGCTCGGCGGCTGCCCTTACGCGAAAGGAGCCAGTGGCAATGTTGCAACGGAAGATGTACTTTATCTGTGTGAGCAACTTGGGATTGAAACGGGCGTTGATCTTAGCGTCATCAATGAAGCGGGTTGGCAAATTTGCCGTGCGTTAGGAAAGTCTCCTGCTTCTAGGGTCGCATTAGCTCTGGGCGATCCGTATAGCTTGTAAATCATCAACAACCAATCAGGTAATGTATTTCAACGGGCATGCAGACGTACGTGCCCGTTTTTTATTGTTACTCATAAAAACCTTAACGCTCAACGGTCTTCATCACATTAATTAGTGTCTGATTTCAGCTACAATTTAGTTTCAAACCGAACATATAAAACAGGATCAGGTAAATGCTCATAACATTTCGTTGTCGAAGCCACTCAAACGTCACAATGTTTGGTGATATTGCATTAGATATGCTCAAAATGATGGGTCACAGCGGCACGGTGCCGGGATCAATTTCCGCTCAAGATGTTCCTGACGCGCTATCAAGATTAACTTCTGCTCTATCTGCGAAAAATGCAGCTGAAGAAAACCTCCCTACTGATGTAGACGAAGAGGAAGAACAAGCAGAGCCCGCGGTAAGCCTAGGACGCAGAGCGTTTCCACTGATTGAGTTGCTAAAATCAGCAATCAAAGAAGAATGCGAAGTCATGTGGGACAACCAATAACGCCTTCAAACTGGTTTCTAGCGAGGTGAATCCATATTGTGACCGCCTCGCTATCACTACTCGAAGCCAAGATAAGGGCACCTACACCGCTTATCGCCCTATCCGTTTCTCTCCCTAGACAACTTGATTTCCCCATCAATGTGCACATCTCGTTGTGGAAACGCGATTTCAATACCGTGCTTTTCGAAAGCTTCATAGATTTCAAAACGTATGGCACTTGCGACCGATCGAATCCCGCCTTCAACCGTTGAGTTAATCCAAAAATAAGATTCGAAGATCAAAGCATTATCGCCAAAGTCTTGAAAAAACACGTCTGGAGCTGGCGAACTCAGAACTTGCGCTTGCTGCGAAGTCACCTCCGCCATTAAGGCAGCAACCTGTTTGACATCGCTCCCATACGCGACACCGACAACGACCGAGCCACGAACTAATCTGTCGCATAACGTCCAGTTGATCACCACGTTCTCAATCAACTGACTGTTGGGTATGAGCATATGAACACCATCGGTTCGTCTGATTCTCGTTGAACGTGTATTTATTTGCTCGACAGTGCCTTTGGCGCCCTCAACCTCTAAAAAGTCCCCAATTCGGATTGGCTTTTCACCAATCAAAATCCAGCCACTTATGAAGTTGTTAATGATGTTTTGCGCACCAAAACCGAAGCCGATAGCGATGGCACCAGACAGAAAGGCGAACGCGGTGATTGGCACATTGATCATCGAAAGTGTGGTCATAAAAATAATGGCTAGAGCGATGACAAATAATATCCGTTTAACCAAATGAATAACGTTTGGATCTTTCCCCGATGAGGACATTCTTGACGTAACGGTTTTGATTAAAATTTTGGACAACCATAAAGCGACAATCACCCATGTCGGCACCATCAATATCGCCCACAACGTGATAGGTTGTTCGTTAAAGGTAAACAGTGTTGTTTCTAAAAATGAAATGACCCGTTCGAACATAAAGTGCTCACTCTTGATTCATCGTTGCCAGCAAGCCAGAGCGCATAAGTCATAAATTTTTGGATCAATCGATAGCGCAGCGGCTCAATTAAGTTCTTCTTATTAACTATATTGTAATCTACGTAAAACGCTTCGAGTGGTTTCCCACTTTGGCTTCAACCGATTAAGCCATTTAGGGAATACGTCTTTGTGAACTAAACGAGCCAATCAACCAACTGGATACGCAAGGCAAATCAGTGATAACTTTCTGATTTTTAAGCATCAAATTTTCACTTCGAATCACTCTCACCTATTATGCACCTTATTGCAAATAACATTGATGGAATGATTGTTATGTCAGAACTGACTCGGATGCGCTCTGGAGAAACCTATAATTGTCTGGATGAAGAACTAAAGCTAATGCGCGCCAAAACTGCGCAGCTTGTCTTCCAATTTAACCACGAGCCAAACCCAGATATCCGTAGACAACTATTGGCGGAAATGGGCGTCCAATTAAAAAACAGCGCCTGTATAGAGCCACCGCTACAACTTACCTACGGTTGTCACTTGTCCATCGGAGAAAACACCTACATCAACTGGGATGCCATTATTCTGGACAATGGGCAGGTTGAGGTTGGCGCGAACGTCATGATTGGGCCTAGAGTGCAAATTTACACAGCCGCTCATTCACTCGATACACAAAGACGTTGCGCCGGGCGATCGAGTTGGTGGAAACCCGGCGCGCTCCATTAAACCCAAAAACTGAAGAAAGTCGCTATTTCGCCAAATGATCGCGAATAATATTGGCAAGCAGATTGAGAGCATGAACGTATTTGTCATTGAGCTCAAAAGAAGCGTTAAGACGAATACAGTGATCGTATTGTTCTGTCAGGCTGAACATCTTTCCCGGTGCGATGCTGATATTACCTTTTAGCGCTTCTCGATATATCTGCAAGGCATCAATATGCTTGGGAAGCTCTAACCAAATAAAGTACCCACCGCTTTGGCTTAACACTTTGACTGCTTCAGGTAACAGCTCACTAAGCAGAACCGTCATCTTACTTTTACGTTCAAACAGCTTTTTCCGTAACTGCTTCAAATGCGATTCATAATTGCGGCTTGTTAAATAGTGTACCAATGTCATTTGCACTGGGGCACTCGTCGCTAATGTACTCATTAACTGTAACTTTTGTACCTCTAGCGCCCGCTTTCCCGCCGCAACCCAACCAATACGTAGCCCTGCGATTAATGATTTTGAAAACGAGGAGCACAACATGGTATTGCCCGTGTCATCAAACATTCTTAGTGGATAAACCGAGTCATTCTCGGCATGCAGTTCGCTGTACACGTCATCTTCAATCACTGGCACGTTATATCGCTGCGTCAGCTCAATCAGCTTTTGTTTTTTCTCGTTGGTGAGCGTAAAACCCAGAGGATTCTGGAAGTTCGACATCAGCCAACATGCTTTCACATCGTGTGTTTGCAGCGCTCGTTCCAATGAGTCTAGGTCAATGCCCGTGACTGGGTCTGTTCTTACTGAGAGCGCTTTCAAGCCTAACCGCTCTAAGGATTGCAATGCACCATAAAATGCAGGCGACTCCACAACCACCCAATCTCCCGGTCTTGTGCAGGCTTGCAAACTGAGCGTTAACGCCTCCAGCGCGCCTGCCGTAATGACAATTTCATCGGGTGAAATTTCAATGCCTTTCGCAGCATAACGCTTCGCGATGATGGTGCGTAATTGTTCGTTTCCCGGCGGTAAGTTATCAAAGGTGGTGGAAATCGGCATATTGCGAGCGGCTGCGCTCATCGCCCGATTCACGTGATAGCGTGGATACAAACTTGGGTCTGGATAGGCAAAGCCAAAATTGATCATGGATGGATTTTTGCTCGCCTGCAGAACATCAAAGATAAACTCATTGATGTCTACCTGCTCTGTCCACGAAACTGCTGCTGGCGCTTGGGGTTCATTTGAGCTCTTAATATTGGGCGCGACTCGATAACCAGATCGCGGCTGTGACGTGACCCAGCCTTGAGATTCCAGAATTTGATACGCATGCAACACCGTCATCAAGCTCAAATCCGAGTGTTCAGATTGGCGACGCAGCGAAGGCAGCTTGTCACCCGGATGCCATATCCCCGATTTTATCTGCCTTTTAAGCTGTTCCACTAACTCTTGATACTTCGCCAAACGCAAATCCCCTTCCATAAAGCCGAATTCAAAATAATAACACTTCAATATTTAATCTGTTATAGGTTTATAGTCACTGTCTGTACCTACTTCCCTCATTCCGCTCCTTTTAAAATAGCTCTCTCATAAAACTTAAAAGATCAAAGGAAGTTTAATGTTTGGCCTCGACGCATTTATGCTTGCACGGATACAGTTCGCCTTTACGGTATCCTTTCATATTATTTTCCCCGCTATCACCATAGGTTTGGCCACCTATCTCGCCGTGCTGGAAGGCTTATGGCTAAAAACACGTAATCCCGATTACCAAAAGCTCTATCACTTCTGGTCGAAAATTTTTGCGGTTAACTTTGGAATGGGTGTTGTATCTGGTCTTGTCATGGCCTATCAATTCGGCACCAACTGGAGTGGTTTCTCCGACTTCGCTGGTTCTATCACAGGCCCATTACTGACTTATGAAGTGTTAACGGCTTTCTTTCTCGAAGCCGGATTTCTTGGCGTAATGCTGTTTGGGTGGCGTCGCGTCGGCGAAAAGCTGCACTTTTTTGCAACCTCGATGGTGGCGTTAGGAACGATCATTTCGACGTTCTGGATTCTCGCCTCCAACAGTTGGATGCAAACGCCACAAGGCTATGAAATTGTCGACGGACGTGTGGTGCCAACCGACTGGTTTGCTATCGTTTTCAATCCTTCATTTCCTTATCGTTTGGCGCACATGAGCGTCGCGGCTTTCGTCAGTTCAGCACTCTTTGTAGGCGCGTCAGCCGCTTGGCATTTATTGAGAGGCAATCAATCGACTGCGGTAAAAACCATGTTTTCGATGTCGCTCGGGATCTTAGTGTTCCTTGCGCCACTCCAAGCCGTGATTGGCGATGTGCACGGGCTAAACACTCTGGAACACCAGCCCGCCAAAATCGCTGCCATCGAAGGACATTGGGATAACAGCGATGGCAAACCAACCCCATTGATATTGTTCGGCATGCCAAACATGGAACAAGAACGCACAGACTATGCCTTAGAAATTCCTGTTTTAGGAAGTTTGATCCTACGCCACAGTTTAACTGAGCCAATCCCGGCGCTGAAAGACTTCCCGAAAGAGGAACGACCGAACTCACCTATCGTCTTTTGGTCATTTCGAATCATGGTCGGGCTAGGACTTCTGATGATTTTTCAAAGCTTCTACAGCATATGGTTACGAAAAAAGAACACGCTTTATACCTCGCGTTGGTTCCTCAAGTTTTCATTGTTTATGGGGCCATCTGGTCTTATCGCAATACTCGCTGGCTGGTTTACGACAGAGGTTGGTCGGCAACCTTGGGTCGTGTATGGCGTACAAAAAACGCGTGATGCGGTTTCTGCACACGGAGACCTACAAATGAGCATCAGCCTGCTGTGTTTCCTTGTTGTATACAGCTTGGTATTTGGTTTTGGTTATTACTACATGATCCACCAAATCAAGAAAGGCCCCGATGCAATCGAACACGATGAGCACGACATGACGACCGTTTCAGGTCGCATTTAGAATTTGTCACAAAGTGAAGGTAGAAAATATGCATTTTGATTTATCCGTGATTTGGTTCGCGATCATCGTTTTTGCCACTTTGATGTACATCATCATGGATGGCTTCGATTTGGGTATTGGAATACTGATGCCCTTCATCAAGGATGAAAAACAAAAAGACGTCATGGTCAACAGTGTCGCGCCAGTTTGGGATGGCAACGAAACTTGGATTGTGCTTGGAGGCGCATCTCTATTTGGCGCTTTTCCGATGGCTTACGCGGTGATTATTGAAGCGCTAACCATCCCTTTAACGTTGATGTTGATTGCTTTGATCTTTCGTGGCGTAGCGTTTGAGTTTCGCTTTAAAGCATTGGAAAACCACTTAAAGTTCTGGGATCGCTCTTTTATGGTCGGCTCGATTTTAACCACGTTTTTCCAAGGCATCGTTGTTGGCGCGGTAATTCAAGGCTTTGCGGTGGAAAACCGCGTCTTCGTAGGTAGCCAACTCGACTGGCTCAGCCCTTTTCCCATCTTTTGTGGTTTGGGTTTAGTCGCAACGTACGCGCTGCTTGGTAGCACATGGCTCATCATGAAGACGGAAGGTGAACTGCAAAACACGATGCACCGCTTCACTAACAAAACACTACTGGCGATGATCTCCGCATTAGTCATTGTGAGCGCTTGGACTCCACTTGCTTACCCTGCCATTGCGGAAAGATGGTTTTCTCTGCCTAATTTGTTCTACTTACTGCCCGTACCTGTCATTACTGGGCTGGTATGTTTGAAGATTGCCGACTCCGTTAAAAAGCGTAAAGAGCGCAGCCCTTTCGTGATGGCGTTAGTGATCGTGATTCTCGGGTTCGCTGGGCTTGGCATCAGTATCTGGCCAAATATCATTCCTCCTAGCATATCAATATGGGAAGCAGCGGCTCCTGCAAGCAGTCAGCGCTTTATGCTCGTTGGAGCAGTGATCATCATCCCGATCATTCTGGCTTACACCTTTTGGAGTTACTACGTCTTCTCCGGAAAAGTAAAAGAAGGCGAAGCGTACCATTAACGAGTTGATAAGGAGTGAGTATGAAAATCAAAAATTGGTGCCGCCAATGGGCTTGGATGGTTGGAATATGGGTCGTTAGCGTCGCTGCATTAGGGTTAGTGTCTATGTTATTTCGCGTCATGATGACCGCTGCAGGGTTAAAATCTTAGCTCGGCACGTTTAAGTCAATAAAAAATGGATGCCTCTAGATCTTGTGTAAGAGCTAGAGGCGTTTGCATTCAAGTCCGACTTTTCACGTGTGCAGACAATACGATCGTAGATTCTAAACCGCGAGCCACTTCAAAATAACCACCAGCACGAGATAGCTGACGAGCCGTCAATTTTTCTTTGCCTAGCTTTTCAAACCAATAAGGCGCTAATGAGCACTGAGCCGAGCCTGTGGCAAGATCTTCTGAAATACCGATTTTAGGTGCAAAGTAACGCAGCACATAGCTACTATCAGAACTTTGAGCCGTCACGATGACCGCATGAAACTCATCAATTTTAATCAGCTCATCAAAGTTAGGTTGATAGCGAACAACATCATCTTCGGATTCGAGAACAACAACCAAATCACGCGTTGTAAAAGCATCTACGGGGTCATTGGAAAAGCCTGAAATACCCAAGGGGATGGCATGAGGCTTGGCTTGCCAACTTGGCATCACGATCCTGTACATTCCATCCAGTCCAGTAACGGTAATATGGCCATACTGGCTTTTTAGAATGACCTCATTCTGATGATAGTTGGAAATGATTGCAGCGCCTGCGCCCAAACTTCCGTGTCCACATAGGTTGATCTCTCCTTCTAGGCTAAACCAGCGAATGTGGTAGTCACTGCCAGACTGAACCACAAATGATGTGACAGGTTGAGCGACCTGGTGAGTGATTTGAAGTAACTCAGAATCACTCAGCCAGTGATTTAGTTCGACAACGCCACAAGGGTTACCTTGAGCCAACTCATCACAAAATACATCAAATGTTTGCGCTTTAATCATCCATCATCCTTGCGGTTTAACCATGCATTAAATCAAGGTCCTCGTCATTATCATCTCGATAAAAACGAGAGTTCAGCTATCAAGTCAACTTGATGTAGGTAATATATACGACAACAGAGTCGCAATCTTCAGTAAGTTTTGTTCGTTGGATACAATCGACAGGTTATATGACAAAGCTTTAAGCCTCTACATGACCGATGTGCATGGCTACTTTTAACGCTTGTTTATTGAGATTAGATGCCTCCCAAGCAACAACAACACGACTAGTGAGAGGGATATCATCAATCTCGGCGACTGTCGCGGAATCATCGAGATGTTCAGCCAGTGAGCGCGGTACGAGAGCGATACCTAACCCGGCCTGCGCCATGGCAATCGTCGTACGAAGTTGCGGTGCTGCGAACTGTGGTTCGAGCCTTACTCCTGCGTCGGCAAAAAGTGTGCTCATGCCATCAAACAATGCGGGTCCCGTCTCTCGTGGAAACAGTAAAATTTTATGGCCTCTCAACTGTTTCATCTGGATACAGGGATATTTTGCCAGTTCGTGGCCCGCCGGAATCACTGCGACAAACGGGTCGTTAAACAACACCTTATGCTCAAAAGGCTCACTGGCGTAACAGGGTAGCCGCATGATTGCGAGATCAAGTTGTTTGCTTTTTAACTGAGTGGCAAGCTCTGGCATTGATAGTTCCGCCGTCTGTAAATGAACCCCATTCTCTTGAATACGCCCAATCCTCTCCAATACCTTAATGCAGGTTGATGTTGACGTCGCGAACCCAATTTTAACCTGCGTATTTTCACCACGGGCAATCTGTCGGGCTTTTGCTTTAGCGCGTTCCACATCAGCAAGAATATTTACCGCATCCGTATAAAAGACTTGCCCTGCATGGGTCAGTTCTACTCCTCTAGACAAGCGCTTAAATAAGTCCACGCCAAGCTCGTGCTCTAGCTTTTTGATTTGTTGACTCAAAGGAGGTTGCGCAATCCCTAACTGTTCAGCTGCTCGGGTAAAGTGACGAGTCTCGGCGACCGCGACAAAATACTTCAGGTAGCGAAATTTCATATATTTTCCATATCAAAATAAATCTTTTTTATATTGGATTTAGCACCGTGTAGAAGTCAATCTAAATATACTCTTCATTGCATAACTGGTCTTACTCATGCGTGGATTTTATAACCCTCTATGTGCTTGTTCGCTTGAAGTAGCGAAAGAATTTTCTGAATACCATTACGTTACCGGAGATGGTGAGATTTATCAGACTTCGTTAATGAGTGCTTTGATCGCTGGTGTATACGAAGGCTCAACAACCATAGAAGAACTGCTGAAACATGGGGATTTTGGTTTAGGTACGTTCAATGAATTGGATGGTGAGTTGATTGCGTTTGATAAGGAAGTTTTTCAACTCAAGTCGGATGGCTCCGCAAACCCGGCAGACCTGGCGCAAAAAACGCCCTTTGCTGTCATGACTTTTTTTAAGCCTGATATCGAGCTGCCACTGACATCGCGCATGTCACGTCATGAAGTCCATAGCCTCATAGACGACATGGTTCCAAGCGATAACCTATTTTGCGCAGTGCGCATTGATGGCGTTTTCGATTCAGTTCGTACTCGCACCGTACCTAAACAAACACGCCCTTATCGGCCAATGCTTGAAGTGGTCAAAGAACAACCAACGTTCCGCTTCACGCATAAGCAAGGCGTGGTCGCCGGCTTTCGCAGTCCTAAATATACGACTGGCATCAATGTGCCCGGCTATCACGAACACTTTATTACCGATGACCGCCAAGGAGGTGGTCATATTCAGGATTACAGCATTTCGTCAGGGTTCCTCCAGATTGGCAAAGTCTCGCGGCTAGTGATTGATACCCCGGTATCGACAGACTTCCTCAACGCCAATTTGGCTCCGGAAGATATAAATACCGCCATAGAAAAGGCGGAAAAGTAACAAAGTCAGGCAAATAATAAGGACAACAAATGCAATCCAAACCTTCAAATAAAAATGGAGCTCAGTTGATCGCTCAACAGCTAGAGTCTCTCGGCATTAAGTACATTTTCGGTATTCCCGGTGCAAAAATCGATCGACTGTTCGATGCGATTGAAGACACTAAAATCCAAATGATTCCTGTACGTCACGAGGCTAACGGCGCATTTATGGCGGGCGTTATGGGAAGACTAACCGGCAAAGCAGGCGTCACGATGGTTACGTCAGGCCCTGGCTGTGGAAATCTAGTTACGGGGGTTGCAACAGCAAACTCCGAAGGCGATCCGCTGATTGCTATCGGTGGTGCGGTGAAACGAACTGACCAGCAAAAACAAACACACCAGAGCATGGATACCGTCAGTATTTTTCGCTCTATAACTAAGTTCAGTGCTGAAGTGCAGCATGTGGACGCCGCAAGCGAGATCATGGCGAACGCATTTCGTATCGCAGAGTCAGGTCGTCCTGGGGCTTGCTTTTTGAGTCTCCCCCAAGATGTCTTATTCGAGCAAACCCAAACGGACATTATTGTCCCCTCGCCTTACACACAGCCTGGTTGCGCAGACATCGCAGCAATCGAAGAAGCGGTCAGTCGAATCAGTAAAGCAAAGCGCTGTGTGGTTTTACTTGGCCTTCACGCGAGCCGCAGTCAAAACGCTGCTGCTATCGCTCGGTTTCTTCAAAATACGCAGCTACCCGTTGTCGGCACTTACCAGGCCGCCGGCACGGTAGACATCAATTACTATCATCACTTTGCTGGGCGTGTCGGTTTGTTTAATAACCAACCTGGCGATGTTTTACTGCGGGACGCCGATTTAATTCTCACCATCGGCTTTAGCCCAATAGAGTATGACCCTGAGCTTTGGAACAGCCACCGCAACCCAGTGATTCACCTCGATATTGAACCAGCAGAATACCAACTTAATTATCAACCTTGTGTTGAAATCGTCGGAAACATTGCGCAGTCATTAGACAAAATGGGCAGCTATATCTCTGAATATGCTCGCCTTTCCCCAACGGCACTTTCAGTACTGGAAGAGGTAGCACTGCAACGGCAAGTGATCAAGACCTATCCCAATGTCTATCACAAGCAAGGGTTTCATCCACTGGCGCTAATTAAAGCCATGCAATCCATCATCACACCAGATACCACGCTATGCCTTGATATGGGGAGCTTCCACATCTGGATCGCTCGTTACTTAAGCTGTTTTCGAGCTCGCCAAATGCTGGTGTCTAACGGCCAACAAACGATGGGCGTTGCACTACCATGGGCCATTGGTGCCAGCCTACTAAAACCTGGTAGCAAAGTGGTATCGATATCGGGAGACGGCGGTTTTATGCAATCGAGCATGGAGTTAGAAACCGCGGTTAGACTGAACTGCAATATCGTCCATATTGTGTGGGTTGATAACGCCTACAACATGGTAGAAATGCAAGAGATCAACAAATATCAGCGCTGCTCTGGTGTGAAATTTGGACCAATTGATTTCAAGGCCTACGCCGAATCATTTGGCGCGAAAGGCTTCGCAGTGACTAGTCAACACGAATTGCTACCGACATTGAATAAAGCCATGGACGTTGAAGGACCAGCAGTGGTGGCTATCCCCGTAGATTACAGCGACAACGACAAACTGATGTTGCCGCGCACAGAGAAAAATCAAGATCCCGTTTTTGTAAGTTTCGAAGGAGAAATCGCATGAGAGGATTAAAAAATAAAGTCGCACTCGTGACTGGCTCTGCCAATGGCATTGGTTTGGCCATCGCAAAACGTTTGTATGAAGAAGGCGCAAACGTCGCTCTTGCCGATTGGAATGAAGAGCAGTTGGCAAACGCCGTTGAGGGCTTTGATAAACAGCGTGTGTCTGCGCATTCCATTGATGTTTCTGATCCAGACAAAGTCGCAGCACTGATTTCTGATGTTGTTACCCGTTTCGGTAAACTGGATATTTTAGTAAACAATGCTGGCGTACATGTCCCTGGTACCGTGATTGAAGGTAGTGTGGAAGACTGGAAGAAGATCTCTGGTGTAAACATTGATGGTGTTGTTTATTGCGCGAAATTTGCTTTACCTGAACTCTTAAAAACGAAAGGTTGTATGGTAAATACCGCGTCCGTTTCCGGTTTGGGTGGTGACTGGGGTGCCGCATTCTATTGCGCGAGTAAAGGCGCAGTGGTGAACCTTACCCGAGCGATGGCATTGGACCATGGTGCGGATGGGGTAAGAATTAACGCCGTATGCCCAAGTTTAGTAAAAACCAACATGACAAACGGCTGGCCGCAGGACATCCGCGATAAATTCAATGAGCGCATTGCGCTTGGCCGAGCAGCCGAACCTGAAGAAATTGCGTCTGTCGTGACTTTCTTGGCAAGTGATGACGCATCTTTCATTAATGGCGTAAACCTACCTGTAGACGGCGGTGCCACCGCATCAGATGGTCAACCTAAAATAGTATAAGCATGAAATAGACAGATCAGTAAGAGACGTTCTACTACCTTTCGGATCGATGCTG
The DNA here is from genome assembly GCF_033337345.1 of Vibrio sp. YT-18. Taxonomy (NCBI): domain Bacteria; kingdom Pseudomonadati; phylum Pseudomonadota; class Gammaproteobacteria; order Vibrionales; family Vibrionaceae; genus Vibrio; species Vibrio sp. YT-18. Next base: position 257,575 of record NZ_JAWOQO010000001.1, on the reverse strand, counting down.
ATCTGTCGCTTTACGCTCTGAGCACATAACCCGTGCCAGCAATAAACTCAACCACTCAACCGCTGTTAGAGATATCTCAACAACTTAAAACCAGCAACGAGAAATTAATTTTTCACACAAACCGACAAACTATGTGAGCATTCCATCAGGCATAGAGTAAAGACTTATATATCAGCGATTCACAAAGAACCAGAAAGTTTCCGCGAATACTTCTTCAAAAAGATTAAAAGCGACTAACGTTTCTGCCACACCATCCATTGTTCTCTGCCTTTAAAAACCTCAACACTGTTTGCCACCACTGAGGATTCCACAAGCTTAAACGCCGGTTCTAGATAACCCTCCAACTCCCCACTTCGCAAACAAAATGGAGGGAAGCGTGATAGGTAATTATCATCAATGACGAAAAAACCAATTAGAAAACCTCCGCTTGGCAACAATTTATCCACCATAGAGAAATATTCTGACCACATGTCTCTCGGTAGTGCTGCGAGAAAGGCCCGCTCGTAAATGACATCAAACGAGTGAGAAAAATCGGCATTAAATACATCGCCCAATACGACTTTATCTTTGTAGTTACCTAACGCTGATTGCGCCATTTTTACCGCTTCTTGGCTGTAATCCATCGCGATCACGTCATGCCCATATTGAATAAAAGTGCTCAGTTCATAAGCGGCACCACACCCAGGAATAAACACTGACTGGCCTACATGAAGTGAATTGTCGAGATAGTCCTTGAGTTCTTGAGGTGTCGATTGGGCATCCCAAGGCATAGTGCCTCGGATAAACAAATCATCCCAGAATTGTGTGTTAATCATTGGTGCCTGTTTCATTTACCCGCTCCCTGATTGCGGTAGTAAAAAATAAAGGGATACGCAGCGCAATGTGGTATCCCTTTTCTAGCCTTTTGTCTGACGTTGTTAGTTTTTTATGACAACCACTTTCTACTGCACTTATGCCACCAATGAGTTAACTGCGAAGATCATTGATTAACGGCTGCTCCGCTTGGTTCGGTACAAACTGGACATTGCCTTTCAGTTTAGTGACAGACTGGAGTGTTGCTTGAATGTCCTCTGCTGATACATGCACATCATGACAACAGAAAGTAATGGCATCGTTGAAGCCATCGCGCTCAATTTTCAAGGAGCCTTTAATATCGTGGCGACGACAGACTTCTTGGATTTGATGCGGATAAACAAACAGCCCTTTTACTTTCACCGCGGAGTCTGCTCGTCCCATCCAGCCCTTAATTCGTGCATTCGTGCGTAGCGAATCCGAGCCCGTTTCTAGGTATGCCGATAAATCTCCCGTTGCGTAGCGAATCAGCGGGAACTTCTCATCGAGCGACGTTACAACGACTTCACCGACTTCTCCCGGTTGTACAGGAACACCATCAGGATCAACGATTTCAACAATAATATCTTCGGCAATCACTAATCCTTGTTCACCAGACACTTGATAAGCAATCAAACCAAGCTCTGCACTTGCGTAGGCTTGAAAGACTGCAATGCCTTTTTCCTCAAACATCTGTTCCATGTCTGCTGTAACCGCTTCACCAGAGACCAGAGCTTTCTCAAAGCTAGGCAGCTCATTGTATTTCTCTTGATACTTTTGTAGCAACGTCAGCAAATACGAAGGTGTACCAGTGTAACCATTAGGTTGAAGCTGTTTAATTGCCTCTATTTGCGCTTCGGTATTGCCTACTCCAGCCGGAAATACCGTACAGCCACAAGCCCTTGCGCCACCATCCATAATAAATCCGCCAGGAGAGAAATGGTAAGAGAGCGTGTTATGCACTAAATCACCCGCACAGAACCCAGCAGCGTGAAACGCGCGCCCCATACGCCAGAAATCGGCCTCATCCGTTTGAGCCTCATACAACGGCCCAGGAGATTGGAATACGCGCGCCATTTGACCAATGGCAACGCTATTTAAGCCACCAAACGGCGGTTTAAGTTGCTGCTGATTAGGTACATTGAACTTACGTGTAATCGGGAGCTGAGCAAGCCCTTCACGATTGTTTGCCAATATAGGATCAAACTCAGAAAAATGCGCTGCGTAATGTTCGCTATTGGCTTTCGAATTTTCAATCAGCGCTGGCAGACGTTGAAACAGCGACTCTTCTCGCGCCTGTAGAGACAACGATTCTTTCGCATCAAATAGTTCGTTCATCCTTGCTCCTTACAACCAACGCTTACGACGTTTGTAAGATTTCAGATTCTTAAAGCTCTTGCGATCTTCATCGCCGCCGCCAAGGTAGAATTCTTTTACGTCTTCATTGTTTAGCAATTCGTGCTTGCTGCCATCTAGTACGATTTTGCCTGATTCCATGATGTAACCGTAATCGGCCGCTTGAAGAGCGAAGTTGGCATTCTGTTCAACCAAAAGCATGGTAATACCTTGCTCTTTGTTGATCTTGTTAATAATGCTGAATACTTCTTTAACTAGCAGTGGAGAAAGCCCCATAGACGGTTCGTCCAACAAAATCATCTTCGGTCGAGCCATTAACGCTCGGCCAATCGCTAACATTTGTTGCTCACCGCCAGACAAATAGCCCGCCAGGCCAGTGCGCTCTTTGAGTCGCGGGAAATAGTCAAACACCATTTCGATGTCTTGTTCAACTTCGTTGTCAGTGCGTGTATAAGCGCCTAAGCGAAGATTTTCTATCACCGTCATATCTTCAACAATTCGGCGCCCTTCCATAACTTGGAAGATGCCCGAACGGACGATCTCTTCCGGGCTTTTGTTGTCTATACGCTCGCCCATGAAGTTGATTTCGCCGCGCGTCACTTCACCATCTTCGGTTTTCAATAAACCAGAAATGGCTTTCAACGTTGTGGATTTACCCGCACCGTTGGCGCCCAGTAAGGTCACAATCTGCCCTTTTGGAACTTCTAAACTCACACCGCGAAGTACTAGTATTACTTCGTCGTAGACGACTTCAATGTTGTTCACTGAAAGCAGTATTTCTGCCGGTTCGATATTCGTTGCTAATTCAGCCATCAAGCTACTCCTTGCTAGGGTGAGAGTGTTCTCTCACCCATCCTTATTTTCAGTAAGCTTTGTTATTAATAAGTCGTAGATTAGTAACCTAGCCAATCGTCACGACGTGACAATGTCACCTGAGATACTTTCTTAATATCAACTGCGCCGCCATCGTTGTTGCCCATAAAGACGTTCACGGTTGTTGTGCCTCGGTGATCTTCCGGTTTCCAGTTCGCAGGGACACAAACACCTTCTAAGCCTTGTGGTACCCAGTTGTCATGGACATACATGCCCTTCTTGATGTTTTCACCTGTGATGCCACCGTTGTCTTTCGCCCACTCCATTGCTTCTTTCATATAGAACGCAGAACAAATACCGCGAATGTAATGGTGAGTTCTGAATTCGCCCGGCTCTGATTCAGACTGCTTAGAAATCTCACGGACCAGTTTCATGCCTTCATTATCATCTCCCCAAAACGCAGTCATACCTGGGAAAACGTAATCTTTAAGGCCATCGCCTGCTGCTTCAAGCACTGGCTTATCGCCGCCCCAAATGTTTGCCATGTACTGGAACTCTGTCCCAACCGTGTTACAAGACTTCACTAGTGAGATAACCGAGCTACCGATATTAGCAATGTAACCGTAGTTGGTGCCTGACTCTTTCAGCGACAAACATTGCGCTTTGAAGTCCCCTGGTTTTAGTGACACAACGACTGGGTTTTGCACATCAAAACCAAGTTCTTTGGCGTACTCTGCACACGCTTCTTTTGGCGCATTCGGGAATGGATGGTTATCGCCAATGTGCGTAAATTTCGGCGCACCTTGATTGCCCTTAGATTCCCAATCTTCTTTCGCCCACTTAACTAGCGCACGGCACGCATCTGAGTACGACGCACCATAAAAGAAGTTATAAGGCGCTGGTTTCGCGGTTTTTGGGTTTTTACCGGTTGGGTCAGTTAGGTGACCAGAGTAAGAAGCAGAGAACACCGGCACTTTGTCTTTGGTAACAAACGAAATAAGTGCTTCGGTATCCGCCGTACCCCAACCTTGCAGCGCAACCATGTCTTTACGCGCCACCCAACGTTTATAGTTGGAAATCGCCACTGGTACTTTGTACGCCATGTCTACTGTTTCAAATTCGAGCTCGGTACCGTTAATGCCACCGTTTTGGTTAATCCAACGCAATGCGTCTCGCACGCCAGAACCATAGGGCTTGCTCACATAGGCAGTTGGTCCAGAAAAGTCGACTAATTGCCCGACAAACACAGAATCTTTTGCCCAAGTTGTGGTAGTAAACAGTGCAGATGACAGCACCAACGTTGTCGCTAAATGTCCTTTGTTCATAACTCGTTGTCCTTGTTATTGAGGTATATTCCACTTAATTCCACGTTAATATGAGAACGGATAGTGTTTCCAATATGCTCGAATCTGTTGCCAGCGATGCGATAATCCTTGAGGTTCGAAAATAAGGAACAGCATGATGACTAAACCAATCGCCATCTCTTTGAAGTAAGCCAGACCATCAGTGAAAGCGGTGGTATCACCAAACGCTGAAAGCCCCGTTACGCCAAACTCTAAAACTTCAGGCAGCAGTACGATAAATATCGTCCCCATCAGCGTACCTTTAACTGAGCCTAAGCCACCAATGATGATCATGGCCAAAAACTGGATAGACATCATGATGGTGAAGCCTTCTGCTGATACAAACCCTAGATAATGTCCGTAGAGTGCGCCCCCGATGCCCGCATAGAATGCACACACTCCAAATGAGAGCAGACGATACTTGGTTAGGTTGATTCCCATGATCTCTGCTGACAGATAGTGATCTCGTACTGAGACAAACGCGCGACCGTCACGAGAACGGATTAAGTTTGATGCCCACATATACATGAAGATCAGCGCAAACAGGGCGATGTAGAAGAAGCTTTCGTCAGTCGTAAACTCAAAGCCAAACAAATTAATTGGGTTCGCGCTTGCACCGTATGAGCCGCCACTGAACCAATCTGCGCGAGCAAAGAAGTCCTCTAGAATAAACTGCGCCGCCAACGTTGCGATAGCTAGATATAAACCTTTAATTCGAGCCGCTGGCAGACCAAACAGCATCCCCACAATCATGGTTAAGTAACCCGCAAGCGGAATCGCAAACACGACTGGAATGTTAAACTGGTTATTTAGCCAAGCCGATGCAAAGGCGCCAAAGCCAAAGAACGCACCGTGACCTAGCGAGATTTGTCCGGTAAAACCAACCAAAATGTTTAAGCCCAATGCCGCGATACCGAGGTATGCAATCTGAATAAACAGGTTTAGGAAGTAAATATCCAAGACCAGCGGTGCTGCCAGCATGGCGATGACACCAGCAATCGCAAGGCTTCTGATGGTTTTGGTTTCAAAAATTGGCGTATCGCTTTTGTATGTGGTTCGAAAATCCCCACATGGGCGCATGCTAAGTTGAGCCATGTTATTTCTCCTTAAATACGCTCAATATCTTTGGTACCAAACAGGCCATATGGCTTGAAGGCAAGAATGATTAACAGCACATAGAATGGTGCGATGTTGTACAGGTTACCCACTTGCAGGTATTGGCTATCAAAAAACTCAGCCAAGTTTTCTAGCACCCCGATGGTGATACCACCGACAATTGCGCCGACTACCGAATCTAAGCCACCTAAAATAACGGCTGGGAAAACTTTGATACCAATAATGGATAGCGCGTCAGATACGCCGTTAACGATACCGATAACAATCCCTGCTGTTGCAGATACCATTGCCGAAATGGCCCAACTGATGGCGAACACTTTCTTGATGGAAATGCCAAGACTCTGGGCTACTTGCTGGTTGAATGCCGTTGCGCGCATTGCCAGACCCATTTTGCTGAATTTGAAGAACCAGTAGAACGCGCCCATGATGAGCATTGAGAAGATCAAGCTCAGAATGTAAGCAAACTCAACATTCAAACCTCCGATATTCACCACGTTGGTTTCGAACACTTGCGGGTACGACACAGCCGAGACACCGAATATCCACTTCATCAGCGCTTGGAAAAACATCGATAGACCAATGGTCACCATGATCACAGAGATAATCGGTTCACCAATCAACGGTCTGAGCACAATGGTTTGCACGGCGATACCAAAAATCATCATGAACGCGAGCGTGAGTAAAAAGCCAATAAAAAACGGTAACTGTAGGTGCACCAATGCCGCCCAACATACCCACGCGCCAATCAACAAAAACTCACCCTGAGCAAAGTTGACCACCTGGGTCGATTTGTAAATCAATACAAAGCACATGGCGACAACGCCATACAACATGCCAACGATCACGCCATTAATGACGAGTTGCAGTAATAAATCCGTATTCACTATGCGATCCTCCGTTGTTCGCTATCCACTAGTGTTGGCTCATGCTCAATAAGCGTTTCAATAACTAGCGACGTTTGAATGCGTGTTTTGGTGCCATCTTGATAAGTGATCACTGTATCGACATCGACTTTTGGATCGTCGCTGTAGATGGTTTCGATGATGTCTCCGTATTTCTCTGCAACCACACCACGGCGTACTTTACGTGTGCGAGTTAGCTCTCCATCGTCGGCATCCAACTCTTTGTAAAGTAGAATGAATTTGCTGATCTTCTGTGCATCCGGTAGGGATTCGTTCACTTTTTGAACTTCTTCACGAATCGCTTGGTACACTTCTGGTTGAGCAGATAAGTTGGTGTAGTTGGTAAATGCCAAGCCGCGTTGCTCTGCCCACTTCGCGACGATCGCATAGCGAATACAGATAATGGCAGACAGCCAAGGTCGACCTTTACCTACCACCACGGCTTCTGCAATAAACGGCGAGAACTTGAGTTTGTTTTCGATAAACTGTGGCGAATAACGGTCGCCATGGCTGGTTTCCGACATATCTTTCAGACGATCAATCACGACCAAGTGACCGGAATCTTTAAAATAGCCCGCATCGCCTGTGTGCATCCAACCATCTTGAACATCTTCATCATATGCTGCTTGGTTGTTTAAGTAGCCAGTAAACATGCCTGTACTTTTCGCGATGATTTCACCAACGCCATTGCTGTCTGGGTTGATGACTTTCACTTCTGCATTATCAAACGCAACACCAACGGAATCGTAATCCACATCATCCGCTTGGTGCACGGTGTATGCGCCACACATTTCGGTCTGACCATAAAGCTGCTTAAGTGGCACACCAATAGCTTGTAGGTAACGGAAAGTGTCAGGCCCCATCGCCGCGCCGCCCGTTGCAGCAGATGTTAGGTTCGAAAAGCCTAAACGGTCTCGCAAAGCACGCAAAAGAATCCATTCGGCGAGTTTAGAACGTTTGCCCTGCTCTAACGCTTTGTTGGCTAAGCTCATGCCCAGTTTGTACATCTTTTGCTTAAACGGTGTCGAATCCATCATTCGTGCAGACACGTCTGCCACAATGTTTTCCCACACACGTGGCGCTAACAGCACAAAGTTTGGACCGATTTCACGCAAGTCGGACATCATGGTTTCTTGTTCTTCCACAAAGTTAACGATTTGACGAGAAATCAACGCCTGACCAACCACGTAAACCTGCTCCATAATCCAAGGCAAAGGCAGAACAGAAACGTAGTTGTCGCCTGGGGAACGAGGGTCTGCACGCAAGTAAGCCGCACAGTGATCCAAGAACGTGCCACTGTGTAGCTGAGCCAATTTTGGTTTAGAAGTCGTACCCGACGTTGTACAAAGAATTGAAAGATCGCTGCCTTTGGTTTCAACAACCATATTGAGATATTTGTCTGGGTCCGCTTTATCAATCAGCTGACCTTTTTTGTAGACCTGTTCAACATCAATCAATCTTGGATCATCGTATTTACGCATTCCACGAGGATCGCAGTAAATAATGTATTCAACGCTAGGAATTTCATCACCAAGCTCAAGCAGCTTGTCGCATTGCTCTTCATCTTCGGCAATCACGACTTTTGCTTTGGCATAGTTGATAAGGTACGCCACCTCTTCGTGCATAGAATCTTGATAGATGCCCAGCGAGAAACCTTTGATCGCATGTGCCGCTAACTCGCCCCATACCCATTCCGGGCGGTTATCACCTAACAAACCAACGACATCTTGCTCACCAATACCCAAATCTTGTAGTGCCAGTGCCATCCACTTGACGCGGTTTTCGTAATCCTTCCAAGTGAACTCTCGCCAAATACCAAACTCCTTTTCACGCATTGCGACTTGTTCGGGCCAGTTCTTGGCATTGTGTTGCAACACTTTTGGAAAGGTATCTAAGCGGGTTATATCTGCCCAATCATTATGTTGCTGTGCCATTATGCACTCTCCTCTAATGTCGGTAGCTCTTCGCCTAAGTACGCTTGTTTCACATGTGGGTTGGCCATCACTTCTTCAGGCTCACCCGTAGCAATGTGTTTCCCGAAATCCAAAACCAAAACGCGATTAGAGATGTCCATGACCACGCCCATGTCGTGCTCAATCATGATGATCGTGATATCTAATTCTTCATTCAGATCCATGATGTAACGTGCCATGTCTTCCTTTTCTTCCAAGTTCATACCTGCCATTGGTTCATCAAGCAGCAGTAACTTAGGTTTTAAGGCAATGGCACGAGCAAGCTCTACACGCTTACGTAAGCCGTAAGATAGCGTGCCTGCAGTCGCTTTTCGGATGTGCTGGATTTCTAGAAAATCGATCACGTCTTCCACATATTTGCGGTGCGCCATCTCTTCTTTCTGCGCATTGGAGAACCAATAGAGTGGCCCCGTGACGAAGTTATTTTTCAGTAGGTGGTGTCGGCCAACCATGATGTTGTCCAGTACCGACATATGAGAAAAGAGCGCTAAGTTTTGGAAGGTTCTTCCCAGCCCTAACTCAGCTCGTTGGCTTGGTGTACGTTTAGTTACGTCATCTCCAGCGAAGATTACAGAGCCTTTGTTTGGTGTGTATCGACCAGAGATGCAATTGAGCATTGAGGTTTTACCTGCACCGTTTGGACCAATGATTGAAAAAATTTCCTTTTCATTCACATGGAAGCTCACGTCAGTTAAAGCTTTCACCCCACCAAAAGCCAATGAAATATCGTTTACCTGCAACAGAGGCGATTCCGATACCATAGTTGATCTCCCTTTCGTTATTTTAAGTGCGTTCCATTGAGCACTATTTGATCAAACCTAACTTTGATACTGGTAACCGCTTTTACACCTATGCATCAACTTTGTATTCAGTTTACGTAAACGTCAATTTAAAATCAGAATAGTGCCTGAAAGATTAAGTTGCAATCGAGTTCATCGAGAAAGATTTGAACTAACGCAAACTTTAAGTAAATAAATTGTTAATAAAAATTATTCTCAAACGCTTACATATTTGGATAGTTCGGACCACCACCACCTTCTGGCGGAGTCCAGGTAATATTTTGACTTGGATCTTTGATGTCGCAGGTCTTACAGTGGATACAGTTGGCCGCATTTATTTGCAGCTCTGGCTGCTGCTCCCCCTGTACGATTTCATACACGCCAGCCGGACAATAGCGCTGTGCTGGCTCTGCATATAATTCAAGGTTCTGCTCAATAGGGATCCGCTGGTTCTCCAGTCGTAAGTGGCATGGTTGATCTTCCTCATGGAAGATATTGGATAGATAAACGGAAGAGAGGCGATCGAAACTTAACACGCCATCAGGCTTCGGATAGACAATTTCATTGCTGTTTTCCGCCAATAACAGAGACTGATGATCAGGCTTATCACAGCGGATATGCCACTTAGCTTTACCTTTTAACACGTTATGTTCCAGCAGCGCTAAACCACCGCCCAGCCACGATCCAAAGCGGTGGATTCCACTTGAGAAGTTACGTGCTTGATAAAGCTCTTCATACAGCCAAGACTGTTTGAAATGCTTTTGATAATCAGCAGTAACTGACTGACTCTCAAGGGCTTCACATACTGCTTCAGCGGCAAGCATTCCAGATTTTATTGCGGTGTGTGTGCCTTTGATTTTAGCGCCGTTAAGTGTTCCTGCATCACAGCCAATTAACAAGCCACCAGCAAACTGCTGCGTGGGAAGCGAATGAAAGCCGCCCTTGGTAATCGCTCTCGCGCCATAGCTAATACGCTTCCCATTTTTGAGGTATTGCTCAATCAACGGGTGGTGTTTAAAACGTTGAAACTCATCAAATGGACTCAAGTGCGGATTCTTATAATTCAAGTCAACAATCAACCCGACGGCAACTTGGTTTCCCTCTAAATGGTAGAGATAACTGCCACCTGTAGCTTCATTTGATAACGGCCAACCTAATCCGTGCACTACTAAACCTTGCTGATGCTGCTCTGATGGGATTTCCCACAGCTCTTTAAAACCGATAGCGTAGTGTTGAGGCGTTTTCTCTTCAGCAAGATTAAATCGGTTAATCAACTGCTTACCAATATGCCCCCGTGCGCCTTCAGCAAATAAAGTAAACTTCGCTCGCAGTTCAATACCAGGTTCGAAATTTCCTTTTTGTTCACCATTTTTATCTAATCCCATATCGCCCGTGATCACGCCACAAACACGACTATCTTCATCGATGATCGCTTGACTGGCGGTAAAACCTGGGTAGACCTCCACCCCCAAGTTCTCAGCCTGCAACGCCATCCATCGGCATAGACTGCCCAAACTTATGATGTAATTACCTTTGTTATGTAACGTATTAGGCACCGCCCAAGAAGGCAGTTCATGACCATTGATGTCATTGCCTAGATAGTAGGTTTTATCTTGGTTTACTTTGGTATTGAGCGGAGCGCCTTTCTCTTCCCAGTCGGGAAAAAGCTCATCCAAACTCCGCGTTTCAAACACCGCACCCGATAAAATATGCGCTCCAACTTCAGAACCTTTTTCTACCACGCAAACAGAGAGGTCTTGTTTTTTTTCTGCTGCTAATTGTTTGATTCGGCATGCCGCAGACAAACCTGCGGGACCAGCGCCTACAATCAGAACATCAAATTCCATGCAGTCTCTTTCCATGATTGCATTCCTTTTTCTTTGCATGTTGCCAACTTGTTAAGCGACAATATATTTAAAGTTGACGCAAACGTAAAGGTAAATTAACATCATTTTAAAGACGTCATCACATCGTCTTCACTGTAAACACATAGTCTTCACTGTAAAAAGGAATCTAACGTGAAAATACTAGTGCCAATCAAAAGGGTCATTGATCCCTACGTTAAAGTTCGCGTGAAAGCGGACCATAGCGATGTTGAAACCAATAACGTCAAGATGACGATTAATCCATTTTGCGAAATAGCCGTTGAAGAAGCCGTACGACTAAAGGAGCAAGGTATTGCAGATGAAGTCATCGTTGTCAGTGCCGGCGGTAGCCAGTGTCAGGAGCAACTACGTACCGCGCTTGCATTAGGCGCCGATCGCGCTATTCATGTCGATACTGAAGACAAAATAGAGCCATTAGTTGTTGCTAAGCTGCTCAAAGCTCTAGTTGAGCAAGAACAAGCACAGCTTGTGATTACGGGTAAACAATCCATTGATACGGACAACAACCAAGTGGCTCAGATGCTGGCCGCCCTACTTGACTGGCCTCAAGCAACTTTCGCTTCCGACGTGAAGATTGAAGATCAAAAAGTTCAGGTCGTGAGAGAAGTGGACGGCGGCTTGATGACGGTCGCGATGAACTTACCTGCGGTGATCAGTACTGACTTACGCCTGAATGAACCGCGTTTTGCCTCTTTGCCTAATATCATGAAAGCTAAGCGCAAGCCGTTAGATACCATCACACCTGACAGTCTGGGTGTTGAAGTGGTATTTAGCCAAACCATTCAAGAAGTCACACCGCCAGCGCAAAGAAAAGGTGGCATCAAGGTTGAATCTGTCTCAGAGCTTCTCGATAAGCTGCGTAACGAAGCGAAGGTGATTTCATGAAGAACTTAATCATAGCAGAACATGACAATAACCAATTGCATGCGGACACACTCAAAGTGGTTAATGCAGCAAAACAAGTCAGCCAAGACAATGTTTTGATCGTAGTGGGCCACCAGTGTGAAGAAGTCGCTCAGCAAGCTTGTCGCGTTGATGGTATATCAAACGTAATTTGTGTCGATTATGAACAACTTAAGCATCAATTTGCCGAGAGTATCGCACCTATTGTAGTGAGTATTGCTGAAGGCTTTGACGCAATCTGGGCTAGCTCATCATCAAAAGGGAAAGACCTTGCACCGCGAGTAGCAGCGAAGTTCGGCGTTGGGCAAATTTCCGATATTGTCCAAGTTATCGATGAAAACACTTTTATCCGCCCTATTTATGCAGGAAACGCATTTGCCAAAGTGACCACCAGCGACAAGGTTCGCGTCATCACCGTGCGCGCGTCTGCGTTTGAGCCGGTTACTTGTCACAACCAAGCTGATATTAAGCATCAGCAGGTCACTATCTCAGCTCCAATGGTTGAATTGGTTTCTGCCGATAAAACCGTGTCAGAGCGCCCTGAATTAAGCGCGGCAGAGGTGGTTGTGTCAGGTGGACGCGGAGTCGGTAGCAAAGAGAACTTCGCGTTGATCGAACAAGTTGCCGATAAACTAGGTGCTGCCATTGGCGCTTCTCGTGCGGCAGTTGATGCCGGGTTTGTTGCCAACGACTTACAAGTGGGTCAAACCGGTAAAATCGTTGCACCTAAGCTTTATATAGCGGTTGGGATTTCCGGTGCCATCCAGCATCTTGCAGGAATGAAGGAATCCAAAGTGATTGTCGCGATCAACAAAGATCCAGAATCTCCTATCTTTGAAGTTGCTGACTATGGATTGGTTGGTGATTTATTTGAGGTACTACCTCAGCTTGCCGAACAACTTTAAACGATCAGATAAGGGGCGAACACTGCTATGTTCGCCCCTTTATTTTGTTTTGGTCATATTCAAAAGAATTGAAATTAGAGGGACCTATGCCAAATTCTGCACCTATTTGGTCACCATCTGCTGAGCGCGTCAGCAATAGCAACTTATTACGGTTCATTGAAAAGGTTAATAAAGACAAAGCCGAAGGTGCCGTACTCAACAATTACACGTCTCTACACCAGTGGTCCATTGAGCACAATGATGAATTTTGGCGACATACTTGGCAGTATTGCAACGTAATCGGAGATATGGGTTCGCAAGTCAAGAGCCTTGGCAGTCCCAAATGGACACCAACAGGTTCTAATCATCATCATGTAAATAGAGACACAGTATGGTTTGCTGACGCCACGCTGAACTACGCAGAGAACCTCCTATCTCAGGCTGAACAATCACCAGAGCGTGAGTTTATTGTTTTTAGCAATGAAAGCGGTGAACACCGACAACTCACCGGTAAACAGTTGCTTGAACAAGTTTCTGCCATTCAACAATGGCTACTCAATTGTGGTGTCGGTAAAGGCGATGTCGTTGCGGGTTATTTGCCCTACCTTCCTGAAACCGTTATTGCCATGCTGGCCACCACCAGTCTTGGTGCCATTTGGACTTCAACCTCTCCTGATTTTGGTATCGATAGCGTCGTAGAGCGTTTTGGTCAGGTCAAACCGAAAGTTCTTTTTTGCTGTGATGGCTACCAGTTCGGAGGCAAAGCTTTCGATATGACGAACAAGAACACCACTCTTAGTAGTAAGTTAAGCAGTGCCTCCGAAGAGACCACTATTAGCGTATGCCAAATCGAATATTTACAAAACGCTGAGAGTGCTAGCACTTCTGACTTTGTTTCTTGGTCCGATATTACTCACCACTTTTCTCCACAATCAATTCAATATCAACCAACGCTGTTTAATGACCCGTTATTCATTTTGTATTCTTCTGGTACAACAGGTCAACCTAAGTGTATTGTCCATTCCGCAGGCGGTACCTTGCTCAATCACCTCAAAGAACATCAACTGCATTGCGACATCAAATCGCAAGACAAGGTTTTCTACTACACAACATGTGGTTGGATGATGTGGAACTGGCATGTTTCCGCTCTTGCGAGTGGTGCAGCCTTAGTGATTTACGACGGTAGTCCGGTTTACCCTGATCACTCCGTCTTATGGCAATTAGCAGAAGAACATAGCGTGTCGCTGTTTGGTACTTCAGCGAAATACTTAGAAGCACTGGAACAGGCAAACTGCTCTCCAAAACTAGAACATAACCTGAAGTCACTCAAAACTCTTTGCTCAACTGGTTCGGTGCTTTACCCAGAACAATTTAGTTATGTCTATCAGTACATCAAGCAGGACTTGCATCTCGCTTCTATCGCTGGCGGCACGGATATTTGCGGATGCTTTGTACTGGGAAACCCTATCTCACCAGTTTACAAAGGTGAATGCCAAGGCGCAGGGCTGGGAATCGACGTGCGTGTTTTGGACGACGAGGGAAAAACCATTACACAGCAACGCGGCGAACTAACTTGCAATAACTCACTACCTAACTTCCCTATTGGCTTCTGGCACGACAACGGCGAACGCTATCACAACGCTTATTGGAGCAAGTTTACCGATATCTGGCACCATGGCGACGATGTGATGCAAACCGAACATGGCGGCTTCATTTTTTATGGCCGTAGTGACGCAACCTTAAATCCAGGCGGCGTACGCATCGGTACCGCTGAAATCTATCAGCAAGTGAACGCGTTACCCGAGGTTGAAGACTCCATCGCTGTCGGCAAGTTAAACCAGCAGTCTGAAGAAATCTGGTTACTAGTAAAACTCGCTCACAACGTCGAGTTAACCCAACAACTCACCGATTCAATTCGCCAAACATTGAAAACAAAATGTTCACCGCGCCATGTCCCACGACAAATTTTTGCCATCAGTGATATTCCTAAAACGCGCTCAGGCAAATTGGTTGAGCTAGCAGTGAAACAATTGGTAAACGGACAAGCTGTAAAAAACATTGGTGCTATTGCTAACCCAGAAGTGCTGGAAGAAATTAAAACGCTTTTCAACATAGAAAGTGGCGCCACTGTCAATTAGAGACTCAACAAGTCTTCCAACAATACAGACGGGTATAACCTAACTGTATTTTTAGCTCGCTCGATAACTCCTCCCCACTTTCGTGGAAACTGCGCGAAATATGCTTCATGTACACAAAAAAGGTGAGATAATTATATCTCACCTTTGAGCCATATGAGCTGGAGCATTAGTTTGGGGGTTAAGCTTTTATCAGTTGGCTCATATCTTCGCGAACTTGTGGCACCGTTAAACCAACGATGATTTGAAGGCTCTCTTGATTTCTAACAATATTCACCGCTCCGTGCTGTGTGAAAAATGCGTTCTCCTTTACAAGAGAGACATCTTTAACTTTAACACGCAAACGCGTCGCGCAATTAGTTAACAATTCAATGTTTTCTTTTCCACCCAGACCTTCAATAAAGGCACTAGCTTGTGACGGACTTGCGCTACTGTTATGGACCGCTTTCGCTTCTTTGTAGTCAGCTTTGGAATACAACTTACTATCTGCACCTTCACGTCCCGGAGTAAGTATGTTGTATTTTAAAATAAGCGCGCGAAACGTAACAAAGTAAACACCAGTAAACATGAGACCAATAATAATCTGAATCACGTATGTTCCTGCATGGTTACCAGCCAAAGGCAACCAGTTTTGGAAAATGAAGTCTATCAAGCCAGTCTGAAAGTTACCGGAAACACCAAACATAAAGGCGATCGTTGCCATTGTCGCAGATAACAACGCATGCAAAGCAAACAGCGCAGGTGCGATAAATAAGAATGTAAACTCTATTGGTTCGGTGATCCCTGTAAGAATTGCTGTGATTGCGGCTCCGAGCACTAACCCCATCACCATCTTTTTATTTTCTTTTTTCGCAACTGAATAGAGTGCTAGTGCGATACCCGTACAACCAAACACTTTACCCATTCCCGTCAACATCAAACCACCCTGAGGAAATTGTGTCGTTAAACTTTCCGAGCTCTGGGCGAATGTCTGTATATTTTGAATCCAATAGGCAACCGTTCCGCCATCGACTGCAACAGGCCCATAAAAAACGGGACCATATACGAAATGATGCAACCCCGTTGGTATCATGATTCGCTCTAAAAACGTAAATAGCCATACCCCTAACGATCCAGCAGAAACCAAAAATGATTGCAGATTGTTAATACCATGCTGAATACTTGGCCAAGTCAAACAAGTTAGAATTGCCATCACGACCATAATTGGGAAGCTAATGATCACAACCAATGGCGTTCCGCCAAATACAGCCGCCCAATCCGGTAGCTTTTTATCAAAGAATCGGTTGTGAACCCAAACAGAGAGACTTGCAATTAAAATCGCACCTAGCAAGTTGGTATCAAGCGTTAGAATGCCAGCAACTTCAGTCAAACCTCGCTCACCTTCCGTATAGTTAACGCCCAGTTCTGGCCCCCAAAATTGAAGGATTCCACCAATAACGTAGTTATACGTAATGTAGGAAACAAGTGTTGCAAGTACAGCGCGACCAGATGCTTTTTTAGCTAAAGCGATAGGTAACCCAACGGCAAAAATAAGTGCCATATTTTTAAATACAGCGAGAGATGCCTGTAAAATGATCGTCGAGACTTTAACCCAAGCACTCCCCTCTAGTGCCCAAGGAAACACTTCTTGATTTAACAGCACAACAGAGAAACCCAATAACATGCCCGCTGCTGGAAATAATAGAACGGGTACAAACATCGCGGCCCCGAACCTTTGAATAATGTCTTTCATATAAACCTCTTGTTTCATTCACGGAGCCTACAAGTAGGCCCCGAACGTCCAGTTGTTATTGAAAAAATTGAGGAAGGTAGGCTTTATTTTCTTCTAGTAATTGTTTTGTTATTTCTTTAGCTTTTGGCACATTAACCACGGTACGGTTAAGTGTGAGTGCATTAATCAGCTTTTGCTGACTTCCTTCGTACCAAGCATCCACGACTAATTTCTCGTAACCAAGTTGGCTTTCAATCATGGCTTTTTGGAAGGTTGGGATTTTTCCTACAGTAAAAGCTTTCGGTCCATCACTAGTTAGCGCAGCTGGAACTTCTACCATGGCGTCATTTTGTAAATTTGTAATAGCACCATTATTCGGTACGATGACGAGATACACATCGCTCAAGTTGTAGGCTAGCGAAGCCGCGACTCTCACCATGTATCGACCATGGATATCGGCATGCAGTGTTTCGTGCTTCGTGGTGCCCGCTTCAATTATTCTTGCGTTCAATTCGAACACTCGTTTCTCACGGCCGTTAATTACCTGCCTTGCGCGGGTGTTGTTGATATCCTCTTTCGCCACCATTTTTTCAGGGTACAAATAGTACTGAAGATACGTATTCGGCAAAAACTCTGG
The DNA here is from genome assembly GCF_033337345.1 of Vibrio sp. YT-18. NCBI lineage: Bacteria > Pseudomonadati > Pseudomonadota > Gammaproteobacteria > Vibrionales > Vibrionaceae > Vibrio > Vibrio sp. YT-18. The sequence continues at coordinate 240,306 of NZ_JAWOQO010000001.1, read as the reverse complement.
ATTATCAGCAAGCATTGTTCTCATGTTTTTGAATGTGGCTTGCCACGATGGGTCATCCGCTATTTCCGCATCAACCGCACTGATCCCTTCTTTTAGGATGATATTTTTAATTTTGTCCGTTAAGTCTTCACCCTGTTTGTTACGAATTTTGGTAAACCAGCCATAGTGATTAAGCCCAAAATATTCAGGAACGAAGTCCCAAATTTCACATCCTAACAATTGCGCATAGCTGACCATAATCGCTGCTGGCATATCACAGATATTTAGAATTCGCTTATCATGCGGAAATTCACGATTTAAAGCTTCAGCGACAATTGCCGCCGGGTTGGTGTAATTAAGAATCCACGCATCTGGACACGTTTGTCGGATCTCGTTCACCAGCTGGATCATGTCGCCGATAGAGCGAAGTCCATATGCCATTCCTCCCGCGCCACATGTCTCTTGCCCAACACAAGAGTTGGATAGCGGGATTTGTTCATCGCGCTCGCGCATGGCCAACCCACCAGTGCGGATCTGGATAAAGAAAAAGTCCGAATCTGAGAATGCGACAGATTTATCCGTTGTATAAACAAACTCTTCAACTTCTGGATAGTGTTCTCGCAATAGAATTTCAGTAGCTAATGCATTCGACTCTTGGCGTTTCTCATCTATGTCGTAAAACACGACTTTTGCGAGTGGAAAGTTATCTTTTTCAGCAATAAGGCTGTTCATCATACCAAGTGTGTATGTACTGCCAGCACCAACAATCGTTAATTTTTGACGTTTCATTCCGCTACCTCAAATGTTTACCCTGCAAATGTATAAAATAAGTATTAATACTTTTATGATACATTTAAAGTGTAAGCACAAAGATACGAGATAAAAATCACACAAAGATCCTAAGGAAAAGTATTAACTACATCTCAGATCACATTCTTGCTATCATGATCCAAGACTTAGCGAGGTATTATGAAACCCAAATACATAGACATTGCGGAACGATTAGAAAAAAAGATCAAAGATGGGGAACTACAACCTAAATCGATGCTTCCAAAAGAGAGTGATTTGCAAGAAGAGTTTTCCGTAAGCCGCGTAACCATCAGAAAAAGCTTACAAATTCTGGTCGACAATAATTTAATTAGTCGGACAAGAGGTAGTGGAACTTATGTAAACGATCTAAAAGCCCAACATGATGCCTTACATTTGCTGGGTTTTATCGAGGAAGTCAGTAAACAGGGGAAAACGCCTAGCTCTCAAGTCATAAAGTTCGAACTTAAAAAGCCGAATGAGCAGGTTGCTAAGCAGTTAAATCTCTCGCCCAATGATGATACATATGAAATACATAGACTCAGATGTATTAATGATGAGCCTGAAATTTACGAAGTCACTCATATGCCAGCAGTGTTATTTCCAGACTTGAGCATAGCCATAATGAATGGTTCTAAATATGAGTACATTGAAAATAGCAAAGGATTGAAAATTGCGAAAAGCAGTCAGTCTGTCAAACCGTATTTGTTAGATGCAGAGACGGCCTCATACCTGAATGAATCAGAAGCTTCCCCTATTCTAAAAGTTGAGTCCACTGGTTACCTAGAAGATGGTCGTGCATTTGAATATACCGTCAATTACTTCCGACTTCATCAATACAGCTTCGAGTTTATTTCAACTAGGACGTAGTACTATTCGACGCTAATGGTTAATCATTGCGCCAAATCTTATATCCGACCTCTCGCATTGCTCTGCCGAGCAGGTGGGAGGCGACTGGCGCAGTGAGAACGATAAACAACATCGTACCGATAACCCGAGAGATCACGGTAACTTCAGGGAGTGAGAAAGCGACCGCTAATAACAAGCAGCTCACTCCGACAGTTCCAGCTTTGGTCGCTGCATGCATTCGGGTATACAAATCAGGAAGCCTCAGGACACCTAGACTTGCAACCAAGGTCAACAATGTTCCTAAGCATAAAAATAGTCCAATCAACACGTCCATTATTCTTTCTCCTTTCTTTTAACGATCAAACGTGCAAATGCGATCGTGCCGAGAAATGCGACCAAACCTAATGTAATGGCGATGTCTAACAGAGCGTCCTCACCGCTGTCTAAGGTGTAAACCGTAATAAATCCGATAGTGATAAATGAAATCAGATCTAACGCCACAACTCGATCAGCTAGCGTTGGTCCTAGAATTAAACGAGCAAAAGCCATAACAAAGCTGAGTAGTAGCCCAGAATAGGCAAAAGTGACCGTTATTTGCAGCCAACTATCCACGCGTCACCTCCAAAATTCGATGCTCTAACCCATCTTTAATTCCGCGAATAACCTCTTCATGTTCAGGTGCAAACATGGCATGAACGATAAGATACTTTTTATCAGCCGTAACATCCAAACTAAGCGTGCCCGGTGTTAAAGAAACCATGTTCGCCAGTAATGTGATTTCTAGATCAGAATCGACCTCCAGAGGGACATAAACGATATCAGGCTGACTCAAATGAGTAGGTGTCACGACGTCCCACACCACTTTCGCAACCGATATAACCATTTCATAAGCGAAGTACACCAATAACTTCAATGCAGATGCAAAACGTTGAAAATAGCTCGTTTTCAATCCAAATGGTTGACTCAACCTTAAAGCAAAAAAACCGACCGTAAATCCGACGACAAAATTCAGACTCGAATAGCTGCCATTAAGCATCATCCACGCTAACGCTAAGAAAAAATTGAGGAATAGATAGATCATGTATTTCCTCCTAACACCACTCTGATGTATTCAGTCGGATTTAACAGTTGTTCTGCAGCTTGAACGGAAAATTGATAAAAAGGCTCCGCCACTAAGCCAATGATTAGCGTCAACGTTGTCAATACAATAATTGGAACGCAGTACAACCAATGTACTTTGGCCTGCAGAGTCTGTTCTGGCTTCTCTCTAAATGGCTTTTTCCAAAATGCCTCACTCCAAATTTTCGTCATCGAGTAGACGGTAAGCAACCCCACCAATAACGCGGTACCTGCTAACCAGTAATATTCAGCCTGTATGCTCGACTTGATGACCAATAGCTTTCCCCAGAAACCCGATAGCGGTGGAAAACCGGCCAGAGAAAACGCAGGGACAAGAAACAAGAACGCTAACCAAGGCATAGCTTTGTATACCCCACCCAAATGTTCAAGTTGACTAGAGCCATATTTGCGCTCGATGAATCCACCTATTAAGAACAAATTCGCTTTTACAATGATGTGATGAACAATGTAGAAAATGGCACCGGCTAAAGCTAAGGGAGTGTAAATAGCCAACCCCATGATCATATAGCCTATTTGGCTAATAATATGAAAAGAAAGAATTTTCTTAATGTCGAATTGGCTAGCCGCTCCTAAAACGCCCGTTAACATGGTTAGCCCTGCGACCCAAATTAACGTCGGTTGCCAACCACTCTCGGCGAGCGGAAATACCAAGGTAAAGACTCTTATCAACGCGTATACACCGACTTTAGTAAGCAACGCGGCAAACAGTGCCACCACACCGCTTGGTAACGTGTGATAAGAAGCTGGCAACCAAGCAAATAAAGGAAAGAGTGCCGCTTTAATAGAAAAGGCAAACAAAAATAGCGCGGACAGCATCATGTTGATGCTCAATTCATTTTCCCCTACTTTGGTGTAGAGATCGGCCAAGTTCAAGGTGCCCGTTGCGCCATACAACAAGCCGATAGCAAGCAAAAATACCAGCGTCGAAATCAGGTTCAACATCACGTACTTTACTGCACCATCAACTTGAGTTTTCGTTGCATCTAACACCATTAAACCAAATGATGAAATGAGCATGACCTCAAACCAAACATACAGATTAAAAATATCTCCAGTCAGGAAAGCGCCATAAACGCCAGCAAGCAACATGTGCATTAACGCATGGTAATTGCTATAGGAGGGCTTTCGGTGAAGGTCCGCCATCGCGTAGAAAACACATATCGCACCAATCACCGCCGTGATCATCACCATAGCAACGCTGAGGTAATCTGCGACAAACACGATACCAAATGGCGCACTCCACTGACCAAAAGCAACGGCTTGAATACCATTATTTATGATGTTTTCTGTGAGAAAGCCCGCAACGAAAAGGTTCGAAGTCGCACTTACACCGCTCAACCACTCAACACTTTTTGTTGAGCGACGGACGAAGAAGATAATCAACGCCGTACTCAGCGAGAGAACTACCGGTAACGTAAGCAAAATCGAACTCATTGACCCTCCTCAGAACGTTGCATTTCATCGACGTTTGCAGTTCCAGTGTCTTTATAAGCTCGATAGAACAGCATTAAAGAAAAAATAAGTAGTCCAAAACCGATGACTATCGCAGTTAAGATAAGCGCTTGAGGTAAAGGATTTGCCGCGCTATCTGGTGGTAAAAGAGCATTATCGCCAATCAATGGCGGCTCTCCAGGCGTCAGCCTTCCAGCGGTAAAAATAGCAAGGTTAACCGCACTACTGAGTAACATGATGCCGAACAAAAGGCGCAAGATATGCTTTTCAAGCATTAAATAAACACCTGCTGCGACAAATACTCCAATGACAACACTCCAGACTATTTCCATCACTCTAGCTCCTCATTAATACGAAGCAGCATACCCATCACGCCACCTATAACGGCAAGGTAAACACCAACATCAAAAACCAATGGCGTCCCTAGTGGTATCACGTCTTTCCACCACAGTCCGGTCAAAAACGGTTTATCAAACGCAAAGCTCAAAGCACCAGAAACTAAGCTCAATGCGATGCCAGATAACGCAATGAGAAACGGTTTGAAATACAACCTAGAACGAACGTATTTCGGTGATTCCGCGAACATGAGAAGTGATAAACCAATAACGGCAATCAACGCACCAATAAAGCCACCACCCGGTTCGTTATGACCACGTAACAACAGATACACTGAAAATACGAGCATGAGTGCCGAAACGATGTGTGCCGTGGTTGCAAAAATTAATGATTGGATACGATTTTGCTTTTTCGCTCTTGTCTTAAGCAAGCTCACTGCCGCAATCCCAGCAATAACAACGACGACAACTTCTCCCAATGTATCAAATGCGCGAAAGTCGACCAGAATAACGTTAACAATGTTTCGCCCATGTCCACCCGGGACACTGTTTTCTGCAAAGAAATCTGACACCGAAGAGTCCATCGGCTGAGACGTGATTCCTAACAAAAGTAAAGTAACCGAAACTCCTATCACACCTGCTATGCAAATATTCGCTACTTTACGTCTTATTGAATGCTTGGGCACGGTGGTTAGACGTGGCATATGACGCATTAACAATGCAAGAAAGACCACCATTAATGTTTCCACTAACAGTAAAGTCTTCGCAACGTCCGGGGCGCTATAAATCATAAAAACAAGCGTGGTCATGAAGCCAATCATACCAAGCGCAGAAATCGCAAGAAGTCTTGCGTGGGACAACGTACATACGAGCGCAGCACCAATCAACAATAAGGCAATACCAATCTCATAGAAAGTGACACTTGAAAGTTCGCCAACCAAAGGCAGAGGAATAAGCGCTACCTGACTCAGTAACGCAACGGCAAGTACCGTGAAAAATAATAGGACATAGCGACTCAATTTCTTTTGCTGTAACCGCGCCGTTTGCCACTTCGCCACTGTCATCATGCCATCTAATAGTCGTTCAAAAATATTCTCCGCTTTGGGGACGAATAGATGTAACCGCTGAAAAAATGCAGACACAGTAGGATAAACACGGTACACCACATACCCCAACGCTAGCGTAATAACGCTTAACACTAACGGTACATTCACGCCATGCCATAGTGATGTCTCTTTAAGAGTTGCTGTGGGCAGAATGTCAGCAGAGCCCGGAAAAATAATATTGCGATCTAACCAATTCAAACCGAATAACGGAACTAGGAGGCTGCCAACTGCCAAGAGCAAAGGCGAGATCCACATGGCTTTTTTTGTCTCAACTGGCTTAGTTTCAATCGGCACGAGATCACGGCGAGCAAAGAATGGTCTCGCAATAAGCATAATGGTTAGCGCGACCATCAGTATATTCACGATTAAAAGTACAAAGGCGATCCAGTTATTGAGCTCTACTGCGGATTTGTACATGTATTCTTTGCTCAAAAAGCCTAACAACGGCGGGAACCCCGCTTTAGACAATGCAGCCAAACTCCCCGCAACCATGCTGATGACGAGAACTGACTTCAGACCGTACAATTGATCAATATCTCGTGTTCCTGTCGCTTTGTCGATATTACCCACCACCATAAACAGCGCAGCTTTATAGAAAGAGTGAGCGAGAATAAACATCAATACCGCACTAACGGCCAAATCTGTGCCCATACCTAGTAATAATGTTAATTTACCCAAAGCAACATTCGTGCTGTAGGCTAGCATCAGCTTCAAGTCAGTTTGTTTTAATGCGACAAATGTGCACCAAATGGCCGTGATACTCCCAGTGATGACTAAAGCATAAAACCAGATCTCGCTGTGGGCATAAACTGGCGATAAACGTGCTAATAGGTAAATGCCTGCCTTTACCATTGTTGCCGAGTGTAAATACGCACTGACCGGAGTGGGAGCTGCCATCGCGTTAGGTAGCCAAAAATGAAACGGGAATTGCGCAGATTTAGTAAATGCACCGAGTAGTATGAGCACTAGAGATGGGATAAACCATTCATGCTGCGCAATAGTGTCTGCCTGCTCGATAATGGTATTTAGCTCATAACTCCCAGCCATTGCTCCCAGCAAGATAAGACCAGCTAGCAACGCTAGTCCACCAGCACCGGTAACAATCAGCGACTGCAAGGCGTTTTTCCGAGACGTTTTATTTTCGTGATTAAACCCGATCAGTAAGTAAGAAGTGATGGTGGTGAGTTCCCAGAAAACAAATAACAACAGAATGTTATCGCTCATCACAATCCCTAGCATGGCAAGCATGAATAGGGTTAGATACAAATGAAAGGAAAACCGGCTATCACTTTCTCGTAAATAAGCCAAAGCGTAGATTTGAATCAGTGCGCCAATCCCACTGATCAGTCCCGCAAAAAGAAATGAAAGACCATCTAATCTAAAGCTAAGGTTGATATCGAGGCTTGGTATCCATTCCGCATTCCAGCTCACGCCTGCAGGAGTATAGATATAGAAGAGAAAAGAGAAGATTAAAACTGGCAGCGCAGGGAAAATCAGTAAGACCAACTGATTATCTAGGTTTTTCGGTAGGTTTTCTTTACCCGTTATGTTATTCAACATCGCAGCCCATTCGTTATTATAAGAAGATACGCCCTATCCGGCGCAAATGACAAACTCCACTGTATTGTTTTAGCCCAAGCGCTTCAAAAACGATCATGAAACCAAGGGAAAAGTAGCAAACAGTAATCACTGAGTGCTACTTAGAGGAACGCCGATACAAACCGCTATTTGCTGTCTGCTACGGCATAAGAACGTAGGTCACTACTTACGTGTTCTTGGCTGAATGTATATGGATTATCGTCATCAGCTAACTCGAATGCATCGTAGGTGCAGTCACCGATATCATTTCTCGGACAAACATAAACATTCGAACGTTCTATCATTTCTGTGTGGCATTTCGGGCATAGGTTTTTCATGTCACTCTCCTCTGATAACTTATTGATACATTGATAATTCCATGTTCTAGAGATCCATCTCCCTCCTTTACCTAAAACATCACTTAAACCCAACTTTGTTACACCCCAATTACTGAATCGGTGAGACAAAACCATCGGGCTTAAGAGCGACCAAACTACAGTTAATCGATTGCAAAATATTTTCAGCCGTATTACCAATGACATAGCCAGATATACCAGTTCTCGCTAAGGTTCCCATTACCAGCACGTCTACCTCAATACTCTCTACGTAATCTGGAATCTTTTCGTCGGGTTTTCCATGCAGGTGGTGAATCACAATTTCACCTGTAATCCCAGACTCCTCCAACAGCTGTTGCAGAGCTTGTTTATGATCGGCTTTTGCTTTGTCGAGTTCATGTTTCAACTCAGCATCATCGACTTGAATCCAAGCGTTACCATTAAGGTAGTTTTCTAAGTAATACTCCCAGCAAGAAATCACGTGTAAACGACTATCGCAGGTGTCGGCTATCGAACGCGATAATTCGAGTAAACGCACGGCTAATGAGTGCTGTTCATCGCTTGCCGTTAATGGGTCGATAGCCACAGCAACACGGCGCTTATCTCTTGGCTTATCAATTGGTCGGTGCAACCAAAGCGGACAAGGGCATTTTCGTAACAGAGTCATATCAATAGCTTTGAAACCCTCAGCACCTTCACCGAGCGGTTCAGCTTCTTTGATGATGAGATCTTTGTTATCAGCTAATGCTTCTTTAATAATACAGACAGCGGGCTTTTCACTGCTTTTCACAGTAAGAGGAAATGCGAGATCCTCTTCAGAGAGTCCCAGCTTCTGTCTGTATTCGTGAATACTTTGTTTGAGGGAGTCTTGCAGCGATTGCTCATAACTTTGCTGATACTGGATCATGTCTGTTGGGAAATCAGGACACGCTATTAGCCCTGAGACAGGCACTTTGTTGCTAGATGCAATCCTCATCGCTTGTTCGAGGGCGTCACTATGGCCTGGCAATCCTTGTGTTGCAAAAAGTATGTTTGCGAATCGTTTCATACACACCTCCTTGTTTGGTTAAATATTAACCATCCACAAAGTATAATACCTAACGGATAATTGTAACGGCTTGTGACGTTGATGAAATCAATTCTCATTAAGAGACGGATATTGCTTCATTTTGTTTTACGTCACACTCTCCTTTCTTCACAACTATCGCCTTCGACCTAAATAAATTCCGCTACCTAAAATTGAGACCAAATAAAAACCCAAATTACTCAAAGTTTTTTCTCACCTTGAGTAACTTGGGTATAAGCAATAACACACTTAGTGTCCGGATTTAAATGGATGACCTAAATTTTCACGCAACTTAGTTTAAAGATGCCATCTCAATCACGAATCGATATGCAAAGTTTTACGGCTTTAGTGACCTAAAATCGCCGTAACTCAATGTTAAGGTTGTTGTTTTGTCGGTGCCAAAGCAATTTCACGAACACATACACCTTGCGGTTGCTGATAAGCAAACAGCACTGCTCGTGCAATGTCGTCTGCTGCCAACACGCCGCCCATATCCACCTTCCAGGCGTCATAACCATCTTTAATATCTTGAGACGTTGTATGTGAAAGTAATTCCGTTTCCACTGCACCAGGTGCAATCGTCGTAACGCGAACATTCGATGACGCAACTTCTTCACGTACGTTTTCAGAAATAGCATGAACCGCAAATTTGGTACCGCAATAAGCAGCATGATCAGGGAATGTTTTCTTGCCCGCAATAGAGCTGATGTTAATGATCGTACCACTGTTACGTGCTTTCATAGGTGCTAGGACGGACTGCATGCCATTGAGCAAGCCAATTACGTTCACATCAAACATGCGCTTCCACTCCGATGCTTCCTGAGTATCTATCTGACCGAGAAGCATAACGCCTGCGTTATTTACAAGTGCATCTACCGGACCATACAACGCTTCAGCTTTCTCTATTGCAGCCTCGAAAGAAGCTTTGTCGGTCACATCTACCTTTTCACAAAGCGTATTTGGTAAGTTTAATGCTTCCAAACGTTCTACACGTCTTGCTAACAAAAGAAGAGCATGGCCCTGGTCACTGAAGTGACGTGCAATCGCTTCACCAATGCCTGAACTAGCGCCTGTAATAACAATTAACTTTTTCATTTTGAATCCTTAATCGAACGGTTTACATCAGTGGCGGTAAGTTTAAGAAAACTTTGTTTGTTGATATATACCGACCTAGTTGAAACACTGTTGTTATACTGCAACAATACTTTTTTGAATTATGAAGAAGTCATCATGCAAACACACATCAACCTTGCAGATATTCGCTCTTTCGTCCTAATCGCTCAACTAGGAAACTTCACGAAAGCAGCAGAGCAACTTGGCGTTTCTCGCTCACACGTTTCACGTCAAATAACAAATCTGGAGCAACAGATTGGTGTCACTTTGCTACAAAGGACCACTCGAACACTGAACCTCACCGAAGCAGGCAAGGTTCTGTATAAACAGTGTGAAACTGCCCTTCACAATATTGATCAAGCTGTTATGGCAGTGGTTGATGATGTAGAAGACTTAAGAGGTGACATTCGTATCAACTGTGTGGGGGGCTATTTAGGAGAAGACGTTGTCGCAGATATCGTTGCTCAATTTCTAATCCAACACCCACAAGTGAGCATTAACTTAGATTTTAGTAGCCATCGTGTCGATTTAATCGCAGATGAATTCGATATCGCTTTTCGAATGGGAAAGTTAGACGACTCCAACTTTATCGCTCGCAAACTGATCGATGTGGAAATGGGGACATACGCAAGCCCAAACTATTTAGAAACATATGGCTATCCTTCGCATCCAAAGGACTTAGAAAAACACGTTTGTTTGACAGGTAGTGTGACACGGTGGGCATTTGAGAACACGAATACAAAGCAGTCAACGGAACACCAGATACGTGGACAGTTACGATGTAAGAGTGGCAGAGTAATGATAAAAGCAGCCTTGGCGGGAAATGGCATCATCCGTGTGCCAGCACTTTATTGTCAACAAGAACTCCAGACAGGCAAGCTAAAAGAAGTGTTTACCAATTGGAGCATTCCGAGTGTGGAATTTTCACTCCTTTATCATCACGACCGACATCAACCAAAACGCATCCGAGCCTTTGTTGATTTTACTACGCAATACTTTCGCAAACTGCAGAGTAAAGACAAGTAACCTGCACGTTGGTACCTGTCTATGTATGCTTTATAGGCTGAGCCTGTGAACCTGGGGATTGTTCTAGAAAGAGTGTGAGCATTTTGACGCTTAAGGTTTGGTTTTCATAAACGTCAGAGGTGTTTGTCCAGTTTGCTTTTTGAAAAATGCAATAAAAGCACTGTCTGACGAAAACTCCAGCCAATCGGCAGCTGCGCTGACTGGCATGCCCGTTGATAACAATTCAACTGCCTTTAAAAGCCTCCACTGTTGCCGCCAATCTTGATAATTCATTCCCGTTTCCGACTTAAATAATCGTGTTACCGTCTTGGTGCTTGCCCCAACTTTGCTTGCAAGAGTAGTAAGCGAAGGAGCCAGAAATGAAGGTTCAACCAACTCTCGACGAAACGTTGTTAAGCGCCGATGCGATGGCAAAGGCAACTGAAACGAATAACGTTTCGCAGCATAAAACTCCTCCCAAAAAAGCGCCGTCGTATTTACCATCTCGCTGCTAGGCTTATCCCACTCCCAAAATGACATTTTATCAATAAGAGCTTGGAGCAAATTATTCACTTCTATCATCGTGATCTTACTCGGACAGGCAAACTCCTCACAATCAAAATACAAAGATCGATACGCCACCACATTCGTCATTAGTGCGCGATGCGGCGTATTAGGTGGGATCCAAACCGCCTTTGTCGGTGGCAAAATACAAATCGAGTCTTCCAGAGCAAAACTCATACAACCTTGAGGTGCGTACAATAACTGCCCTTTCTTGTGCATATGCATACCTGAGTCGTGCTTGCCAATATCAGCAGCAATTCCCACTACATAATTAGTAATCTTGTCTGCATCAAATTGTGTTTTTTCGTTAATAAGCGCCATTTTGTCCGAATGTTGATGTATTTGGTTTTTATGTTGTTATTAGATCAATCATAGCCTCATTTATACTGCCCGCCAACTTCATTAACGATGGGTAACAATATGAATACTAAGCCCTCTTTATGGCTCATGCTGGTTATGTTGATGTTTCCGCAAATTGTAGAAACTATTTATAGCCCAGCGCTGAGCTCAATCGCTCTTTCATTTGATGTAAACCACGCACAAGCAGCCCAAACATTGTCGATTTACTTCCTAGCTTTTGCCATTGGCGTTGTAGTTTGGGGAGTTCTCGCAGATAAACTGGGAAGAAGGCCCACCATGCTTATTGGGCTCTTTATCTATGGTTGCGCATCTTTACTCGCAACTCAAACCGAAAGCTTTGCTGTTGTCATGACCGCGCGAGCCCTAAGCGCATTTGGTATCGCGGTAGGATCCGTTGTCACACAGACCATGCTTCGTGACGCGTTTGACGGCCAAGAACTGAGTAAAGTCTTCAGCTTAATGGGGATGGGCATATCAATCAGCCCGGTAGTTGGCATGCTATTAGGTGGGCAGCTTACAGCGTTCGGTGGATACCGTTATGTGTTTTTTGCCTTGTTTTTAATCGCGTTAGTATTACTCGCTTATAACGTTATTAAGCTTCCTGAAACACAGAAGGAACAGACACCAGTGCGGTTGCATCAACTTAGCTGGGAAATGGTAAGAGACGCGCGAATTTGGCGCTCAGGATTATTGGTTGCTTTGTATAACATTGCTCTATTTTCTTATTACCAGCTTGGCGCATTTACTTTCTCAGCACTTGGGTATAACTCCGAACAATTTGGATACAGTGGCATGGTACTGGGGTTAGGCACTCTGCTTGGGAGTTATTTAAACAAATCCCTAGTGTCTAAAAATGTTCGAAAAAGCCAACTACTTTGGCTCTCAGCAGTATTGCTTAGTTTGGGATCAGTCGGTGTGTTGATTCTGAGCCAATCAATCTGGTTTGTTGCTCCAATGGTGTTAGTCGTCATGTCTTATGGGATTGCGATACCCAATATACTCAGTGACGCACTCGTTGATTATAAACAACAGGTAGGTAGCGCAGGCGCTTTATTTGGGCTCATGTACTACATCATGATCGGGACGGGACTAGCGATGGCTGGAACAGCACAAAACTTAGGTGTCGTTCTATTAGCATGTAGCTGTTTAGCGATTTTATTAGCGTTTTCTAAAAGGCAAGTTCATACCAACTTGTGACCAGATACTACGCATTGCTTGCCTAATCTTCCGAAGATTGGTCTACATCTTTTCTAACGGTTAACTCAAACGTAAATAAAAAGCGCCTGTCGGCGCTTTAATTATCCATAGATCTTATTGCCATGTTGGCTCGCCAAACTCTTCACAACGTTGCTTGTCGTAATTTTCAATGCGCCCGCGTTTACCTACAAACTGAACCTGAACAACCATTCCAGCTTCAACATATTCACTGAAATAATCGCAAGAAACACGAAAACTAGTATCGCGTATAACAATTGGTACCCATTCATAACCGCCGCTGCGTGGTAAGTAAGACTTGAAGGTAATGACCCCGTCATCTGAAACGTTGATTTCTTCATCATATTCATTCAACTTATAAAAACGTTGTCCATCAAACTCTGCCTTTGCTTTTTCAATTATTTCCTTCGTTGCTGTCGATTGCATCGGCGTATTTGAGACCAGTTGACACCCAACAACAGATGTCAATACGGACAAAGCCAAAGTGAGTTTAGTTATTTTATTCATTTACCTAACCACTGTATAATTATTCAACACTTACCATCTAAAAAAAGGATGAGAATATACTTTATTTTTAAATAATAAAAGCAATAACTTATCTTTGATAAGCGTGTTCACTGCCAACTTTATCGTCAAAAGATTGGAAAAGTTAGTTGTAATTTTTGCGATGGAATCACAGAACATACTCTTAATTCTTTGTTTTACGTTCGTTTTTGGCTCACCTGCATCACTTCTACAGTTAAGGAAAAGCAATTATTCTAATAACGCCCAAACGGAGCTGTTGTATCATACCAAACGTCGACACATCCAGCTGACTTCAAGTCTTTAACGAAATTATCATTAATATATAATTCATTGTTCTCGTTAAAAACAAAAGCATACTTTTCTTCTATGTCTAAATCAGATAGGGTTGGAAATTGTAAAAGTTCAATTGTTTTATAATCATCAAACTGTCTATCATAATCATCAGGATGGCTACCAAAATCGAAATCACTATCCCAAGCATCTTTCCCTTCTAGCCAAAATTGATTCAACTTTTCTAAAATCTCTTCCCAAATTACAAATCGAATATTATTTTCAAAAATAATAAACAAATCAGGGTTAGAAAAAATCATACCTGGTCTTTTTTCAGGTAATAATTTACTAATATTTTCTTTATTAAACTTGATATACATGTCAACCAGCCCACGCTTCATTAAAGTGCTCTATTGGTACAAATTCAACGCCATTTGGAGTTTTTGATTCAATTTCTTTTACTATACTTTTATGAAAGAATGTGTGAAACCCCCAAGCTGAATCTCTAAAAAATAGCCTTTTTTGAAGCGGAATCGGTGAAATTTTCTGAGGATCAATAACGACTTTTTTCATTCCTGATATATTTCCTCGTTTGAACCTTTTAAAGTCGCTCTGTTCATGACAGATGACATCTAGTTCATTTGCTAACTGTAACATCATGAAATCATGTTCACCTCTATCAATTAATTTGATATGTATCCAGTTAGAACCATATAACTGTTCAACTTTCAAGCTATTATATATATCCTTAGATATAGCAAATTCAGGCTCTATAATAACATCTGGTATTCTATACTGTTCGTCTGGTTTGTATTTTGCTAAAACAGGTACGGGTTTACATGGAAAGGTAAATCTTGTACTGTATGCTGCTTCTTCATATTCCTCAGGAACTGCATAAATTGGTGTAATTTGATTTTCTTTTACGAAGAAATAATCACTCATGATCCTGCCTAGTTTATTCCGAATAGTGTGCCTAGTTCCAGTAACATTAAGCCTATGAGGACACGCTTCTCTACTTTTTTTGTCGCATTCAACGTTACCACCTCCGCATCCAATTTTTGAGCCGGAGCATAGTCTTTACCAAACCTGGACAGAGTCCAATGAAAGCTGTTTAGTTTATCCACTATATCTTCCGCAGCATCATCTAAGTCCTCAGTAAACTCTTTTTTACAGTAATATTTTTTCTCAACTCTTTTTTTAATCTCGCTGATATGAAAAAAGCGCCTTTCGGCGCTTATTATACATCTCTTATCCAAACGTCTTTGACGTCTTTTTTAAGAAGGTCAATCACACTTTGGTGAATGAAAACTAAACCAAAATCTTCTTCTAGTTTAAATATTAATCGTTCTTCTAAGGGGATATTTTCTAATTTAGAAAAATCAAACTCTGTTGATTCAATGTCTAACCAGTTCAACTTACCGTATTGTTTTTCTTTGTCCGTCAATTTATAAGTTTGATGGATATAAGGCATACGATAATCTTCGTAAACTTTAATTTCATCATCAGATGGCTGGCTTGGAGAACAATCCACGCGAGCGTCTAACCACTCTACTCCGTGTACGACCAGTTTCTCTACTTTTGACGCAATATCACTGATGATAAATAGCTTCGGAGAAAAAGTCATTTCCAAAAGCAGATCAGGCTCTACTGGCACTATTGGTTTAGGGGTTTGCTGGAATGGGAAGTTAGTTAAGTTTTGCTTTGTTAAAATAATATAGTCTTCTTTCATTATTTTCCCCTAAAATTTAGGTGCACGCATAGATGTATTCTTCTTCATTTTCCTAACTAGAGAAAATCTTGAATCATTACTAATCAAATCATAGATTTCTGGAGCGAAAAATACTGCAGTATCAGCTCCTTTAGCCCTATAAACCACCCGTTTATGGAAGGGGATCTTTAAAATTTTCTCTGGGCTTAGAAACAATCGGTGGACGATCAGGTCCCCATTGTTTGGTGATACTTCTACAACACTTCGTTCAAAGTCGACAACGTCTTGAATGTTATTCAGAGCTAGTATATATCGATCGGTGATGCTGGATAAAACTCTACACCATAAGGATCAAAGCTCATTACAAGATCTGCAAATTCTTTAGTAACACATATGTCACCATTGTCCGAAATGGGGTGAACCATGGAGGAAGTTACATTTTTATCCTCCCATCTTATTGGACTCTCCGAACTCGTTGGGTGAAAATTATTTGTACTATATAGAAATTCACGATCATCCACACATTGGAATACCGTTGAACTTCTCATATAGTCCTCAGAGATTACCGAAAACTCCATCTTATACCTCTTTATTGTTTGGTAATTATCTTGCTTTGCTCTCTTACACTCATAAGGCGATATTACTAGTGAAGGAATTAAAAACACATCAATAATCTTCTGTAGGAGCAAACCTTTTTACAAGCGGAATTGGCTGATTAGGATATGTTAATACGTTGGATGGAACCGAATAAGAAAATTCATCCGGAAAATCATAAAGTGGTGTTTCAACAATTTCTCTAGCAAAGTAATAATCGCTCATTTACAACTTCTGACGTTCTTATTTTATTCTTGTTCTTTAATTCAACAGGCATCAGCGGTGCTTCAATCGTAGTATTAAAGAAAAAGCGCCATGAGACGCTTTTCAATGCTGGCAGTCTAATAACGGCCATATGGAGCTGTGGTATCATACCATACATCGACACATCCAGCTGACTTCAAGTCTTTAACGAAGTTCTCACTAATATATAATTCACTATTCTCGTTAAAAACAAAAGCATATTTTTCTTCTACTTCTAAATCTGTCAGGGTTGGGAATTGTAAAAGTTCAATTGTTTTATAATCATCAAACTGTCTATCATAATCGTCGGGATTACTACCAAAATCAAAATGACTATCCCAAGTATCTTTTCCTTCTAACCAAAATTCATTTAACTTTTCTAAAATTTCTTCCCAAATTACGAATCGGATAGTATTGTCAAAAATAATAAACAAGTCAGGGTTAGAAAAAACCATACCTGGTCTTTTTTCTGGTAGAATATTGCTTAAATTTTCTTTAATAAACTTAATATACATATTACTTTAGGATTGTTATTTACATAAAAGTCATTTAAATTTAATTTCATCTATCTAAAGTCTGAATAGCCGTCTGCCGGTATAAATTCCACACCGACTAGCTTAGAATTTTTTATTTTTTCAACTAAACTTTTATGGAAAAAAACACACTTCAACCAACCAGGATCTATCACTATCTGTCTTCTATCTACTGGTATAGTCTGAATTAGTTTTTCATCTAATATAAGATTAAGAATACCACTAATCATCTCATCACCATTAGAATCCTTTCGGTACCTCTTGATCTTACTTTCAGATCTATCAATCAACTTAATCTCGTTGACAACTTGTAGCATAAGAAAATCATGTTCGCCTTTATCATGAAGTTTAATATCGACCCAATTAACCCCAAAAATGTTATTAAAATCTAATTTCGAAAATTCATTTTTCTTAATCGAGAAATTTGGCATTTCAAGTATATCTGGGATTTCATAATCATCTTGTGGAAGAAATTCGACTATCAAGGGAACAGGTGCTTTAGGGTAAGTAAAACTCGTTAAGGGCACGGAATCAATGTATTCATCTGGAAAACAATAAATTGGGGAATTGACACACTCTCTTGCAAAAAAATATTCACTCATTTTCCAACCTCAAGTTTTCTAGGTTTCATAGTCTTACCTTTTACATTCTTTATATTGTGTTTTTCTTCCGGTAGCTTGGAAGATCTACTTGGGCATGCGCTTCTTGATTTATTCTTGCTTTCTATATTACTCTCGCCTGCACAACCTATGTCACTTGCCGGAGAGTAATCATGACCAAAAGTCGAAATTGTATATAAAAAGCTATCTAAACACACTAAAACGTCTTCAGAGACGTCGTCTAAATCAGACTGAAAGTGCCTTTTATTCCCTGATTTGCAATAATAGCCTCTTCTTGCACTTTCTTTTACACCTTTAATATCTCGATTAACTGACTTTATATACTTTATATCATCCAGCCGCAACTTAGATGCTACGGGGTCAGGAACCTTTGTTACCGGAATTGATGTAAGTTCACCACTTTCAAGATCTGAACTTGTTTCCCAAAACTGTTCTTGCTCGGTCTTGAAGTCCAAACCTCCACCATGGCCAGACTTATGGACGTGTGTATTGACTTGACAAGCGATATCCGTTTTGGAAGGGAACATTACCCCATTTTTCCAGGTGTTTATATCATACTCATATGCTTCTCTGTATTTTTTCCACTCTGGAGTATCTAAGTTTTTAGTTGTTATGATGTGGTGAGCCTGAAGTCCGAACTGTCCGTCATCCCCCTTCAAACGTCCATCCGCCCATAAATGTTCATTGAAGCCCGACTTATAGTGCTTAGATTTAATTGCTTTTGCTAAAGCAGGCCCTGAACCTTTTATAAGACTATGTGTTTTTGCAGTTGAGTTTTTAGCCATGATGGTATTGACCCCTAATAAGCATCACATTTTTCTGGTTTTTTCTTACAAACGGGACAGACAAAGTCTTTTTTATCTTTGTCCTCATTTGCCTTCGCAGAACTCTTTCCTGACTGTGCAGACTCGCCAGTATTATGTTTTACTTTTGCTGGGTAAGTTTTCTCACTCTTACCTAAAATTCGAGCAAAAAGGTCATCAAACTCGCCCATCGCTTCTTTAAGCTTATCCGGTACCATCTTATCGATGATTTTTACCTCATCCGCTAATTTCAAGAAATACGTACCGAGCTCATCTGCACCCATTCTGTTTGCGTATGAAGCCAACTCAGTTGCCACTTCAATGCAAGGTTTTAGAACATCGCTAACAATCTGGCTGGTCTGTTTTGCATAATCCATCCAATCTAACGTGCGTAGGAATTTTTCTGGATCGCCTTTACCCATGCCTCTTAAAACAGCAAGCAAAGTATCTTTTGATGTTCCTTTACCGCCTTTTAACGCAACTTTACAAGTGCCTTTGACTGCACTACCAAATGTCGGGACACAACCGATAAGCGTTAATGAAAGAGCTAGCCAGTTTTCCGACTTTTCACGTTCTTCCTCATTCAACAACGTCATAATGTTCGCTGATAAATCGCGGACATCTGCTGCTTGATCGACAACAGGGATCATGGTCAGGGCCGTATTGGCAATGATCTGTTCTACGGAGGCATCATCGTTAAAGTCACCAAGAATAACGCCCCAAACCCAGCTTGCAGCACCAGACATTCTCTTCCACGCATTCTCCCAGAAACCGACTTCTCCACGCTTAGCTTCTTCAATAATTAGCTGCGCGTTTGCACTTGGATCAAAGTTCGGGTTAGTCTTGGTTGGAACATTTGGCATAAAATCGCGACTGTCCTCACCATACTCTATGGCAAACTCACCCGGAGCAACACCACCAACCGATGCTTTACCGTTGTTGTCTAATGTTCCTTCAAATACGGCGCCAGATTGATCTGTGAGAGTGTAAGTTGCGCCTTGAACGGGTTCGCCGTCTGAGTAAGAGAGGTACAAATCAACCGTGTACGTCCCTTCCTGATCTTCCGTAACAGAAACCGATGGGTTTTGTGCCCCACCCAAACACATAGTGTTGGCTTTGTTCATGGTCATTTGATCGGACAGGCGACATACGCCCTTACCTTCAAATTTAACCGTTGGTGAGGCTGAAATGAATTTTGCTTCGGCTTCTATCGTGCCTGAGGCAACGCCTTTTCTGTCACCGCCCGCATCGCCGGTACTTTTTGAGAACGTACTGCCCTTGATAGCGACACTGTTACCGCCATCCATAGAGACTGTCGTAGTCCCACCAGCAAGGTCTGCTGATTTAGCATTGTTGCCATAAGGGATAGGGACGACTGGCTTGCCGACCTTAGTTAAACAAACATCTGGGAGCGTTGCATTCGCTTCACCACCTGAGCCTTTATGAACTATCGAAAGTCCATTCGCACCAACTGTTACGCCCATAACCAATCCATTTGAATTTTATTGATTGAATGATAAAAGAGATCGCAAACTGCAATCTCTCTAAATAACTAGTGAATTTCACTAAAAGACCAGTGATATTCACAATAAGCCCTAAAACTGGCAGAAGATCTCATTTTAGATCTCTGGTTATCTATACATTTCAAGCAGTTGCTGAAATTTTAAGTCTATGACGATGTAGGTTGCCGCATACATAAGCGCAAACGTCATCGCACTAAGACTTAAGATCAGCTTGGGTGAAATTACCCTTTTTAACGGCTTCTTTAGGTATTTAGCTTTAAGGTTGATTAAAGAAACTTTTTCTTGTTCTGCTAGGCGGTCATCTCGCACTAATCGATAAATGGTGCTGCCAATTTCCGCTAACTTTTCATTACCACGCTCTTCACGGCCGTACTTGCCTTGGAAACCAAGTTGAAGCAATAAATAGAGAAACTCTATAACGTGACGGTATTTGCGAGGGTCGGCTTTTAAGCGGTCGAGAATAACGAAAAACTTGTCACCACCAGATGTTTCGTTATGGAATTCAGACAGTAAGCTGTTCTGGCTCCAGTGACTATTTGCCCCCCACTCTTGCCGACAAACAGATTCATCAATCGCCGCACACAAGCAGTAACGAATAACAAGAACCGAAGCACGATCGAGCTCCATTTCATTAAGTTTTCGTTCACCTTTTCGAATCTCACGTGCCACTTGTTCACGAAATGGCATCGGGTCATCAAGCCAAGGGATCGAAGACATACAAGACAGACTAGCGATCAACCATGAGAACTGGTCCACTAGCGGGTTAATACCCATGTTATCGATAGATAGATCTTGTACTGCGATGTTTCTCGACAAGTCAGGCGCTGGCATTACCTCCATTGGTTTGCCAGGCTCTGGTTGGAATAAGACTACGGTGACGTCGGTTTCTGCGTAACTCATAGACGAACGGCCCAAAGTTGCAATGATAAGTTAGCGAAATCGCCCGCAACGTGAATCGCAATCGCAGCAGTGTTCTTCAATGCCATCCACTCTTCGCCCGTTTTATCGAGCTCGAAATAGGTGTAGCCAGCGTGATACGGCAGCGCGCGTGGCACAACTGGCATTGGTTTGATCTCAATCCCAGGCAGTTGAAGGTTAATCAAGTCACGTATGTTATCGATAGAACCGATCTTCGTTTGGCTGACAAACTGGGTATGCAGAACATCCAAGGTCACGTCGGCTTTAACTGCGAGGATAAAGGTTGTCGTATCAATGATCTTATTGTCAGGGATTGCTGCCGTTCTGATGCCATAGTTCTGATCTTTTAAGGTCAGTGGAATTGCTCTTTGCTCAGACATCACGCTCAATGTCATTTTTGCACTGTCTAGGACACGAGAAAGACAGCTAGTAAGATCACCATGATTGTACTTCGTAAACTCAATAGGTCGGCGTGTCGTTGAGCACAGCGTCGAAAGCTCACCTTCTGCCTGAAGAAGAATTCGATACAAAGACTCAGGATGCACAGCTTCTGTGCTTGCGAAATGCCAAAACAAGGGTTCGTATCGGTTGAGCGCTTGCAATAGCATAAAGTCAGAAACCGATGATACGCCTTGTTGATCCACCACCCCTAATCGCTGAACTATCGATTCCGCGCGATGCTTCAACATAGAAGCAAACTCGGTCGCAAATTTACTCAGTACTGTCGACGCATGAATATCGATACAGGTAGGAATGAAACTATCATCTAAGATCACGCTGCCATCAGGCTTCACTTCTGAGATCTTTAAGATCGGAACAGACGTATAAGCACTCTTATCTTCATGATCGTACATTAAGCAAAAGTTAAGCTTACCGACGACGATATTTGCCATGTCTTCCGAATCATAACAAGCGTCAACCGCTTCTTGAGATTCCATCGTATAGCGCGCACCGTCTTTTTTGGTACCAAACAACTCAGAACGTTCCGATGGTAACGGACAGCACAAATAAACGACTTTATCGGCAATCGAAGGATCTACATCTTTCACTTCAGGCAGCTCGGCAAGCAACGGAAGCTCAAATGGTGTCCGGTCTTGTAAAATACCTTCAGCACGAGTAATACCGATTTTACCCAGTGCTAGTAACTGAGAGTTGATTTCTAAACGTTTAACTCCCCAATGCAAAGGCGATGCATTGGCACTCAGTAGGCTCGATAGTTTACTTTGCGAACGATCGAGTTGTTGAAAATGCTGCGGCTTCATGAACATTCCATCTTGCCAAACAACTGGATTGTATAAAGACATGTTTCTATCCCTTAAAAGTAAACCTGTTCAATGCCGCGAGTGTTATCAGAAATTAACTCACTGCCCTCTAACTTGAGCTTGATGTAGTACTCGCTCTTCTCTTCAATAACTTCCACTTTTCGCCATGACGAACCATCAATATCACGAAAAGCCACTGAAAAACCGACGGCACGAGTGTCAGGGTCTAGCGTTAGCATTTCATGAACTTTTCCACCTGGCTGTATTTGATATTCGTAACGTTTGATGTACTCATCACCCAACGACGCTTTATCGCTCTCAAACAAGGCAAAGAAATCTAAGCTTCGGAACAATACTGGCGAACTTAATTCGTGAAGACGGAGAATAACTGGAGATGACTGGCCCCCATTTCTTACATTGAGTACAGGTGATGCCTCAATAACCAATTCAATCGACGAAGTTTCTGGTGTGATACCAGTGGACTCTTTAAATTGATCCCACATGGAACAACCGGACAACATGGCAAATCCGAGTAATACGGCGATACTACGCATGGTTTCCCTTAATCACTTTGTTATAGTTTTTCTTAATCAGCCCTTTTAAGGATGTTTCATTAAGCAGGCGACGATTATTAGTGTAGAAATCTAGGTATTCGGTCCACAGCTTTGACTTAGTTGAGAACAAAGACTGGCTAGTGACCCTGTTAGCAAATGCTACGGGATCGTTCGTTTCTGACTGTTCTAAAATGAGCTCATTCAGTGCTTTGTTAAACATAACTTGGTGGTCGTTCAGCTCATCGAGCATTTGTTCAACCAGTTCATTTGGAGCCAGTAATTGCTGACTATTCAAAGTGAGCATTAGCTCTGCAATGTTCGAGTTAGCCTCACTCGCACTCTGCTCATCTTTTAACGATTCCACTTCGTGCAACTCTTTCTGTAGGTTATCAATACATAAACGCAAGCAAGTGCCCATTTGCTTGAATAACTGCGCCTCGTTTGTCATCAACTCTGAGTTTCGAATACCCAAACCATCAAAAAACGCTTGCGCTATATCTTGAGAGCAAACGGCCGCATCAGTATCGACTTGTGCTTTCGTCGTACTGTTTATCGCGTGCTCTGCCGTAGGTATTTGAAGTTGCTGATTAGTGTTAGGAGAAGGCGTAAAAGATTGGGTCATCTCTTCCCATTTTGACCCTGTGTTAGCCTGCTCTACGACCATCTCAGTAACATTAGGCGTACGATGTTGTCTTTGAATCGTGCTATCTGGGGCTACTGTGCCAGGTTGCATCACCTCAGCTGAGGCAATATCGGCTCTATGTACCTTACCGCTTTCTGGCGCTAATGCATCATTGACTGATGCGTTACTCTTGGTTTCCACAGCCATCCAGTCTTCAGGGATTAGGCTTGGTTGATCAAATTCGGAATATATACTGAAACTGTCATCGACCACCTGACGTGTGCTTTCCACGGTTCTAGGTTGTTCAGATTCTGTACGCTCATTATCACGAATTAAGTAATCGTCATCTCGCTGCATCGAAAAGTTAAGGTGAGCAACAGGATCATGACAATCAATGTCATCCTGTTTAGTCTCCATAAACAAATCTTCTAAGGCACCGACTTTTTCTTCCTCTTCGACAACCGCATCTCCTAGACTAACCAGAGGATCGCTAGATACTCGCTCAGGAGCAATATCAGCGGCGATGTCTAGTGTTGAGGTAACGTGCTCAAGAGAAACACCAATCTCATATTGCCCTAAAGAAATGATGTCGCCATCAACTATCGCAACGGGTTGATTTTTTAATATTTTATTCCCATTTACCATTGTGCCGTTAGTTGATACGTCACTTATATAATAGGTATCTCCATACACGCTGAGCAAACAATGAGTGCCCGATATAAAGCGGTTGTGATCGGCTAAAGACACGCTACAGCTTGGGGAACGACCTATCGAACCACCACTTTCAGGCATTTCAATATGCTTTGCACCGGTGTATTCCTCTGGACACTTTGAGATAAATAAAACTAGCTGATTTGAGTACATTTACGAACCTCAAAAGAGCAAAGAAACTGATAGTTCAAGCCCACCAATTCCATCATTTACAACCGGAAGGATATAAGAGGCCTGCGGGATAATTTGTATATGGGCGTCAGGATTACTGCCTAACTTTATAGCAGTACCAAGGGTCACAACCGCACCTAACTCAAACTGGTCGATGTCTTCAACACTCTCATAACGATAGCCCTCTTGGTCTACTTGCCAGCGATTAGAATATTGCGAGTAACCGACAGACAAGCCCGCACCAACGTATGGCGTGAAAACACTCCAAGAAGTCAACGCATATTGAGGAACAACACGAAGTTCATAGTTCGTCGCTTCTTGATATAAGCCGTTTGCTGGCGCTTCAATATCTTCTGCTAGATAGTTTAGCCCTAACCACCAACGCCAACGGTTATTGTTTTCATCAATAGGACGAGTATGAACCAAGCCGAACCTAAGCGTATCCTGCTCACCACTTTTACCTTCATCGTATTTAATGCTATCGATAGTCAACATACTGGTAGAGAGTCCATATCGCTCCCCTTTTGCCATTGCAACAGAAGAAAATAGACACATGGCTGAAATCAGCCCAATTTGACTTGGTTTTAGCATTTCGTCCCTCTAGGAAAACCGATATTCTACTTAGAGGCGAAAGATATCAATTATATTCTCTTTTTCAATAAGCCTAAAAAAACACCTATAATTTAATACATTTCAACTATCAGGTTGGTTGTTTTACCTACAAACAAAAACTAAAGAACCGACTACAGATTAAGTGACGAGACAGTAAATCTTTCTATTTAAATAGAAGTCACAGAATTTGATTGCTAATTGAACAAACCGTAATCTCCGATAACAATTTAGTTACTTTTTAATCAACGTTCTCATCTTCATATATAAGTTTCTTCTTATAAATAGACTTAACTATTGATATTAATATTATGAACAAAGATCACACTAAAAGTAATTTAATTTCTTTTAATGAATTTTTATTATCTAATCCGCTTATTTTGTCTATAGAATTGCGGCAGATGTGCACTGCTTATAATTTAATATAACAGTAGTGAAATCCTATATAACTTAATACTTCTATATGATCAGTTGGAACTTTCCTTATGTTTTTTACCGACTTCGCTCGAAGACCAATCGATGAAAATAACCCAAGCGGCTCTAATCCTAATGGTTCTGAGGATTTTGACGAAATTAAACGTCAAATAAACAACCTGAATAAAGTCACAGGGAGAGTCTCGTGGAAAACGGTTCAAACACTCTCAAAAAAGATCTTGAGTACCCAAGCGAAAGACCTACGTTGTTGCTGTTACTTTACCGTTGCGTCAACCTATAACGACGGCTTAAGAGGCCTTGTTGAAGGGTTAAACTCAATACTTGATGTGTGTGTCGTATATTGGTTCAACGCGTATCCAGAGCATTCAAAGTCAAAGGCACGAATGAGCGCTATTGAATGGATGGTAGAGCATACTGAAAAACGAATTAATAAGCATCGAGCGTTACCAGAAGAGCTTCCATTGATAGAGGCAGCACATCAGTTATGCTTGAGGATTGAGGAAGAGCTTCGTCTTCATTACGGTATTGAAGCGCCGTCATTAGGTCGCATTCGCCGTATTTTGAATCAATGGATTGAGCAGATAAAAGAACAACAGATTGCGGCTGAGTTACGCGAGAAAAAACAAGCCAACACTAGCGCTCCTGCAGCAACGCAGAAGGCACCTGAAATTAAAGTGAATGTGTCTCCCTCTCCAGCACCGGTGTCACCACCCAACCTAAATAGCCAAGAGAAAGCATCACCGGCAAAGTCTGGTCGATTTATGATCTACTTCGTTATTGGTTTGATTGTTACTGCGATATGTTCACATTTCATGTACGAGCAACAACGTTATCGAACATTGGAACAAAAAATTAATCAAGCTTCACTTAATGAACTTGTAAATTTGGTCGCCTCGTTAGATTACGAAAATAAAAAATATGCTCAGTCATTGAAAACGCAGGCCATTAATCGTGTCGATATTATGATGAATAACTGGTTTTTAGACTCGGCAAAAGTAAGTAACGTCAGCGAGCTCGATAGCTTGACCAATGAATTAATCGCGATCTATCCGGATTCGTCTTCTGCACAGCAACTACGTCAGAACTTTTTGACACAGAGCGCCCATTTAGAAGACCAGTTTATGGATGTTTATAAGCGATTCTCAGACGCAAGAACGGTGTTTGCCAACGTAGCTAGACAGAATGTAGATAAGAACTCTGAAAAGGCGTACGAATACAGTAACTCGTTATTCCCGCTTTTAGGTCGTATTGAATACGCTGAAAAGTATTCACAGCAAAAGGAAATTGACCGCGCAACCCTTTTACTGAACATCTACCTATATAAATTGAGTCAGCTACAAGCTGAAAAAACTGACAATAAATAACAATACAATTAAAGAAGTTTTAGGCTTATGTTCAAACAAAAACTGTTTAGAAATCCAGTGGTGATTTCTACTATATTGATGTTTTTAGTGGCTGCAATTATCACCACTATTTATCTGCTTTTTCTTGACGAAATCGATCAACTTTATCTTTGGCTGACCCTTGGTGCTATCGCCATTGTTTACGTCACTTTTCAATTCACATTATGGTTGAAGAAAAAGAACAACGCTAAAGCTCAACATTTGGAAACCGAGGAAGAAGCACTTTCTATGGTTATCCAGCCTCTTCTTGCTAACTCAGGCAAGAAACCAATTTACCTGATGCTTGGTAATAAAGGGTCAGGGCGACGTCAATTTTTATTTAATTCTAGTGCAATCAAACCGATGGATCGCACTAGAACCGCTAAGAATGACTTTTTTGAATGGTACGAATCTGACAGCGCTGTATACATCAAACCAGACCAACGCTTAGTGTTCCAGGAAGTATCAAGCAGTGATGCTTCTTTATGGAATACGTTCATTGAAGAAGTTATTCATCATCGACCTCGAAAGCCATTTTCAGGCTGTCTATTCTTCACCGATTTCGAGTTCATGATCGTCTCTGAGCCAGAGCAAAAAGAGTACACCATTTCGTCGTTATTGGCGCGCTTGAGTAGCATCAACTCTAAAACGTCTTCGGCATTGCCAATCTATTTGATTATGTCAAAGCTAGACAAGTTAGATGGCTTTAAAGAATACATGCACTTTAGCTCTCTCAAGACACGTGTTGAGTTCCTCTCTATCCCACTAAAAGAAGCCAAAGGTGTATTTGCAGAGTACTACCGCGATAGCTATCGAAATCTAGTGAGAGTGCTTGAAAGTAATGCGCTAGATGCATCCGCTAATTCAACGGACATTGATGAGAAACAAGCAATACTCGCTTTCCCTAAGCAGTTTGAGCTATGTCAGTCTGAAGTCAGCTATGTGCTTGAGCGTCTATGTGATGTTAACAACGGTGTCTATTCACTAGACATCCGTGAGATTTTCTTTAGTTCGAGTCTGCAAGGCGGTCGCAAGTACAATTTACTTGCAAAAAGTTGTAGTAATTACTTCAACTTACCTATTATCGCGTCAGAGCATACTCAGTTAACAGAAACGCCTTATTTCTCTCGTTTTCTGATTGATTCACAAATATTGCCGGAAAGCGACTTTGCGGGCGAAAACAAGACGTATCTTCGTCTAATTCAGAGGCAAAGCCGTTTGGCAATACTCGGCTCTATTATCCTGCTTACTGGGGGCAGTTACTTCTTTTTCACGACATTAGACAGTAACTTACATGTGATGAATCAACTCTTGAGTATCGATGACAAATCACAAGTAGAGCAAGATGCAAGATTCAATGAGCTTTTAGCGAAGGCGACGAAAGCAATAGAGCCTTCTTATGGGGCGTGGCTTAAAGGTTCTAAGGCTTTGGATGAAGAGATATTACCACTCAACATTAGCCGTTTGGATCAAAGCACTCGCATCGCTTACGAAGCTTTACTTAAGGACGTTGCTCAACAGTTAATACCTCTTATTGAGAAAGGTTACCGTCTACAACTGACACAAAATCAGAACACTTTTACACGCGCTTTACCTCTATTGAAGGGGTATCTAATGCTAAACGATCCAACAAAGCGTGATATCCGTTTTTTGCGTCATCAAACTCTCCAAATGATGAACGATTTAAGCAACCAAAGTGACGTCGTCAATCAGGCGATGCGCTATTTGGACGCTTACTTTCGCACGCAGTTTGATCCAATTGATATCAATATGGATCTTGTTCGCGCAACACGTCGCTCATTGCTAGCAAATTCGAATGTTGATCTCGTTTATGCAGGCATTTTAAACGAAGCAAATTCGATTGATTTAGGAACCCTAGATCTGCAACGAGCTGTGGGTTTTGAGTTTAGCAATGTATTCAACACACCAATCGATAGTGAACGCTTGATCGTAGATAAGATCTATACCTCCACTGGCTTTAGCACTTTTTATCGACCACGCGTGGACCTAATGTCACAACAAGTCATCAGTGACAACTGGGTTTTAGGTCTGTCACAACACGTTATTCCTACTAGTGAAGAACAAGAAGCCTTCAAAGAGGAAGTACGTAAAAAATATACTGACGACTACATCAGTAATTGGCGCAATGCGCTGAGTGAACTAAAAGTCCAGAACTATGACAATGTCGGCGATCTAACGAACGCGATAGACTTAATCTCGGGCCCTTCTTCACCAATGACAACCGTACTGAAGCAGGTCTATGCCAACACACAATTTTCACCCGTTGGTGAAAAAAATGCTCTGATTTCTAAGCTAGACCCGAAACTCGTGGCAGCGGCAGACTCCGCATCAGACGCAGTAGAGGAAGTAGTTAAGCCTGATTACTTGTTGATGAAACGTGTTGAACAAGCTTTTCACTTATTAAACCAACTTCAGGTCAGTGAAACACCAAACTCCCCTACTCCTTGGGATGAGACCGTAGCTGCGTTAAGCCGTGTTCGCACGTATATGAAAGACATCGCTGATGCACCTGACCCGCAAATGGCGGCGCTAGCGGCAGCTCAGCATCGAATGAACAGCAGTGAAGCTGACCCATTAATCAAACTTAAACAGATTGCCCAAAAATCACCGGAACCCGTTCGTAGCTGGTTGTTAGATGTGGTTCAACAAAGCTGGTCAGTCATGATTAAAGAGTCCGCTAAAGGCATTCAAACCCAATGGTACAGCGAGATTTACACCAAGTTTAAAGAGATAGGGCTGGGACGATACCCATTTGATCTAACAGCGACCGAGGAAATCTCAATTGAAGATTTTGAATTACTGTTTGCTTCAGGTGGCTTGTTAGACACATTTATTCAGAAAAATTTTGCACCGTTCTACGATACCAATTTGTGGACGCCAAAACAGGTGGATGGCGAGACGATGCCAATCTCTCCGGCTCTGTTAGTGCAACTGCGTAACTATAACGTTATTCGAGACACATTAATTAATAAAAGCACTAACCGCGTTCATATTCCGTTTAGTGCAAGAGTACTCGATCTTGATTCTAGTGCGATTAGAGCGAGCTTAAAAATTGCAGATACCAATATAAGTTACTACCACGGTCCAAGCCGCATTCGTGAAATGGCATGGCCACCGCAAAATGGTGACTTCAATATTAGTATCACACTCCAGGATGTAACCGATGAAGGCAGACAGCACGTTTTAAATAAGAGTGGTCAATGGGCGATATACAGATTGCTAGGTGACTCGACCTTGACAAACACTCATAACGGCAGCTTTGTCAGTGACATAAAAGTGTCAGGGAGGGACTTGAGCTTACGCATCACTCCGTTGACACAGAAAAACCCATTCACTCTTGCTGAGCTGTATAACTTTACGCTCCCTGAGTCGATTTAATAACAATATAAAAACAAAATAGGCAGAACACATGATTTCAAACATGACTTTACAAGGTTTAGATAAATTAGATCGAAAAATACTTTCAAGTCTATTGTCGAATGGGCGAGAGTCGATTGCAAATCTATCCCGAAACATTGGTTTGTCTCGAACAGCAGTAGCAGAAAGAATTAATCGTTTAGAAAAGACCGGTATTATCAAAGGCTATACCGCACAGATTCGTGTAGAAAATGAAGGGCGAAAAGCCGCTAGTTATCTACTGATCTCTTGTGAAAAGGGTAAGAAGAATGATGTAACGAATGCACTTAAAGAAATCCCTGAGGTTCGCTTAACGAGCGTTGTTGGTGGCAACTTTGATATTATTGCCCTAATTGAAGCGCCCGACCTGCAGTCTATTCATCATCTTTGTAATGAAATTGAATCATTTAACGGCATTCAAAGGCTTGATACTACCGTTGTACTGCATCAGCCGATCAGTCGTTAAGCTTTTCTGACCTCTTTGAGGAAAACATAAAGGGCCGCTCGTTGAGCGGCTTTCTTATATGCTTCCGATAAGTCGAATTTTGGCGTCTTTATCACCTGGGTTTCCTAGCCAGAACGTTTGACCTAGTTGGTTCCCTTCTCCATTACCCAGTTTGTTTTCTGGAATACTGTCTAGGTTAACTGTCAACTTTAGGTCCCACGACATTGGGTCACGCAGAATAAAGCGCATCAAGCCCACCAGCGTCTTATGTAACTCACCATCGTAGGAAAACTGCTTAAACGTTTCAAAATCAATGTTGTCGATACACAAGTTAAACTTGCCGTTCAAATCCGCAATGCTTTGTCCCAAGTGTAAGCTTTGCCCCAATATACAATTGGAGCGGTTGAGTTTGTTACGTTGGCTTTCTGCAATCTCGACCCGCCGATAAACCCATTCTTCGATTCGCACATTCGGCAGTGAAAAGTAGTGCGAAACAATACCGGAAATAAGCTTGGGTGAGCGTGTACGCGTAGATAACTGGTTCACGTAAGACAGAACTTTCGCTCGATCTAACTCCGCTACTTCACAATCTTGCATAACGCTTGACAGACCAGCCAAATGCAGTATGCGCCCAGAAAACGCATCGCTCGCCCCGCTTTTGTACTGCACGTGATATCGGTATTTCTTCCAAACACGATACAGTAAGCTTGTATAGCGGTTGTGGAAAAAGTCGAAGAAGTCCTTCACTGGGTTATCATCGGGATCACGACCGACGAGTTTCTCAGTGTAAGACGCAGGTAGGGGCGAGCTTGAACCATGCAAGCCAAGAAAGTTCGTCTCAATACGTGAATATTGCTGTCCGTTTCTTTCCATATGAGTAATAAAATCCATATCACTCTTTGGAAAGCACAGGTTTGGCGACACGCTGAACTCAATTCGCTCTTGATGGAAGTATTTGTTCTCGCCCACGGCAACAAAGTTTGAGTTTGGCTCCAGCTGGTAGTGTTTCTCTAACAGCAACACTGCTTGGTAGAAACTAAACTCATTCGACTTATCAGAAAGTGTGTTAATCATAGTATCGTCTGCTGCCCGATTAGGCTTGCCCAGTTGTAAACCTCGCCCGTCGCTTCATCGAACACCTCTAGTTCGGTAAAGGAGTTCACACTCGAATACAAACGGATAAATTCATTCAATACCGTGGCCATAAGGAACATATCGCCTTCATTTACGAAGAACTTAGAGTCCGTCACGAGCTTGAATTGGTTACCACGCACAGATACACCACGAAATACGCGATCGATTGGTTTCATCTCTGAAGAAATAATGCCATCAAGTCGATGAATCGACGCGCGGTGGGCTTGTCTATCAACACGAGAATGGAAGTCGTAAGTCGAGAGCAACACTTTCAACACATCGATATTCGCTAAAGACAAGTAGTTAAGCGACATGTTGGCAATCAACTGCCATTGAAGTTCACCATTAACCTGAGGACTTACTGACTGTGTTGGCTTAGTAATGTTTTTAAACGTCGCATACGTTGGCGATTTGTGCGTCGCGTACGTGATATCTCCTACTGACAGGCGCTCCGCTAAGTCTGCGTTACTGCATTGCAGTTTCATCAATACGGTTTCAGTCCCTAAATCCGCGATGTCGCCATTGTGAGTATGGAATGAGATATAGCGCTCTAACCCTCTTCCGCTTACTCGCTCGCCCACTTTGGATTTGTAGAACTCTCGCTTATCACGCTGGTTGATTTGGTGCTCAAACGATTCAAATTCAATCAGTGGTTTTCGGCGACGCTCGTCTTTACTCCAGCTCTCCACTTGCTCAATGGAATAAACCTCGTAATGCTCTTGAGTGTTACTTTGTGGACGCACCTTGTACTCGTTTCGTCGATGCTCTAAACGGATTGGATCGCCGTCTTTTTCAAACAAGTTAACGGCAGGTGTGCAGTGCAACCTTAAGTGTTTATCTTTAAGCACCACCTCTGAAGGCAAAGCACGCTTAAAGTGGAATTTGATTTTGACCGTACTGCGCTGTGGAATGCCTTTTAGCCACTCTAAGCCTTTAATGTCGAAAAACATGAACTTATCTGGCAAAGAGAAGAATTCTTGCAGCAAACGGTAGCCTGCAAAGGAATTTTTGCTGTAAGGCAACAGCGCCTCGTCCTCTTCATGCCCGACTGGCTTAACGTATTCTGGCCCTAAACGATGTTTGTAGCCGCCACCAACATCCAACTCGACGTGATCTAGATAACGGAACAGCCATAAGAAGACAGTGCGAGTAATATGAATCTCACCATGCAGGTGCAATCGCAGCGTGTCTAAACCTATCCGAGACAGCTCAAGGCCATGCTCCGTCGATAACGTCACATCAATCATCGAGCTGGTGCGGCTGTTAGTTTGTTCGATGTTAGTAATCGTAATTGGGTATAGATTGACGTCATAACAAGTACGGAACAAACACTGCGTGCCTTCTACCTGCTCGCTGGCCATTTCCGCACCACGTTTCACCACGGTTTTCTCAGTAACACTTCCGGTATGCGGTTTTAGTTCGCTAATACACAAAGACGGAATCGAACGCATGTAATGTGGCCACAGCAAAGTCATCAGAGATTGCGTAAGCTCAGGCAGTTCATCGTCAATCTTTTCGCGGATGCGTCCGGTCAAAAAAGCAAAACCTTCCAGCAATCGTTCGACATCTGGATCAAAAGTTCCTTCAGAGAGAAAGTGAGTTAACTTCGGATGATATTTGGCAAACTCACTACCCGACTCGCGTAAATACGTGAGTTCATCTTGAAAGTATTTACTGTTACTCAAGTGGCACCTACTAAACGTTAAATTGGCCGTCGGTTCCCATGTAGACATCGATCGACATTGGGACTTTACCGCCGTTATGGGAAACTTCGCCGCGAATACCAAAGCCGAGTTGTAATGGATTATGGTGGTCTTCACGGTAATGAACCTCGACATTCAGCAGTCGGGGCTCAAAGCGCTCTATGGTTGACGTGATGTTTTTTTGAATATGGCGAACGAGGTTCGTGTTGTTAGAAAGTACGTCGTTAAAATCTGGCAGACCATACTCATTGTCGATCATTGCGTTGCCGGAATGCGTATTCAACAAGTCAGCGAGATGCGAGTGAATGGATTCAATCAAATGCTTATGAGACACCACTTTCTCGTAGCAGTTTTTTGGTTCTCCTAGCTCGATCCGCTCTAAAAGACGGTAACCTTTTTCCATATGCGATCCTACGAAAAAAGCAGCCAGTCTTCACTGGCTGCTTGATGGTTTCAGTAATGGGTTATTGGTCTAGCTTACCAACTAGAGACAAGTCGAAGCTTGCGCCCATGTACTTGAAGTGAGGACGTACAGACATCGATACTTTGTACCAGCCTGGATCGCCTTCTACGTCTGATACTTCAACCTTCGCAGCGCGAAGTGGGCGGCGACCACGAACTTCCGCTGGCGGGTTCTCTTGGTCAGAAACGTATTGACGAATCCACTTGTTCAATTCGATTTCTAGGTCAGAACGCTCTTTCCAAGAACCAATTTGCTCACGCTGTAGCACTTTTATGTAGTGCGCTAAACGGTTGATAATGAACATGTAAGGAAGCTGAGTACCTAGCTTGTAGTTCATCTCGGCTTGTTTGCCTTCAGGCGTGTTCGCAAACACTTTTGGTTTTTGAACAGAGTTTGCAGAGAAGAACGCCGCGTTGTCAGAACCTTTACGCATGGTTAGCGCAATGAAACCTTCTTCTGCTAGCTCATACTCACGACGGTCAGAAACCAGGATCTCGGTTGGGATCTTAGTCTCGATTTGACCCATAGCTTCAAAGTTGTAAACCGGTAGATCTTGTACAGTACCACCGCTTTGAGGACCAATAATGTTCGGACACCAACGGTACTTAGCAAATGATTCACTGATCTTGGACGCCATCGCGTACGCTGAGTTGCCCCATAGGTAGTTATCATGGCTGTCTGTCACTTGCTCATCGTAGTCAAACGCCTTGATTGGGTTATCTTCAACAGAGTAAGGCGTACGTAGCATAAAGCGAGACGTACATAGACCTAGGTAACGTGCATCTTCGTGCTCACGCAGACCACGCCATTTCGCGTACTGTGGGCCTTCGAATACAGACTTCAGATCTTTTAGGTTTGGCAGCTCTTCGTAGCTGTCTAGGCCAAAGAATTTAGCCGATGCAGACGTGATGAATGGTGCGTGAGACATTGCACCTACGTTAGCCATGTATTCCATCAATTTGATGTCAGGCGACGAAGCTGACATAGCGTAATCACAAATGACGGCGCCAACAGGTTTACCACCGAACTGGCCGTATTCACGTGTGTAGATTTGCTTGTACAGGCCAGACTTCACCACCTCTGGAGCGTCTTCGAAGTCATCAAGAACTTCGTCTTTCTTCGCAGAGATCAGTTCGATTTGAATGTTCTCGCGGAAGTCAGTGTGATCAACCAGGTACTTAAGGCCACGCCACGTTGATTCAATCGCTTGAACTTCTTCGTTGTGAAGAATTGCATCAACTTGCTTAGACAATTTTTGGTCGATTTCAGAGATCATCAGATCAACCAGAGATTGGTCGACTTTCTCTGTGTTCGAACTGCTTAGTAGCTCACTGATGAATGCTTCTACGCCGCGTTTTGCAACGTCAAAACCTTCATCACTTGGCTTTAAACGTGTTTCGTTAAGAATGCTATCCAGAAGTGAGCCTGATTCAACTAAGGCTGCTTCTTGTTCTGGCGCTTGTGCTTCTGCAGACATGATATCCCTTACTCTTCTTTCGCGTCTTGGTCGTTGCCAATGCTTAGTTCATCCAACAGTTTCTTTCTCGCTTCTTTATCTTGAAGAACCGATGCGATCTTCTTACGGAACGCAGGAACATTTCCTAGAGGACCTTTAAGTGCAACCAAGGCTTCGCGAAGCTCAAGTAGGCTGTTTAGTTCAGGTACACTTTTCGCGATCGCTTCAGGAGAGAAGTCCTTCATGTTTTGGAACGTCAGATCAACACCAATCTGGCCGCCTTCTTCATCAGAAAGACGGTTTTCAACGTTGACTTTAACGTTTGGAGACATGCCCTCTAGCACTTCGTTAAAGTTGTCTTTGTCGATGTTAATTGGAGTACGTTCTTCAATTGGTGTCTCATCTGCACGCGCAGTAAAGTCGCCAACTACCATCATGCTTAGCGGCAGCTCTACGTCTTCTTGCGTATCGCCAGTTGCTGGAACATAACGGATATTAATTCGCTCTTTAGGAGCCACCGAGCCGTCACGTGACATAATTCGTTCCTTATCTAACTCTTTAATTAGTCGTAAATTGCTTTCCACTCTTCATACTTCTCAGGTAGAAGATCCTTGCTTCCAAATAACCGATGGAGTGTTTTTCGAATTAGGTCTTCTAACTGTGACGATAAGTGGGGTTCCCAGCTCGCGAGATTAAACGCTTTTTGTACTTCCCACCCCTTCTCAAGATACGGCAAACACAACGGGTATAATCCAACAGACTGGTAAGCTGCTATCAATTGTAAATACAGCATGAACTGCCCACGTCCCGAGCTATCCAGCTCAAGTTTACGGGCAAGCTCTGCGGCACATTCCCCTAGATTTTCTAGAGTGATATCCTCCATTGGCAGCGAGTCTTCCTGCGAAATCACAACCGTTTGAACAACGGGTTGAGAAGTCGAAGAAGTAGTATCTTGAGTCGATAACCAGCTCAAGGTCGCTTCATCTGCAAATGGTATAGAATTCTTAAATGAGAGGTGCTCTATGCCCTCTAGTGAGTCAACAAAACGCGTCACTTCTTGTTTCACAGCAAGCGCTGCATCATCAAAACCCAAGTTATTAAGCATCGAATACACGAAGTAATGGCCCGTCAGCCAAAACGGCGCATCCGTTAATGTGCGCTCCAAACGCTTAATGGTGTCGATGTCGCTTTCTTGGTCAGCTTTATCTCGGTATTCTGCTTGTTGATCGGACGACACTGCCAAGCTCAAAGGCGTTTGATTATTTTGGTGGTCGGGTAGACCATCAATGTCATCCCAAGTCAGATGACGATAAATCCGGTAAGCCAGCGGATCACTTGGGTTCGCATGA
This sequence comes from Vibrio sp. YT-18, assembly GCF_033337345.1. Taxonomy (NCBI): domain Bacteria; kingdom Pseudomonadati; phylum Pseudomonadota; class Gammaproteobacteria; order Vibrionales; family Vibrionaceae; genus Vibrio; species Vibrio sp. YT-18. Next base: position 203,952 of record NZ_JAWOQO010000001.1, on the reverse strand, counting down.
AGCATGACTTCCGCAACCTTCTTCAAGGTGCGCTTAGAAGCCGTCGGCGAAGAGAAGTCCGTATCGACATCGACTTCTTTTGCTACCGCTTTCTTAACTGGCGCAGGTTTAGGGGCCGGCGGAACCGCCTTCACCGGTGCGGTTTGCACTTCACTCTGCGCTGGCGTTTCTGCGGCAGCAGGCTGCGTAGCTGGTGCAGGCGCCGCTTGTTCGACGTTAACGACTGCATCATCGCTCTGCTCATCAGCCGCCGCTTGTTGAGATAAAACATTGAGTTGAGTGCGAATCTCAAAGAAATCCGCTTCTGAGTCTTGATAAACCTCGTCGTATTGACGCTGCACTTCTTCAATAGTCGAAATGCAGTTTGATACCAAATCCCATGACTGAGCGCTTTCCGCTAACTTGCTGCTGACCAGTTTAAACTGATGGTTCAACCATTCGACCGCGCCATCTCGACCCCGCTTTCGGGAAGGATACAATTCAACGCCAAAGCGACTTAACGCCTCACTAAGCAGCTTTAGACCTTGTTCAAAGCCTTGCAGACCAAACTCTTCTGTTAGCGCGCGAACGAGGTAACAAATGGCTTTTAAGTCTTTGCTGTGGTGCTCTAGAACTTCGGTCGCGTGCGTTTTTACCACGCTCCAATCTACTGTTTCGCCAAACAAGGAACCGAATTTCTTCACTTCGGACTCCATCATTTCATAGCAAAACTCGTAACGGGCATCGTTTCCCACTGGAGATTCATCAGAAATAGGATTAAGCAGACGGTCGATATCAATGTTGGACAAAATTCACGTCTCCTTCAGTCAAGTAATCTCTCAACGCACGCGCTACCGCAATTGCGCCATTTGCTGGCTTAGATAATCGATGGCTCTGCTCTATCGCATCCGACGCCATGCTATCTAGAATTTTCGTGATTTCTGTAAATTTACTTGGTGCATTCCGTTCTAAATCGGCAAGGGATTCATGTAGCTTTTGTTTGTCGTAAACGGATTGCTCCATCACGGTGCTAAACAAAATAAATTCGCTTCTTGCGACGATTAAATCCTTTATTTTTTTGTCTAGTTCTGGCGTATTACCGAAGTAGGCTTTGGCTAATTCAGCTTCTTCAATTGCTTTGGTGTAAAAGTGCGCCTCTGCATGTTTATCGATGGAGTCATTAATATTTTCCATCACAGCCTTTGGTAAGATTTGGTTGTAGAAATAGGCTTGTGACTGGTTTAACAACCATGCCTCTTTCATTTCATTTTCTGCGAGCTTAGCTTCACCATCTAAAATTAAGCGAGCAATCTGCTTATCTCGACTGCCAGCTATGGCAGATACTTTCATGGAATCGATAGACGCGACATTTAATCCAGACATCACTTTAGTCAACGCCTCATCCGCATATGGAAACAGGGCACCGTCACGAACAAGGGTTTCTCGCAAGGTGACAAGCTCCTTACGTAATTCGACTAATGCCATTGGTAAGCCATCCGCTAACGATTGATACGACGTTAACTGAGCCTGTTTTTCTTCATATAAATTCGAGAGGCTTAACTGCTGAGCTTGATATGCTGTTCGATAAGCTACTGTCATATCAATACTCTGAGTAGCTTGAGACAATTCTTCTTTGATTTTCCATGGAGGCTGAGCCAAAAAAGAAGCCGTTTCAGAGGGCGTAATAACGTGAGTTACAGTAGTGACACCTCGGGAAAAAATGGCATCCAATTGATCTTTATTCTGTTGATACAAATAACTTCCTGCTGTTGCCAGCACACTCAACACTAAGCTCGCCTCTAATATTTTAAAGCGACCATACGCCGTTTTATCATTTGGCTTACAGTGTGTAAGCAGCAAGTCCGCGTTACGCAAGCTACTGAAAATTGGTGCGTTAGAATTTGAGCTAATTGATTGCGTATCGATTCGCGCTAACTGTTGAGCAAAAGAAATAGCGGTATAGCCATGCCCTCTTGGTTTGTTGATGACTTCTTTCAGCAATTTCCAAATATGAACCGGGATCAAAGCCGGACGCTTTCGGTCTTTTAACTGCTTATTCCAAGCATCACCAAATATTGAGCCTAAAAATAGATGTCCAGCGAGCAAAGCGAGAGAGTAAACATCATCTTGCGGTTCCGCGATGCCAGTTTCTATATAAAGAGGGGAAGCGTAGCTCAAGCTTGCTTCTGCGTAAGGTTCTGTCTCTCCAATGTAACGAGCAGCGCCGAAATCAATGAGCTTAACGTAATCGCCTTCACTCACTAATACGTTAGATGGTTTAATATCAAGATGGCAGATACCTCTTGTATGCATAAACTCTAGAGCGCCAGCGAGTTGATACACCAACCAAGCGATGTGGTCGTGGCGGAAGCCTTTAGAAGAATGACGCTCCATTTTTTCTGCCAGTGACTCACCTTGGATCCACTCGTACATCAAATATGGGCGTTCGAATTCGTTGCCGATTTTTACAAAGTTAGCCACGCTAGGGTGTTGAGAAAGCTCCAGCCTGCTCGCTTCGTTAATCAACATTTTGCTCGCAAATTCTGGCGAGTCATCATTGATAACTTTGCAACAGATTTGCTTCTCTGGCTGCCCTTTTTTTGCAAGATGGTAAACCGTTGTCTTACCATTTTTAGAAGGAAGCTTGTCTAATACATCGAACTGTGAAAAAAGCACGTACTCAAGCTTCGGCTTATTTTTTTCTGCTAGCCTTTGCTCATTCAGTTTCTTTTTTTCAATAGCTTTAACAACCAACTGATCGATATATCCTTTGGCTGTACTCTGATTATTAGACACTTAGTACTCTTTCATAGAATAAATATTATTAGAGTTGAATAATATTTTCTTGAACGTACTTGTATCAAGGTTGGTATTTAAAACAAACAGTAAGCCTATTATTTTAGTTATTATTACTAACTTATTAGACCTTTTTACTTACGCTTTCACTGCATGAGTTATACGCTTTTTCGTGTTACAAACTTCAACCTAATAATATGAGTATACTTTCATTGCCATTTGATCGATGAGTGCTCACTAACATTGCAGTAATTGGAGAACTCCTTTGTCACCATGAAAGTCGAACATTAACAACGTAGTTGGTTGCTTAAAGTGGTGCTCTCTGACCGCAAAGGCAATTAAAGCGAGAGAAGAACAACTGCCCATTGTGCCCCACAACTCATTAATAAGCTGCGGTTGTTCTGGGTTCGTGAATCGTTCTGCTTTAGCCCCCAGAGCAAAACCGTAATCTTCCGAATGCATGCGCAGGTTCGTCATATCGGAATACACTTCACCAAATGAATCGAGCTTTTTACTCGCACGTTGAACAAGTCGAAACATGCCTCTTCGGTCTGAAGTGTTTAATTCCGTATCAATGTAGCCAAGCTGCGCTTGAGGCTTAAGTTTCAATGTTTCTACGGTGTTTTTTCGACAAAGAATTAAACCCGCCCCACCCTCGCTCGGAATAACGCCCCATGGATTATTGGTACTCATTACCATCGCATCGTCGATGAGTGTTTGCATCGAACTCACCAAGGAATCGACACTGATACACATCATAGCATCATATTTATCCAATGATTTCATGGCCTGGAGAACGAAACTGGGCCCACTGGCATGAACAGCATTCACCACAGAGAGAAATTCAGCATAGTTACTTTCACCAAGCCATTCTTGCACCTTTACTAGTGAAACAGACACAGGCACCGCTATAAGCAAAGGTATTGGTCTCAATGAACGTGGTAACTGCGCTAACAATGAATCAAGCAAGTGGGTGATTAACTCACACGTTTTCTCAAACTGCTCACTTTCTTTGGTGTATTCGATTTTGGCGTAAGTAAAACGCTCGATACCATCATCCCCTACACATTGATCAAATCTTCCTAAATCAGCATACGAAACTGCACTAGCAATATCTAAATTCATACCGGTTGGCGTCATCACTTCCATCCCTAGCACGTAACGGCCTGTTGAATTATGCATGCTCGCTTACCTCTTCCAGCTTAGTGATCGATGTCGACACCAACAAATGCTCCTTGCCCTGACAAGGAAACGCAGCGGTGTAACTGATTGATATAGTTTTCTTTTCCGCATCAACGAATAAGGTGTACATCGCCATATCAGCTTGATAGCTTTGATCTTTGAACGTCGCGATCGCACGGTATTTTTCTTTAGGAATTCGAAATGAAAGCGTGTCATCATGACAAAAACCACTCATCATCAAACGCTCCCCCCCACGAAGAAAGCCTTTGCACTGTTGATCAATAGGCGCGCTTTGGAAGAACCGCTTATCAAAATCGAGTGGCAACATTGGCTTGCGATTCTCAATCCAATCGTCATCGAACGTGCCGGCCAGCTTCTGGCGCGACTCAAAGAACGGAGGCACTGGCCCGAACCCCGCAACGCGTAGTTTTTTCGCGGCGGCACTCCAGTCTTCACGAGGATAAAAAACCGAAGGTGCTTTCTGTTCAAGCAATTCTTTGTTGGAATCGGCAACACCACCGCCTATTCGGTTACGTAAATCACCGCCTACCGCGCAAGTGTAATCAATGTCTTTTGCAATAAATGGAACTGGATTGCTCAGCGTGATACTACCAGCATGCTCAACCCATACGCGTTCCCCGTGAATAGCGAGAGTCTTATCGATATGACCATCAATCAACACGCGACACTCTTGGTATGTCACTGGCTTTTTCGCGTAACTGCGCGCTTTACCGTAAACAAGTACATCTGTATTGTCTTTGGTATACGCGAACTCGTGGTCAACTTTCATCGCAGAGAAGCCTTCTTCGCCCAAATATTGGGGATCATCGAAGATTTCACTTTCACCTAATTCGTGCCAAACCACACCATCGAATTGCCATGTGCGTTTGGCAACGACAACCCACACTTCATCGCCGTTTTCGTCACGTTGAAAACGACCTTTAAGTGATAGCTCAGGGTGCGTCTCAATATCCCATAACTGCATTGCTATTCCTTAAGTTGAATCGTTCGCTCGCAGAAGGTGCGGCCTTTAAATTGTTGAAGTTCCAGTCTTGTTGATGAATCGGCATTGCCATATCCCAAGGCACGTAGGCTCTGGATTGAATACAGAGTTGACGCCATAGCCAATCGCGGAACAGCACATCAACGTTAGATTCTTGCATCGCAGCTAACGTAGACTCGAAGCTCAATGCGTAACCCAAGCGGCTTGGTAGATTTTGGATATATTTTTCATCTTCCACCCACTCATTGAGCAGATCGAAGATCTCTTCCCATTCATACTCGACACCAACATCTTGCGGATTCAGAGGAAGAAGCTTTCCGTAGACGACATACAAGGCTTGAAGCCAAATTTCACCCTCAGCTTCACCTTCCTCCAGACTTTCCAAGTGCTCGATGATTTGGGGTACCAGTTTCCAATCACCACCCAGCGCAAAATCAACAGGTGCTAATGAAGAAGAGATATCAAACGCCTCAAACTCTTTTAACTCAAGTAACTTGGCATAAGTGAGCACTTGCGCTGATGGTAATCCATTTGGTTCGATGCCAAAGCACTGACGGAACCAAGTGCCTCTGTCACGTTTGGTAATCAAACGTTCAAATAGATATTGTTCGCTGCCTGCATTGTCATTGAGCCAATCAATCCCCTCTTTCACGTCTTGTAAAGCGAGCAGTGGCAAAGCAACATGAGAGCTAATGATGCTGGCTTTGTGCCAGCGCTTGATGAGAGAAACACTTAATGTTTGACGTACACGTAAGCATTCAAAGTAAAACGCACTGGATGTCGCATTACCCTCAATAAGCTCCGAAAGCGTGCTATCCATAGATTCAACCGGAGATTGTACGGCAATGACCATTGCGGTTTTAGCGTCAATATCTTCGAGTAAACTCAAGCCGCACAAAAGGTTATCCAACGCTGAGCCCAACTCGCCTTGTAGCATCAGCCAGCTGTAGATTTCTGGCTCTTTGCTTCTTAATTGATGAATCAACCCCGGTGCTAACCGATAAAACGACAAGTACACCTGCTTCAGTTCTTCAATTTGGCGTTCAATCAGCTTGAGATACGCCAACTCACGACTTGGATAACCCCTTTTGTGAATTTGAACTCGCTGCCTGATTAAAAAACCGATACTTTCAGAAGCAATGGACAGCTTTTCATTACAGAAATCCAGCCATGTTACTGGCAATTGGGAAAGGTCGTTCACAGCGCGCTCAGCTTTTGCTAACGCGCCTTCGACTTCTTGATTGGTTATGGGTGCCTTTAGGTGCTCGACACCGATTCTTTGTCGCATCTAGTTATCCGTTATTAGCGTGCCATAACGCGATTGCAATTAGTTAATACAAAGTAATTAGCTAACTCGACGTAAATTAGCTAATGCTAGGTAATTAGTTAATTGCGATCGTTCCGCCTTGAATTTTTTGTGCTTTTTCTGCTTGAGAGGTGACGTACTTCGCTTTAGTGGTAATTCGTCCATCGCGCCCGCTATAGCGAGTTTCTGTCTCACCACTTTTGACTACCAACTCTTGTTCTGTCTCGATAACCATCTTCTTCGCTCGCAATACAAACTCGTCAGAGTCATCCAGAATGGAGAAGAAAATGTCCGTCACAAGAGGCAAGCTTAAGTCGTCGTTCAAAAATTCAACTCGACAACTTAATCGATTATCGATAGCCATTTGCAGCTCAGAACGACGAAAGCCACGTCCTAGTCTCGCAGTGAGTGGCTGCTTAAATGGGTTACCATCAAAATCAACTCGCACACTGCCCGTAGACTCATTGATAGCCACTATTCTTCCAAAACGCGAAAAGCAAGCCGTTGATTCGGCTTGCTGCTCTGATATTACTTCTGTTGTAAGAGGTTGTTTTTCCATTGTTAGTTAACCACTACGTTGCCACCTTTCACGACGACTTTGTCACTGCCTTCGATCGTAATAGCCGAGCCTGATAACTTTATTGAACCATCACTGTTCATCACTAAAGAGGAACCACCCGTTTTCAATACAATCTTGTCGCCACTGATAATTTGCGTTGCACCATCAGCTTTATAAGCGGTGTTCCCTTTCACTGATACCGTTAAGTTGCCACCAATCGTCTGGTTATCATCCGCACCAATATCTGAACTCTTAGACGCACCGATAGTAAGGTTACTGTTTTCGCCAATATCTAAGTCATCATTTTTACCGATCTTAGTCGTACGGTTATCACCAATTTCTAAGTCAGAATTGTTTTTCACATACTGGGCTTCGTTCGCGTTGTATGTGACGGTAACGTCTTGCTCGACTGTCTCGGTAAACGTACTGTTTACTTGTGTCGTTTTATGTCCATGAATGGTTTCTTTATGGTCACCATGAACTTCATTCGTTTGGTGACGTGCAACCTTCAAGAATTCATCTTGACCGATATCACGGTAACGGTTGTTGAGCACCTTGGTCGACATGTCTTTTTGAGCGTGAATATAGACTTCTTCTTGGTTCGCTTCGTCTTCAAAACTCAACTCGTTGTAACCTGTTCCTTTGTGCGTTTGCGTACGGAACGTGGTACGAGTTTTGTTTTCTGGCAAAGAGTACGGTGGGAAATGCAAACCGTTGTAAACTGCGCCCGTAACTAACGGACGATCTGGATCCCCCTCAAGGAAAGTCACTACGACTTCATGGCCAATACGCGGCAAATAAACTGCGCCCCATGTTGGCGCCGCCATGGATTGGCTTACACGAATCCAACAGCTTGAATGTTCGTTGTTATCACCGTAGCGATCCCAATGGAACTGTACTTTCACTCGACCAAGCTTGTCGGTGTAAATCTCTTCACCTTCTGGTCCTACAACAACCGCCGTTTGAGGGCCATCAACCACTGGTGCTGCTAGTTTAGGCGCTTTAAATACCACATCACGTGGAATACATGAGAACTGGTTGTAGTAAGTGGTTGGCATACCACTCGCTTCATCTTCATGCACTTGCGGATCTTGACCTGTGTGCATTACAGACAACATGAGGTAATCGCGGTTAATCTCAGAACGCGGGTGGTCACTGACGTTAAAGCTGTAACCAGATGCTAAGCGCATTACGTCACTCGTTGCTTCCACTTGTTGATTATCGACTATGTGTTCCGACATCCACTCCGTGGTTCTCACCTGACCCATCAGCGGGTCGACGTATCGTCCAGGATAATCAAACTGCTTGAGATCTTGGTCTAGCTCGCCAGCCTGTGTCATCTCTTGTGGAATTTTAGGGTGTTCGTAGTTGTAATCTGTGTACGTAACCTGTCCCGTTCTAACGCGGTTAACTAACTCGAGATCAGAGATATGTTCGCGATCGGCAACACCGCCACCATCGGCATGATAAACAATCGGCCCAATGTAAGAAGCATTTAGTGGCGAGCTTATCAAAGGTGCAATCGCGTCATTACTGTCGACAATGACCATCGTATGATTTGAATCGCTATGGTCAAAGTAATACCACATACCGTGTTCAGCCATCATACGCTGCACGAAGTGCAAGTCAGACTCACGGTATTGCAGAACGTATTCTTTTGGAGGATAAGTACCCGACACTTCAAATCGGTAATCGGTGACTGCCCCATCATCGAGTACTTCTGTGATGATGTCTTGCGCTGACTTTTGCTGGAAAATACGACAATCTTGGCGCTGAGATAAGAACCAAGCTTGAGGAACCAAGACTAATTGATAACGAGAAAAACGACGTCCAGTCCCTAAGTAACGAACTTCATTCACCACGCCGTTGAACACACGCGCAGCCCCAACACCTTGTCCGTAAAGTGTCAATGTTCCTGCTTTACGTATTAACTCATCGAACGAGATATCTGGATCAAGTGAAAGTAATGAGAGATTGATGTGGAAAGGCTTAGATAACTCTTCATGAACATGAAAGCTCTCAACCCGAAATTCATGCCCACATCCAGGCACTTCAAATTTAAATTCTACGTCATTCACCATATCTTTTACCTGATACAAATAATCGAATTAGGGCCAACAATCGTTGGCCCTGAATCTTTACGCGACGAGCAATTAAGCTTCGCGTGGAGCACGCCAGTCGTCGTTACCCGCAGTACCACAGTTTTCGTGAGTTACTTCGATCGCACGGTAAGTGAACTTAAGCACTTCTTCTGTCACGCGGTCAGCTGTTGCTGCGTCTTGACAGTGGTTCATACGAGTTTGGATATCGACAAGTAGCGCATCAATCAATTTGATTGAATAGTAGTGCTCTTGTTTACCTTGAACTGAAGTACGGTAGAAGCGGATCACACACTCAGGAAGTTTTTCGCCAGATACTAGTGCGTTGAATAGTAGTGGAGATGAGCGATCTTGAACTTTAGTTACAACAAGTGGACGGTGTACACGTTGACCAGTTGGCTGACCACTTTGTGGATCACGTGGAACAGTTAGCACGTGATCAAGTTCTTGTACTAGGAACTCATCAACGTGAGCTTCTTGCCATGTGTTACCTACTGAATCTGCAGAGTAAGTATCTTTAGTAATATGGCCTTGAGTCTCACCTTGGATAGACATATATGCTGGAGTTGGCATCGCTATTTCCTTTTCTAAAATCTGTTTTGTTTAAATCACCAAATCGCTTATCACCGCGACTACTTGGTATAATCAAAGTCCGTGCCAACTTTAAAAATGCAATAAAAACAACAATTTAAACAAATAAAGACATTATTCACTAATATCTTGAGTACAATTTATTGGATAAAAAACCAAAAAGTTGGATTAAGATAATAATAAATTGTTCTAACTTTAAAAAGTGAAAATAACCATATAAAACCGTGTAAATAAAGTCATTAAAACTAATAAATCCGACACTTTTACTATCAATTAATTTAGAATAACAACGCCATTAAAATAACCACAAACATTAATGTCACAATAATCATTAAAAATAACCAACAAACGATAGTCAAAATATCTTGATAAAAAAAGAACGCAATCACTTTTAGTATAATAGCCGCTACCTCTTTTCCTCTAAAGAATAAAATGGCTATGATAAATATAAACCTTTCTTCATTAATTCAGCGTCTACACCCGATTGCAAAAGTAGCATTAGAAGACGCCGCTGCACTTGCAGTCTCTGAAAAAGCAAACGAAGTTCAAATTGAGCATTATTTACTGAGTCTATTAGAAAGGCCAAATAGTGATTTTGACGTCTTATTAAGTCATTTTGATTGTTCTGAGAACTTATTAAGACAATCGGTTCGATCCACACTCGACACCAACGCCAAAGGAAATGGCAGCAAACCTGTTTTTTCTGCTTTATTAATCGAATGGTTGCAAGAAAGCTGGCTGGTTTCTTCTTTAGATCTATCCGAAACACAAATCCGCTCTGGCGCCCTGCTCCTTACTCTTGTTAGCAATCCTCTCCGTTACGGCCAACATGGTTATGCCTCTATCCTTGAGGCGGTAAATCCTGACAGCCTTAAGCGTAACTTTGCAGAACTAACAAGCCACTCTATTGAGGCGCAAGTTGCTAATTCAGAGAAAACACAAGCTCGTGAGGATGGCTCAGCACTGAGCAAGTTCACGACAGACTTCACTGGTAAAGCACGCAAAGGCGAAATCGATCCTGTTTTCTGCCGTGACCAAGAAATCCGCCAAATCGTGGACATTCTTGCTCGTCGCCGTAAAAACAACCCTATTGCTGTTGGTGAACCGGGCGTTGGTAAAACCGCAGTAGTAGAAGGCTTGGCACTTAAGATTGTACAAGGTGACGTACCAGACAACCTCAAAGGTGTTGAGCTTTACGGCCTGGACATGGGTCTTCTGCAAGCTGGTGCAAGCGTAAAAGGCGAATTCGAAAAACGCCTAAACGCAGTATTGGATGAAGTGAAAAACTCGCCAACCCCTATCATTCTTTTCATCGATGAAGCACACACCCTTGTTGGCGGTGGTAACCAAGCGGGCGGCAGCGACGCGGCAAACTTGCTAAAACCAGCCCTAGCGCGTGGTGAAGTGAAAACCATCGCTGCGACAACATGGTCGGAATACAAGAAGTACTTCGAGAAAGATCCTGCTCTTGCGCGTCGTTTCCAATTGGTGAAACTCGACGAACCGTCTCCTGAGCAAGCAGCATTGATCATTCGTGGTCTGCGCCCAGCATACGAGAAGTCACATAACGTTTACGTGCGTGACGATGCTATCACTGCTGCGGCAGCACTTTCTGCTCGTTACATCTCTGGTCGTCAACTGCCAGACAAAGCGATCGATGTACTAGATACGGCGTGTGCACGAGTGAACATCAGCCTTAATGCCATTCCTGCTTCTGTTGAGACTCTGCAACAAGAACTTGCAGCTCAACAGCGCGAGCTTGAAGCACTTGAGCGTGATGCTCTGCAGCAAACTGGCGACAAGCACAGCCTTGCTAACATTCCAGACCTAAAACTGGCAATGGAAACAACGAAAGAAGAGCTAGCAGAACAAGAAGCGCAATGGCACAAAGAAAAAGAGCAGATCCAAGAGATGATTGCTCTACGCTCTCGCTTACATGAACTGGTCTTTGGAGAAACAAATGAAGAAGAGCTTGTTGCAGACGAAGATTCAGAACAAGAGCAAGACGTTTCTCCATATGCAGAAATGGATGAAGAAGCCGTTCGCATTGCCATTTCGGCCTGCCAAGAACAGCTAGATGTAATCCGCAATGGCAACCCACTGGTTCACTTTGAAGTGGGCCCAGATGAAGTTAGCCACGTCATCTCGGACTGGACTGGTATTCCTATGGGTAAGATGCTTCAAGACGAAGCAGAAACCACGCTAAAACTGAAAGAAAGCCTAACACAAAGCATCAAAGGCCAAGAATACGCTATCGATGCACTGTCTGAAGGCATTCAAACTGCGAAAGCTGGTCTAGGTAACCCAGACGCACCAACAGGCGTATTCCTGCTGGTTGGCCCAAGTGGCGTGGGTAAAACCGAAACGGCCCGTGCGATCGCAGATCAAATGTTTGGTGGTGAGCGCTTTATGACGACCATTAACATGTCTGAGTTCCAAGAGAAGCACACGGTATCACGCCTAATTGGTTCACCTCCGGGTTACGTAGGTTACGGTGAAGGCGGCATGCTGACAGAAGCGGTTCGTCAACGTCCATACTCTGTTGTTCTTCTTGATGAAGTGGAAAAAGCCGACCCTGAAGTATTGAACCTGTTCTACCAAGTGTTCGACAAAGGCACGCTGAACGACGGCGAAGGCCGCACAATCGACTTCAAGAACACGCTGATCATCATGACCAGTAACCTTGCGACGCATGAGATCGAATCTTTGGTTCATCAATCAAAAGACATCGATGCGAACATCATCGCAGAAGCTATTCGCCCTACTTTGAACCAACACTTCAAGCCGGCGCTGTTGGCACGTATGTCAGTACTACCATTTGTTCCGCTGTCTGATGAAGCAATGACAGAAATTATTCACCACAAGCTGAACAAAGTTTCTCAGCGTCTACAGAGCCATCACAAATTGTCTCTGAGCTACGAAGAAAGTTTGGTTGAGTTCGTACTAGGTAACTGTCGCCTTGCTGAAACGGGCGCGCGTAACATCGACGCGGTTATCAACCGTCAGTTACTGCCTCAGCTCTCGACTCAGCTACTAGTGCATGACAAGGATGATTCACATACGCAAATCGAAGTGTCTGTCGATGAGCAAGGAACACTAACCTATGCGTTCAGCTAACCATAGCGAACTTAGTAACGCCCTACTTGCGATCAGTCAGTCTTTGGCTGATCGCAGCCAGCTTACCCAAACCTTGGATGCCGTGTTGACCGCTGCGAGACAAATGACCCTCGCAAAGCACGGCATCATTTATGTTTTGGACCAGACTGGGCAGGCGTTGATTCCAAGTACCGCTCACCATAACGATAAAACTATCGTTTCCCACCCTTGGGAAGCATTACAGTTAGACTCAGCCAGTGAGAACGATCCATTCAACTTTGCCATTCGTAATGGTGAAGTGGTGTTGATTAACGAGTTGTATAAGTACAACGGCTATGACTGCGAAAGCATCTATCAAACTGAGCAGACACTGGGATTAAAAAGCGAGAACTTATTGGCTTGGCCTTTGATTGATAGCGAAAGCAAAACCATTGGACTGTTAGTCTTACTCGATTTGAACGTCATCGACAACGAGGCAGCCTTGACTGAGTTTTGTCGTATGGCCGCGAGTAATATTCGCCAAGCTGTGTGGTTAGAGCAATACGGGCAAGTGATTAAAAATCTCAATGCAGACAATCACGCCCTAATGCGTGAGAACACTCAACTCAAAAAGCGTACCCAAAAAACCTATCAGGGTCCTATTGCAGAGAGCGAAGAAATGCTCAATGTCTTGAATCGTCTTGATAAGGTGTTATCTCTCCCTGTAGACGTTCTATTGCGTGGTGAAACGGGCGCTGGTAAAGAGGTGATCGCGAAATACATTCACGAAAACTCTAACCGTTCAGAACAGCCTTTGATCGTACAGAACTGTGCCGCAATCCCAGAGCAGTTATTAGAGTCGGAACTCTTTGGCCATAAGAAAGGCTCATTCACTGGCGCGGACAAAGACAAAGTCGGTTTGTTTGAAGCAGCCAACGGCGGCACGCTTTTCCTAGATGAAATTGGCGATATGCCAATGCTACTGCAGGCAAAGTTACTGCGTGTACTACAAGAACGCAAAGTTCGCCCTATCGGTACCAGCAAAGAGATTGAAGTCGACGTTCGCGTTATCGCCGCAACCCACTGTAATCTTATGCAGCAAATCAAAGATGGCGGATTCCGTGCCGATTTGTTCTATCGTTTGAATGTGTTCCCTATTACATTACCACCATTGAGAGCTCGCAAGTCAGACATTATTCCCCTTGCCGAACATTTCGTGCAACACACCACCAACACGCTAGGTTTGCCGCAAGCGCCAGGGTTAAGTGCCAACGTACGTAAACAGCTGCTTGCCTACCAATACCCAGGGAACGTGCGTGAGCTTAAGAACATCATTGAGCGCTCGGTGCTACTGTCCGATTTTGAAACCATTACTCACATTGAGTTTGGCGAACAAATCCCAGAAGATGTACCAAGTATCGACATGAAAGCAGCTTCACCTACCCCAGAGCAACCTGCTTACGAGCAGCAAGCACAAGCGGATTTAGAAGACGTTTCAAAGAGCCTTAAGGACGTTGTCAGCCAATACGAGCGTACAGTAATCATCGATTGCTTAAATGCCTGCAATTGGCACACCAAGAAAGCTGCCGAGCAATTGGCGCTGCCAATGAGTACCCTCAACCATAAGATGAAGAAATACGATATTTCTGCAGCGGGTTAAGCGAGAAGCGAGAAAACCTTACTTCAGTTTCCATTGGTAAGAAAAGAAAAACCGCCCGAAGGCGGTTTTTTTATTTACTTAAAATCCATTTGTTTATCAATATAATTTGGCGATCACTTAGCCTACTTGGCTTAGCTTCGCCTGCTGCCAACCATTCTAAAATAGGTGAAATATCAGAGTAGGTTTTTCCGTAGCGCTTTGCTATTTCTCGTTTCGAAAATAAGTCTCTTTTGTCCTCTATTTTCAGAATTTCTTCGGCTCCTTTGATGAGCTCATCCTTACATTTGTACCAAGTTACTGGAATGTCTTCACGGTCAACGGCATGTATATTAAGCTTTAACTTTTCTGATTGCGCATGTAAACCTGATCCAATAGGCCCAATAAGTTCAAGTTGAAGGTCAATATATTCGTGAAAATTATCAACTAGCTTCTCAACTCTCTTAAATGGTTTAAGCCCAGCTACTTTTGAACCTAATACATTGACATATTCAGGCTTGAAAATCTGTGCATAGATATCCGTCTTCTGACGCAATCCAACAAAGTTGGTGATAGCATGACTTTTAAGTTCATTCGAACTCATTCTTGAAAAAGATTGACGTAAGCTCTCAAGCTGAGTGGAGAGCTCAGTTTTTAATGGTGCTCCATGCTTTTGTGAGGTCATTACGTCAAACTGCCATTCATTATCTTTTTCAACGATGGTACCTATTCGATATAACTCCCCTTTACCCAAAGTGAAGTGAGTTCCACCTGACACAACAGGTAGAAAATCAATACTATTGGTAAGCTCAACCGCTCGCAATTTGGCCTCAACACCTATCACTTTACCAGGCGCAAATCCTAGGTTACTGAAATGTGTATCAGGACAGTGTTTAGTCTTAACGACCGCTAGGCAATTGACCCACTTACTCCAATCAAAATCCTCAACCTCCTCCTTGTAGTACCGCGCAAAATCAGAGTATTTACCTTCAAGACCTTGCTGCATTATGTGGAGTTCAACAGTCGGATCATCAAACACTTTAGGGAAACTACCTTGATCTGCATCCGGTTTTGGCGCTGACAGGAAGCTTTCTGAAACTAATAAATGATCAGCATGTTTAATGTCTTTATTTTTACCAAATTGATAAAGTCGAGAGGGACTCAATGAAAGATCGAATGTAGAAATCCCCCATGCAGCCCAAAAATCATAATTAATAGGTTCAAATGAATCATTAACCCCTTTGATGCCCGCCAGGTACTCATACTGTAGAGGTAACTCACCGGTGCGTAATTCTCTATTTTCTTCTTCAAACAAGCGGTTCAAATATATGTTTTTCGGCGAATCGGACGGAATCCACGGTCTTGTTCCCTTAATTTTGTTGACTCCAAAAACAAAAGACGGTTCGATAATCACGCCCCAAGTTTCATCATCAGATTTCTGGTTAAACAGCGCTTGTTCTTTAGAAGTCAAATTTAAATTATCAACTATCGGCTTAATATCTCGCAGGTACTCTGAGCTTTTATTGACGATTTTGGACCCTTCCATCACCGCATCTGTCTTAGTTGAGTAATTCGACCAATTCCAGCGAGCTTGAACCTCAATTCCCACTCGATGTAAAAAGCGGCGCTTTTCTGGCTCTAATGACTCGACCGCTTCTTTAGCTAAGACGACGATAATCCTAACCTCATCAAACGGTGACAAAGACCCATATTCTGCTAGGAACTCATCCATTGCTATCCATTTTTTTGGTGCTCCATCACGAGCCGTTTTAACAGATATTGACTGTTTAGCTCCTTTGTACAGCGCTTCCAGATCTTCAGTTTTAAAGGGAACTTCAAACATTTTGACAAGCGCTTGAGTATTAGCGGATGCCATGTAGTGAATTGGGCTGTATTCCATAAATGGTCTTGGGCTTTCACTATCCTCAGCGTCGGAGTACCAATCGCTCAACTGTCTGCCCGCAATACTTGCCCCTAGCTGTGCGTAAGCAGAATAAGTGCTGGCTTTTAGGAGTGATAGCTCTGCTTGTGCATAGTCTGAATCCATAAAGAACTCATCAAGGTGGACCATACCAAAACCATTTTCATTAAGTTGCCACTGATCGTTGAGCAAAAAAAGTTTAATGTAATCATTAATATTTTCTATCGAAACGTTGCTATGGTCGCCTGACATTTCTTGATAGTTTCGTTCAAGCAATAATCGACTCAAGCCATTCAGCGCGTGAGCACGTTTGTAATAACTTGACTTCATCTCGTCAGAGAGACTTTCTGAACCAAATGACAATATTTGTTCTTGAGAGACAATATTTTGGTATTGTATTTTTTCAAGATTATTTCGTAGCTTTAAAGTGTCTGCTTCTTCAGTAATAAAATCATAAAGATTTGAGAACAGCGAAGAACCTGCCTTGCCCACCGTATAAATAAAGTTAGCAGTCGCTCCCAAAGGCGTTACTGAAGCCACATCAAGGGCAGTATCAAGGGCAAGTTCTATTGCATCTAAAGTGGCCGCGTCAAGCTGCATCTCATTAGCAATCATCATTTGACGGGATTTTTCGACGACAGTTAGTCCACCGCGAGAAACTGGGTAATCTAAGATTGCTTCAAAATGAAGCAGTAAGTCGACGCGACGATTGCGTCGGCGTTGATCTTCAGAATCATTGGGGACAAGCGGTTCTCGCTCACCTAGACCAATGGCACGTATGCACGTTTTCCAAACGGCCTGGTTAGACGTAATCCCTTCTAATATACATTCTCGTATATAACTCGCTCGCTCTTCTGATAAAGTCTGGTTGTATTCGATCGACCCACGCGAACAAGTGTGACCTTTTATCGTAATTGGAATCGGGCGATGTATTTGCGATAGTATCCCCCCTAATTCAATTAAGTTGGCTCTAGCTTTAGGGTTATTTGAGTCGCTACGGTCAAAAGCAAACGTCGTGCTTCTTAATTCGAATATGTGTCGCCCTTTTTTAACCTCGGTATTTAATGAAAGCTCATCGTTGTCTCCAAGCTTGGGCAGTAGGTTTTTGAGTTGTTCAAGTGCCTTAGTCTCTGCGTCCAAAAGTGCCTTATCACCAATACTAGCCAAAGATTTCATTCCAGGCTGCTGTACAGTCGCAAGGTACTCAAGCACAACAGAATCAAGCCTTTTGCTCGCCTTATCGTCTTTGTTGTAAGCCTCGACTAAGTTTCCACCTTTAATGATGACATCAGCCAAAGTGAAACCTTTACCGATTTTTTCCGCTATTTGAGTATCTTGTAATAACTGACGCCACTGCGAAGGCACTTCAATCAAATTGATCTTATCTTTCAACTTGTCAAATAAGATATTGCCTTTGTCACCGAACAACTTAATCATATCGATTTGACTCTGGCCAAATGCAGCCGTATTCGCTGAAAGATCATTAGCTTTACTTATAACGGACAAACAAGCCTCTGTCGCACCCGCAATATTTCTCATTTCGCTATCAGCACTGCCACCAACAGAAGCCGCAGCAACCTTGGCAACGGTTTGCCAACTTAACTTGTGTTGCATCGTTTGGGCTGCACTTTCAATGTACGCTTTATTGCTTTGTACACTGTGCCATATCTGAGGAGCAATTGCGTTTTTTGACTCACTGGCGAGTTTTTCAGGCAAATCAGTTGGGCTTTGTTTCAGTTTTTCCAGTAAGTTGGGGTAAAGGTGAGAGGCTTGATTGAACAGTGCTTCCTCTACCGAGATGGGATTACCGTTCACCAAAGCACTGCGCCCAAGCGGGGTTGAGATTGGTAAGTGCAATACTCGTTCGCAAAAACTGTATTTTTTTTGAAAGTCTTTCCTTAACCAATAAGCTGTTGCATTTCTGTCCACAGTAGAGAGATCAATATCAAAACGGCAATGCTGGCTCGCCTCGTCGAGTTTAAATATCGAATCAGAACTTACCCAGAACGTAGCGCTATAAATGTTCTTTTCTTGGCCGTCGATATCTTTGAATTTGACTTCTTTAACAGTGCTCACAGCGGTTAAATTACTGCCACCTGCATCCCCTGTAATTCGCAACTGTGAAGGAAAATTCGACAGCGTAACCGTCGCGCGAACGAAGTTGGCATCAGAGAAGTGGACCACAATCGTATATTTCTGAGGTAATACAATGGCTTTTAGCGTACTCAGCTGCTTTTTCTCTATCGAGTCCTCAAGTTTACCGATAGCAGCAGCATAGTGTTTATCACCGACCTCTTTACTTGGTAATAGTTCAGAGATGGAATAATCACTTTGTTCAGAAACTTGATAATAATTTTCTAAAGGCTTAGTTTCTGCTCCCGAGATAAGCGAATTATACAGATTCGCCAGCCATTTACCGTCTTTGCCCTCTTCACTCATAAGGTGAATTGGCGCTAAATAAGGCGGAAAAAATAGTAAACGAGAGTGGCCAGAGGCAAACGTTGTTGCGGATGCAGGATTACCTTGCAATGGCAAATTTTGCCCCAAATCTAATGATTCAGGCGCGTTAAAATAGGTAATTTTTCCGAGTGCATCACTGTACAGTAGCGCCGCTTTTGGTGGTGTTTGAGTTTGGTGACCTTTGCCATCATAACTGACAGTCCTGCCTTCACTGTCGTCTTTATGCGCGAAGCACACATTGCGTAGGGGAAAATATCGACTATTTGGAACTGGTCCCCTGTCATCAAAAAGTTGCCCTAGGAGATAAACACCACTGACTTTAAGGTTTGATTTCGCCACGTAGTTTACTCCTTATTTGACCTTATTTGAGTCGCAATGTGTTGTCACAAAAACATTGCCTTGTTTTTCAATTTGACATGTACGTTCACATCGAAAGATATCTTCACCAGAAGAATTTTCGTAAGTTACTTTTTTGCACTTTTGTTCCTGAGATGCGAGGTAGCGAGCATAGGCATCTTTAAACTGAGAATGACTTGGCAAGGCTGGGAATTCCTGACGTAAATCATAATCAGAAAAATGAGGCTGCAGACTCGCTGGAACAAAAAGGGAAAAGCCATTAACACTATCGCCTTCCACAGGCGGTTTATACTGGTAAGCGAGTACATCAATCGGCGAGCTCTCATCTGCCTGACGCGCTCTATACAGTCTCGGGGTAGGCGCATCCATGCCACTTAATACGCCGAGTTGCAACGTGTAGCGGCTGTCTTTACTAGCCAAAGGTATGGCTTTGTCGGTTGCTCGAGTATTAAATGAACGATAACCGTCCTTGGTGTTGCAAGTAAACGCACCACCATCCTCCCGCCAATAGATATAATCTGCAACTGCATTGTACTTTCTCCGCTCTTCGAGTAAATAACATTCATTAGGGTAATAGCGCTCCACAGTGTAATGTTGCCACTCGCCAACTTGATAGATGAGATTAGTTTCCTTATCGGCTTTACCTAAAACTTTTTTGCTACGTGAGGTACTTGTCTTAACCAGAAGCTCTTTCCCATCATTTAACAGCCTAACTCTTTTAATTTTGTCATAGGCAAGATCCCCCCAATTACCTTCAAGCCATTTCTTTCTCAGTTCAGGAGAATCTGGGTTAGGTAAAGCCAACGGCAGCTCACTCATAACCATGTTGTTGGTATCAAATTCATACGCCTTACCGAGTTTCGACATATAAGCTTTACTGCTGTCAGGCAGCCAGCCACCAAAGTTACAACCGCCGCCAAAGCGTTCAATTTGGCGGGTTTTAAGGTCTGCAACGACGCAACCTTTTAATGAAGCGAATAAGCCCATATTAAAAAACAAAAAGCGGCCATTTGGTGAGCGCTGTGGGCGCAAGTTTTTGGTAAACCCAACTAGGCTGCCAACCTCTTCTGGGGTCAATAAGGTTTGTAGGTTGCTGCCGTCTAAATTCATGGTGTATAAACCAGCTTGTTTGCGGTTTTCAGAACGATAAATCTGCGTGATTATTTGCGGCTTGTCTCCGGGGTTGTCCCACTGAGCCAACGGCGCGGTGCGTGGGTCTGCAACCTCTAATATCCAATCAGTTTTCTCTGATTTTTCACCAACAGCTAGCCCTAGGTAAGAGACTACCGTGTTTAACGCTTTGTTATATTTTTCTTGCTCCGCCAGTGCAATCGCTCTTTCATCTAACCATTGCTGAACTTGTGGGCTAAAGGCACTGCCTACCCCAACGCCTGCAATAGCTAATGCAGACAAGCCAAATACGACTTTTTTGTTCATAACTTACATTCCTAATTCTTGTTTCCACAGCGACATATATTGGCTGAGATTCTCTTCTGCATTCAGCTCTTGTTCGCTACGCTCTGGCTCTGGCTCTACCCTTTCCGCCATTTGAGTCGGAGTCGACCAATTCTGTATTTGCTCAAGAGTTAAGTCTTGAAAAACCAGTTCCGAGTGATGGGTATAACCTGGAGAGGTGATCTGTAAAGTGAATTTTCCTTTTTGGGGAAAACCACCGAGCTGCGCCGACGCAAAATGTGGGTTTTCTTGGTCATATTGAAGCGCTTCACTCAGTACCCAATCACTTTCACTATCAGATATCACCGCATAATGAACGACAGGGGTATTAAAATCGATCAGCCCAGTTTCAACTGACAATTGAAAACCACTGTTTTTTCCATCCACATAAGCAATGACCGTATTACTCTGGTCGTAACTGCGTACTATGGCTTGTTGGTCACTCAGCCATGGCATGTCGTCTTCGGTAACTTTGTGGATGGTTGCGCTGTCTATATCGGAAGTATATTCTTTTGCACTGAATGACTGTGCGTCACTGTAACTGCTTAATTCATCTAATGGCGTGCTGGATTTATCTAGCAAAGCAGCATCCGATTCTAATGCTTCAATTTGAGCAAAGCGCTTTTGCTTTGGTGAGAAAATGATCTTGAGTCCATTTTCTCCCTGTTGGACTTCACCCGATATTTTGTAAGGTGCCCAGAAATGTGCCATGGCAAAGCCGCTTGCGCTTCTTTGTATTACCTGAGGCGTGTCCTTTTTCTTTTCTTCTTGCTCTAGGGTACGGTAATACTCGACGTCAACATCTTGGTAATAACCTTTCTCGTTTATGGCCATCTCTCGCCAAAGCTTCCCTTTCCAAAACACATAAAGGAAACCACCGCGGAGGTCAGAAGCTTTTGCTTTGTCTTTGCTGCCATCTAAGTAAGCCAATGGTCTCACAGGCACCAACACGTTATCCCACTCATCCATCTGAGTCTCTTTATCAACGGGTTGCAGGTCTTCGGCGAGTTTAAGCAAAATTGGCTGAGGCTGGTCAGTGCAAGGGATCTTGATATAGAGCGTTTTGCCCTCAGCTTCGAGATCTTTAAATATCGCTAGGCTGCGGTGTTTATTTTCTGTATCGGCCTTGCCTACAGTCACTTTTTCTTTTTGAGTTTCCGTTTTTCCCAACATCAAACATGCCGCGTTGCTAGACCACTGCCCTGCAAACTCGACAACAATTTTTTGGTCTGGGCTTGGCTCAGAAGGTACATGCGTGTAACTGCGAACTAGAGCAACATCGTCAGTAACCTGCTTGTAACCCGCTTTAAAAACTTTGCTTTCATTCGAAGCAGGTACAGAGTCAACGAGTGATTTAAGTCTAGGGAAGCTTTGCAGCTGAGAGTCCGTCAATGGCGACCGACGTGCAACGGTAGATAATGACACCCAATTGCCTTTTCCCAATTCGATTCTTATAGCAGCTAGTAATGCGCTGGTCGTTTTTTTGGCAGAGATGGAAATCTTTTGCGCCAATTCTTTAGGGAGGTTTCTAAGGATGTCATCTGAATTTCGCAAACGCGAAAGCTGCCCTATACACTCGTCCGGTGTAAGAACATAAGATAGCTCGTTGGAGGATAGCTTCGAGCTAGGTATAAATTTGCAAACTAAATGCATTTGAATTCTCCACAACCAACATCGTAAATATGGCTGCGGTGACAATTAAGCTGATAAGGCTTACAAGTACGATTTGGTCTGCGTATCCTACTTACTTAGCCATTTATTTTCAACGAGATAGAAAAATCTGCAGAAAAACCCCAAACGCCCCAAGCCGACAGATTAACAGCCAACAAAGTCACTTTAACTGGAAATTTGGACATATTACCTACCGCACTTATTCAAAAAGAAGGCTTTAAGAAAAACAGTTTTTTTTACTTTTGAGCAGAAGTTAACAAATTCATTATTACGCAGGGGGAAATATCGACTATTTGGTACTGGTCCCTTGTCATCAAAAAGTTGCCCCAGGAGGTAAACACCACTGACTTTAAGGTTTAATTTCGCCATGAAGTTTACTCCTTATTTAGCTTTATTTGAGTGACAGTGTGCCGTCACAAAATGATCGCCTTGTCTTTCAATTTGGCATGTGCGCTCACAACGTCGGATTTCAAGTGATGTCCATTTTCCATAATCTATTTCTTTACATTTTTCTTGCTGTGCTTCCTGATAACGGGCGAAAGCTTGTTTGTATTGAGCGTGGTCTGGTAAGGCAGGGAATTCCTGACGTAAATCATAATCAGAAAAGTCAGGCTGCAAACTCGCTGGAACATAAAGGGAGAAGCCATTAACACTATCGCCGTCTTCAGGCAGTTTATACTGGTAAGCGAGTTCATCAATCGGTGAGCTCTCATCTGCCTGACGCGCTCTATACAATCTCGGGGTAGGCGCATCATCGCCACTTAATACGCCGAGTTGCAACGTGTAGCGACTGTCTTTGTTAGCTAAAGGTATGGCTTTGTCGGTTGCTCGAGTATTAAATGAACGATAACCATCCTTGGTGTTGCAAGTAAACGCACCACCATCCTCCCGCCAGTAGATATAATCTGCAACGGCATTGTACTTTCTCCGCTCTTCGGCTAAATAACATTCCTTAGGGTAATAACGCTCCTCCTTGTAATGTTGCCAGTCGCCAACTTGATAGGCAAGATTGGTTTCCTCATCGGCCCTACCTAATACAATTTTGTTATGGGAAGTTCTTGCTGTTACTAGTAGCTGTGTTCCTTGATTCAAAAGTTGCACTCTTATAGGTTCATCATAAGCATGCTCGTTACCATCCAGCCATTTCTTTCTCAGTTCAGGAGAATCTGGATTAGGTAAAGCCAACGGCAGATCACTCATAACCATGCTGTTGGTATCAAATTCATACGCCTTACCGAGTTTCGACATGTAAGCTTTACTGCTGTCAGGCAACCAGCCACCAAAGTTACAATCACCCCCGAAGCGTTCGATTTGGCGGGTTTTAAGGTCTGCAACGGCACAACCTTTTAACGATGCGAATAACCCCATGTTAAAAAATAAGAAGCGACCATTTGGTGAGCGCTGCGGGCGCAAGTTTTTGGTAAACCCAACTAGGCTGCCAACTTCTTCTGGAGTCAACAAGGTTTGCAGGTTGCTGCCGTCTAAATTCATGGTGTATAAACCAGCTTGTTTGCGGTTTTCAGCACGATAAATCTGCGTGATGATTTGCGGCTTGTCTCCGGGATTGTCCCACTGAGCCAACGGCGCGGTGCGTGGGTCTGCGACTTCCAATATCCAATCAGCTCGCTCTGACGTCCTATCAACAAAGAGCCCCATCGAGGAAACAACCGTGTTTAACGCCTTGTTATATTTTTCTTGCTCCGCTTGTGCAGCAGCTCTTTCATCTAACCATTGCTGAACTTGTGGGCTAAAGGCGCTGCCTACCCCGACGCCCGCAATAGCAAATGCGGACAAGCCAAATAAGACTTTTTTATTCATAACTTACATTCCTAATTCTTGTTTCCACAGCGACATATATTGGCTGAGATTATCTTCTGCATTCAGCTCTTGTTCGCTACGCTCTGGCTCGGGTTCTACCCTTTCGGCCATTTGGCTCGGAGTCGACCAATTCTGTACTTGCTCAAGAGTTAAGTCTTGAAAAACAAGTTCCGAGTGATGGGTATAACCTGGAGAGGTGATCTGTAAAGTAAATTTTCCTTTTTGGGGAAAACCACCGAGCTGCGCCGTCGCAAAATGTGGGTTTTCTTGGTCATATTGAAGCGCTTCACTCGAGACCCAATCACTTTCACTATCAGATATCACCGCATAATGAGTGACAGGGGTATTAAAATCGATCAGCCCGGTTTCAACTGACAATTGAAAACCACTGTTTTTTCCATCCACATAGGCAATCACGGTGTTGCTTTGGTCATAGCTGCGAACTATGGCTTGTTGGTCACTCAGCCATGGCATGTCGTCTTCAGTAACTTTGTGGATGACTGCACTGTCTACATCGGGGGTGAATTCTTGTGCACTGAATGACTGCCCGTCACTGTAACTGCTTAATTCATCTAATGGCGTGCTGGATTTATCTAGCAAAGCAGCATCCGATTCTAATGCTTCAATTTGAGCAAAGCGCTTTTGCTTTGGTGAGAGGATGACCTTGATCGGCTCAGGCTAGTCGTAAATTGAGTTTTTGATGTAATTGAACATTAATACCGTAACAATAGCTAAATCATTGAATCAATTGGGCCTAGAGTACTTTCCTTCTTTGTTTTTCTTCCATTCGACTATGGCTCTCATCAATCCAAAAGATCAGAGAGCAAAGGTTGATTAGGGCTGTATTACACTGGTCCCATATAACTGTTTTGTTTCGAGGTTTAAGCATTAATCTACGACGACCCTTGGAATTCGTTCAGATCGCAGCTTATTGATTTAATTCCATCGATTTAAGCAACAAAACTCCAATAAGCAACCAGTATAGTTGAAAGGGTGTTTATAAATCACACATCCAATCGAAGTAAAAACAGGATGTTTATTTACCCGTCCCTACTACTAAAAAGCGTAAAAACTGAGGAGCCTTCCCATTCAAACTTACAAACTCAAATCGTTTATAGCATTGTAAACTCAGTGACTTCTCCATCTTTGTAGATGAACTGAGTTTTTACACCGTTTTCAGTCCAAAGTAGTTCTTCACCATTAAGCTCACCTTGGGTAAAGTGGCTGGTTGACTGCGGTTTACCATTCTTGTACCAAGTTTGTTGCTTGCCTTGTTTCAAACCAGCTTGATACTCAGCAGTGCGCATTAATTGCCCATTTTTATACCAAATTGACTCTTTGCCCTGCTTAAGACCGTCTTTGTATGTCACGTCACTTTTCAGTTGACCATTCGGATACCAATAACGTTCCCGACCTTCAAGCTTCCCACTAACATATTTGGCTTGGACAGCAATGTTGCCATTTTCAAACCAGTGTTCATGTTTACCGTTATATTCACCGACAGTAAACGTAGTTCGCTGTTTCAGCTTGCCATTGCTGTAATACCAAGTTTGCGTACCTTGCTGTCGGTTATTTACGAACTCACCGCTGAATATCAGCGTACCATTACCGTCCCAACCCTGTGTTAACCCATGACGCTCACCTTGATTCATATTGATGAACCATTGCTTACGGCCATATGTGTCCCAGTATTTGGTTAATCCGTGTTTTTTACCATTGAGATACTGACCTTCCCATGCCATCTGATTAATCAGGTGTGTGTACCAGATAGCAGCGCGCCCATTCAACACACCATGCTCATAAGTATTCAACATTTTAGGGCGACCAGAATAAGTCCAAAACTTCTCTTCACCGTGCTTTTTACCGTCAACATAGGTGATTTCACTAAGCTTATTCAAAGATTGCTCAGGCTCATCTTTATCCATAAAGTACTGTAAGTCAGTGCCCGTGAAAGGTGTTGTATGACCTCGCTCATAAGCAAGCATTTCTTTTTCACCTTTAAATTCAAGAATAGCTGCATTAGCAACCAGCGGAATTAAACACAAGGCCAGCAATCCATGTTTAATAAAATGGCGTGCTTCATCGTACATACTTGTCTCTTCCAACATATAAACGCTTTTAATACTCTGTATTAGATCCATTATGATTACAGACTCCATGATTTTTCTGAATGCAACGTTCCGTCATCCAACCATTTTGTCTGCTTGCCAACGAGCTGACCTTTAACATAGTGAGCTTGCTCTTTCAGTTGACCATTGCTGTACCATTGCTTTGCTTCACCATTCAATACACTCCGATTACCCCACCTATTCTTTTCAATAACGTAACTTAGTTCACTCTTTAGTTGGCCATCCTTGTACCACGCCTTATGTGTACCAATTTCGCCATCACGAACGATAATACCTTGTGTTTTAATCTGCCCGTTACCGTACCAAGATGTTTTTGAATACCTCTCCGGATTCTTAGTCGCTTTTATCTCATGTTTTTGATTACCATTTTTATACCATTCAGCCATACCAATATAAGCTGATTTATAAGGTCCCTTTTTATTTATATCAAGGCGGTCTATCGTTTCAATACTGCCTGAGTCATACCAGGTATATTGCAAATCATCAAAGTGACCACCAAAGGTATACTTCTCACTAGAAAGTAAGTTCGTGTTTCGATGATATCGAAGCCACTTGCCAGTCAGCGTCGGTCTCATACTCAGTAATATACCCTGAGGATTATAACTTTGGATAAAACCATAGTTCTGCCCATCACGGGTACTGTATATCGAACGAATCTTACCTTTGTAATGTTCCCACTTAATCCCTTCGTATTTGCCGTCTTCTCTAAAATAAAAAGACCTCTCATTGTATCGCGCAACACCATCAATCATGTCGATATCATAATCGAGCACCATGCCGTCTTCCCTTCCGCGATTGAAATACTCTTCTCCTTTGAGGCGATGATCAGCAAAGTAGCTGCGACTTAACCCCGCTCTGGTACCGTCAACGTATTGTTCGTCGCTAGAAAGATATCGATTGCCTTGTTTATCAATATCCCATTGCTTTTTATCACCTTGGTATTTGTTATTTACATACTGCACCTCGCGATAAAGACGACCTTCACGCCAAAACTTCTGTTTGCCGTTATAAATACCATACTGATAGGTATTGAGCTCTTCGAGGTAATAGCTTGGCTGGCCTTGGTCATTCTTAACAGAACGATCTATTTTCCACTCTTGTTCAGTACCGTGTTTCTTACCATTAAGCCAATGGCTTTTTGATTCTAAGCGACCATCTTCAAACCAACTAAAGCTTGGTCCATGCTGCTTTCCATTTAAGTAATAAGCCTCAGCACGCTTAGTCCCATTATCATAAAAAGACTCTGCAACCCCGGTATAAGGGCTCTTATCTACCTTTAGTAGCGCCGTCACATCGTTTCGATTACGTATATTACGTTCAAACTCAAGGTCATTGAATGGAGTCGCCGATACCGACAATGAAAACAGTAAGCACTGACTCATTAGTGCTATTGTCATGCTTAATGACAAGGCTTTTTTATAAGGCGAGCCTAATAACAGCATTATCGTTTATCCTCTTCGTTACAAACTTCAGGGCTACGGTTACAGATGATGGGCTTCATATTCATATCAAAATCATATTTTTCGATCATGAGTTTGACCCAAGGATACACTTCCGCATCACGCTCTTTTGGCATGTATTGGTACACTTGAACTAACATGTTCAGCGCTGATGCGGATTCTTTCGCAACAAGTTTAAGATACTCAATCCCTCGCTCCCGATCTTTCTCAACTACCATGCCTTCTAAATACATGTAACCTAAGTTGTAATACGCACAGCTTTCCCCCTTAGCCTCGGCTTGTCGTAACAAAGCTAAGCCTTTCTCACCATTGGCACTGTCCTTGTGTTCAAGGCGAACATAGTCAACGCCCGCTGCGCACATTGCGCCTGGGTCACCTTGTTTTGCGCCCAACCGTCTTGCTTCACGCGCCAATTTCCAGCGCGCATCGCCCTCTTCATAAAGTTGATAGTGATCGCCTAATAGTGCACTTGCTTCACCGTCCCCCATCTCAGATGCCTTAATTAGTAACGCTTTCGCCTCATCGTAATAGCGTGTGTTGGTCAACGCTTTAGCTTTGGCAACCAACTGCTTTGACTTACTCAATGAAGTGATATCTAGTTCAGGCGCAGTTTCAGAGCAATGATTCATTACGCGGGTTAGCATTTCAGCGAGACCACTAACAGGGAAATCATCGTCAAAGTCGTTAGTCATCTGGCTGAGTTGACCTTTAGTATTGATCTCAACATGCACAGCACTGTTGCTTTTGAGTGCATCAATGAACGCCGCTTTAGGTTGAAAAAATTGTCTGTTAGCAGCAATAGTTGGTGCGTACTGGTCTGCATTTTCGCCATGCTCAACACGGTAGTAATGACGAGTTCCATCTCCAAAGGTGAACAAATAATCACTATTTTTAAGGTAGAAATCCATGTATGACTTGTTGATACCAAATTGCACTTTATGGCCATCACAAAAAGCATAGAAACCGTCTGCAACTTCCCAGTCGAATTCCGGGTCTCCGATATAGCTCGCGCCTTGAACTTGCACGTTACCATTATCATCTTCTTCAACCGTAGATGCGTAATAAATGCTCGCATCAGGTGTATAACCATGGGTGACAATGCCTTCAGTGTCACTGGATACACGTTTCTCTTTAATATCGGTATAAACAAACGGCTCATTTTGAGCATAGACATATGAACTTGCTGCAAAAGCAAGGCATGCAAGCTTGATTGATGTATTATTCATTTGAACTCTGTTTTAAAATCTTATTTACTGGAAGTAACTTTTAAGGAATGCTATCGATTCGTTTGTTACAACTAGCTATTATTGCTTCTCCAGTTAGTCCGACAAATTGCTCCATCAAAGTTGGATTTTGTTGCGGTGTAGCCGACAGCGGAGACAACTATAATCGTCAAACCCAAGCTGAGTAATATTTTCTTTTTCATTCTTAATCCATTCTTTAATTGGGTTGCCATGGCAAATACGCCCCCAACAGATTAAAAAATATGAGTATATTTCCCAGCTCTGACTTGTGGGACGCAGACAAAGAATGGTTGACAAAAATTTGAGGTTAATCAGTTAAAAGGACCTTATCATTTTGTCCCTTCAGTATTCTCAGACATCTAGAAATCATATAAATTAGACACATCGCTATAGCAGCCAATAGACTTAATTGGGTGTAAAGTAACACCTCAGTACTGCCCCAAGCCTCTCTTAATTCAGAATAATCACCAACAGCGGCGTTAATAACCACGCCAAGGGCAATAAAGAGGTATAACAACCACAATTGAACTTTATTTCTAGGGAGAGTCTTCCACGGACATCTTTCACTAGACTGAAACACTCTGATAGCCTCACTATCTGTCTTTGCATCAATCATTTCTTCTTCAACGAAAAAGCCTTCCGTTTTTAGCCTATTGATATCAGATGACGATGTTGCACTCATTAGGTCAATCGCCACCGCAATCTTATCCCGATGTAAAATAACGTAACTATTCATTAGTACTCCCATAAAAATGAGACACTTTACGTTATATCAGTTGACGATTCAGCTTTCAGTTTTACTAAAATATTAGCGAATAAGTCGCTTTCCGGACTTCCGTGATCTTGCTCGAATATTCTATATGGAAGACAAACGTCTGCGTCTGAGCCTAGGTAATAAAGCCTCACTGGAGCCAGAAAAGACTGCCTTCAGTAGGTGCTTGCAACACTCTACAGCTAACTACGGAAGCACAATAGTAACTTGAGATACAGGTCCTTTGGTGACAAGCTATGTTGCTCCACTAAATCATAAGCCATCATTCGATAGCCCAACATACAAACTTATATTGAAGTCAATGCCTATTTCGCCAGTAAGTAGAATATACCATTGCCACCCTATCCGTCTTTCACGCTCGACGACTGTTATACGGGGGCAAACGGTGATATACACTGAATCGATCACTTTTATTTTTGACTTTCATAAAGCTTCGGTAACGTAAAACGGTTTGCAGGGTAAATCCTTTAGAGCTATTGTAATCTAACGTAACGGCTCAGCTATCTATATTGCCATCAATTCGTTTCAGACACTAAAGTACCCAACCTTACCAGAGCTAGCGAAACTGAAGTTTTCGCCTTTAAATCAAAAATTTACGCCAAACCCAGCTTTTGTATGCCAATCAAATATTCGACCTTCATCCGTATTGTAGCTGTAGAATAAAGCGCCAAATAAGTAGATTTCATCATCGTAGGTTCTGGCCATTATTTAGCCTCCTTAAACCAGTTGCCATGATTTGCAGAGAGGTTATACACAATGGCGGGGTCTAACGTGCGGCTGTAACCCAACGGAGACCAACTCCACGCTTGTTTTGTCTGGTTGTTCTGTACTGACATCAGCATCGCGTTATAATTCGTCAAAGAAAAACGATTTTTTAGACCGATGGCATATTGCATTGCCCCATCACGCTCAATCTGTTGACCATTTGCTAGATCAACAACAAACACATTGTGATAGTTGCGATTAGCCGCCCAAACGATGTCCCCTTCTGGACTGATCGCCGTATAATGCGCTTTTGCTTTATTAACAGGTAACTTTTTCCCCCATTGAACCAATTTTACAAGCTCATGAGTCTTTTCATCAATGATTCCAGCTCCAACATCTCCCACCTCATAAATCAACCCGCCTTTTATAAATCCTGTACCGAATATTTGTAAATCCGTTTTTTCCGCCTCACCTTTAGCAATATCCCACTTATACACCACACGCCCCACCTTACCCGTGCGGTAATAAACGTAGCTGCTATCTTCCGCCCACAGGAAACCCGGAATACCAGCTAAACGATGCGGCAAGTCAATTAATTTTTGCTCTTTTAAATCAAAAAGATGTATGTCAGGTCCGGAGTTCAGTGCAACGTAACGATTATTTGGTGAGCGACTGGTTTTGTATCGAGTGCTGGATGCCTTTCCAAGATAGGGTAAATCTGTCACCAAACGCAGGTCCGTACCATCGGTCTTCATACTCCAAACTTTTACACGCCCTTCGTACTCATCGTACATTGGGTCTGGTCCATATCCTTGATCGTCTGATAAGTTTGCCCAAGTAAACTGAACGCGTGGCAAATCGTAAGAACTCGCGTCGTTTAAATCTTCCCTTGGCCATTCTTTGGCACGATGGATAAAGTAACGAGGAAAGTCACGTTGTTGATAAGTCGCAGAGCCAGATTTACGGACCTTGCTCTGCTCCATGGTGTAGTAGTTATGTTCACCCACGTAAGTGCGGCCGTCATCTTTACAACCCGCTATCGATAAAGCAGTAAGTAACAGTAATAGTATTTTTTTCATGGTTTAACCTAGCAATTCTGAAATGGGTACATTTTCTTCTACAACAACAAGACGTTGGCTACCGGTGGAGAGGCTCGAATGAACACCTCGAACAATATCGACGTTCTTGACCTCTGCCGGCGGGAATGCAAAACGCAGCGTCATATAACCATCGTCGTCTTTCATCGCTGAACGAAAGTACGATTTGTGAATCCAATCGTGTTCTATGTTACGAAGCCCAAAGAAATCGTCCGGTTGATCTGTCAAAGGCTCGTGAAGGTAACGTATAGAAGGCAAAGCGCCTCTTGGAGCCAACTTAAGCCCCGCGATATTGCTTTCTTTATGTTCGTTGATGATTCCACTGCCAGTCCCTGTCGATGCGGTACCGGAAACTGGAATAATATTCTCACCCGCATTATCAAAGCTTTGGGATGAGGAGTATATTTGCAACTCTGAAAGAGACTTAGCAATTGAAGCAGGATCACTCTCTAGCTCAGACAGTTCCGTGTTTGTCAAAGCCAACTCGGAATAATGGATATAACATTCTTGTACTTCTCCCGCGACTTTATATGGCACCCAAATATGCGGTAGAGGAACACCTTGTGCAATACGCAAACCATCTTTGCCAGCTTTATAAGGGCTTAGCGCCGTTTTAACAGTGATAGGATCAATATCTAATTCTGGAAAAACAACATCTACTTCCTCATCTACAAGGCGGAATACCCTAGCACCTTGATCAAGGCTTAGATGTCCCGAATACACTTTCTGACCGGATTGATAAATCTCAAATGGTTCTTCGCCAATATAGTAGTCTGGTACAAGGTTTGCCCCATCAATGTTGACATGTCGTGTTTTCATCGAGGATTCAGGATCATTATTTCTGTAGTACTCTAAATCGACATCAGCAAAGTAGCCTTTTGTTGTAACTTCAACCTCTCGCCAAACTTTGTTATTCCAGATTACATAGAAATAACCTTCTGCAACCAACTCATGTCCATTTGTGCCCTCTAGCATAGGTAGCACAGGCACTAACACGTTATCCCACTCATCCATCTGAGTTTCTTTATCAACGGGTTGCAGGTCTTCGGCGAGTTTAAGCAGGATTGGCTGAGGCGGGTCAATGCAAGGGATTTTGATATAGAGCGTTTTGCCCTCAGCTTCGAGATCTTTAAATGTCGCGAGGCTGCGGTGTTTGTTTTCTGTATCAGCCTTGCCTACAGTCACTTTTTCTTTTTGAGTTTCCGTTTTTCCCAACATCAAACATGCCGCGTTGCTAGACCATTTCCCTGCAAACTCGACAACGATTTTTTGATCTGGGCTTGGCTCAGAGGGGACATGCGTGTAACTACGAACTAAAGCAACATCGTCAGTAACCTGCTTATAACCCGCTTTAAAAGCTTTGCTTTCATCCGAAGCAGATACAGAGTCAACGAGTGATTTAAGTCTAGGGAAGCTTTGCAGCTGAGAGTCCGTCAATGGCGACCGACGAGCAACGGTAGATAATGACACCCAATTGCCTTTTCCCAATTCGATTCTTATAGCAGCTAGCAATGCGCTGGTCGTTTTTTTTGGCAGAGATGGAAATCTTTTGCGCCAATTCTTTAGGGAGGTTTCTAAGGATGTCATCTGAATTTCGCAAACGCGAAAGCTGCCCTATACACTCGTCCGGTGTAAGAACATAAGATAGCTCGTTGGAGGATAGCTTCGAGCTAGGTATAAATTTGCAAACTAAATGCATTTGAATTCTCCACAACCAACATCGTAAATATGGCTGCGGTGACAATTAAGCTGATAAGGCTTACAAGTACGATTTGGTCTGCGTATCCTACTTACTTAGCCATTTATTTTCAACGAGATAGAAAAATCGCCCGAAATCAAAAACACCAAAAAAAATGGTGATTTTTACTATTAAAACATGCGATTTGACCACAATAAAAGCCAGTAACATCACCCACTCTGTCAAAATGGTAAAATCTTACTATCTAAAAAAATTTAATTTATGGACTGAAGTTAACAAAAATCGTAGTAACGTGCGCTTCAGGTAAGCACGAGGAAATTCAGAAGTTTATGAGGTGCCCTCCTCAGCAACAAACAACAAATTGACTGTTACTGAGGAAGTTTAAATAAAAAGGTGAGCGCATTACGCACTCACAAAAGTAACTGCTCTGAAGCTTGCTAGGATTAAATTTGCTTCATCGCGAGTTAAAGAGGTGAGGTATTACCCATCGACCTCATGCAGAACACTATACTCAGAGTATAGAAACGAGCGTAAATATATAATATTTAAAAAGATTTTCAACGCGACACATTCACCACAGCTCCTGCCGAGTGACCATCACAATCACGTCATACACACCTAAAAGCAACATTGGCCTAGTTATTATAGTTATTCAGCCTTGTATTAAGACGATTAATTAATTCGAGTAACTTATCAATAAAGGCAATTATTTTGATAAATATCACAAAAAGTCCAAAAGAAATAAAGCGAGCTAAACGCTCGCTTTATTTATGCCGCATTTTTTAAAGTTTTGTTATCACTAAAATATCGGTTGTAAACAGCACCTAAGGAGGCTGTACTTGCGAAACGATCATAGTTAAATGTTGCTTGAGCCTCTTCGGCAGAGGCGGAAAGCTTGTTGGTACCATTTACATAAATCGTCACTACCCCCTCCTTCAGTCCTGAAAGATCTAAATCAGTTGTCCATGAGTCTGAAAGCACGGTTGCCATGCCTGTGGCTTCTGTACCATCAGCGTCGACTGCTTTGATATCTATGAACTCACCATCTTCAAATCGTTCACTGCTACCACTTACTGTCACGCTTTCCACTCCAGTAACATCGTTGATAACGTCTAGGTGTATTGTCGGTGTAATTGGCATGGAGTAAGCCGTGTTCTGACTACCGGTATTTCCTGATAAGTCTTGGTAGTCACGAACAAGCAACGCCACATTCAGCTCTGACGTGCTTGGTACCACTACATCACCAGTCCAAACACTTGGGTCCGCGGTTGCCACTAATGAAGTGATCGTCGTACCACCTAACTCTGCTGCGGCGGATTGCAGATTTTTATCGAATTCCAGCGTTACCGTCACGCTTTGGCCGATGGCTTGGTGCTCAGGCGTAAACGTCACGTTAGTCAGCGTTGGCAGAGACTGCTCGAGTGTAAAGCTCTGACTTTCACTTACTTCAATGCCGGCTGAGTTCGTCCCTGTCACAATCACGGTATAAGTGCCGTTGGTTTGGTGACTCATATCCATCGCGTCACTGGTCCAAGTGCCACCAGCTTGTACCGTCGCACTGCTGCTTTTCAATACCGTCGCGCTGCCTTGTGCTTTCACTTCAAGACGCAAGGACTGACCGTCAAAACGTGTCGACGTGCCTTCGAATTGTAGCGTGGCGGCAAGCGTTTCATCCACACTGCCCACTGGCGTGATGGCTAAGGTCGGCGTGATCGGCATGGAGTAAGCCGTGTTCTGACTTCCGGTATTCCCTGAGAAGTCTTGGTAGTCACGAACAAGCAACCCCAATTTGAGATCCGACGTGCTTGGTACCATCACATCACCAGTCCAAACACTTGGGTCCGCGGTTGCCATTAATGAGGTGATCGTCGTGCCACCTAACTCCGCCGCTGCGGATTGCAGCTCTTTATCGAATTCCAGCGTTACCGTCACGCTTTGGCCGATGGCTTGGTGCTCAGGCGTAAACGTCACGTTAGTCAGCGTTGGCAGAGACTGCGCCAG